>CALSBN010000107.1:0-15885 GCA_943373185.1 Opitutus sp. GAS368 | reverse complement strand
CGGATTGGAAGTCGTGTGAACGGTTTCCAATCCGGACGAATACGCTGGAAAATTGGTGGGATTGGATATGGTCCGGTGTGTTCGCGGTGCTCGCCGCTTCATAATCACCCAACTTCAAAAAATACTACCATGTCCATTTGGATCATCCTTGTCATCGTTCCCATGCTCTTCGGTCTGTATGCCCAGCATCGCATCCGGAGCGCTTACGCGAAAAACGTGCAGATTCCTTCCCGTGGTCGGATCACCGGCCGCGAGGCTGCTCAGGCGGTGATGGATTCGGCCGGAATCGGCGACGTGGAAATCGTGCAGGTTCCGGGAGAACTGACCGACCACTACGATCCCATCAACAAGCGGCTCGCGCTTTCCGAGCACAACTATCACGGCACGAGTCTCGCCGCGCTCGGCGTCGCCGCCCACGAGGCAGGCCACGCGATTCAACACAAGGTCGGCTATGCTATGATGAGTGTGCGGCAAACGCTCGCGCCCGCCACGCAGATCGCGTCGGGGGTGTCGAACTTTGTTATGATCGCCGGCATTTTGCTCATAAGCACCTCGATCGGCGGGACGCTGTTGTTCTTCGGAGCGCTCGCTCTGGGAGTGATCTGCCTCTTCCAGCTTGTGACGCTTCCGGTTGAGTTTGACGCGAGCCGCCGAGCCAAGGCCCAGTTGGTCAATCTCGGCATCGTCGATCGCGACGAAATGCCGGGTGTGCATCAGACCCTAGACGCGGCGGCGCTGACCTATGTTGCGGCTTTCGTAGCATCCCTCGGCAGCTTGTTGCACATCTTGCTGATGCTCTCTGGTCGCCGGGATGAGGAGTGAGGGAATTCTGACGATTTTTGCCGGTCAAAACGGGCGGACTCTTTAGTCCGCCCGTTTTATTTTTCACTGCTAGCTATGAACTGATCAGAATCCAGGAAAGCCGCCTCGGCCCTTCATGGACTCCATTTGGCGCATCATCTTTTTTGCACCGCCGCCCTTCATCATCTTCATCATTTTTTGCATCTGCTGAAACTGCTTCAGCACTTGATTCACCTCGACGATTCTTACTCCCGCGCCGTTGGCAATCCGCTGACGCCTGCCCCCGTTGAGGATTTCGGGCTTCCGGCGTTCTTTTAGGGTCATCGAGAGAATAATGGCCTCGGTCTTGCCCATCTGGCGTTCCGAATCATCGGGAAGCTGAACCCCGCTCATGCCGGGCATCATCCCGACGATACTCTGCATGGAGCCCATTTTCTTGATCTGCTGCATCTGGGCCAGAAAATCTTCGAGGTTGAAATCGGCCTTGCGCATTTTTTCGGCCATCCGCTCGGCTTCTTTTTGATCGATGTTTTCCTGCGCCCGTTCGACGAGGGAAACGACGTCGCCCATGCCAAGGATACGTGACGCGAGCCGGTCGGGATAGAACGTGTCGAAATCGCCGGTTTTCTCGCCGGTGCCGACAAACTTGATCGGAACGCCCGTGATGCTCTTGATCGAGAGCGCCGCGCCGCCGCGGGCATCGCCGTCAAGCTTCGTCAGGATGAGCCCGGTAAGCTGGAGTGCATCGTGAAAGGCCTTAGCCACGTTGACGGCTTCTTGGCCGAGCGCGCCATCGGCGACCAGAAAGACTTCGTCGGGTTGAATGCGGGCGCGGAGCTTTTTTACCTCTTCGATCAGGTCGGCGTCGATCTGAAGTCGGCCGGCGGTGTCGAAGATCATGCAATCCGTGCCGGCCGCATCGGCGGCGGCGAGTGCCGCAGCGCCGATCGCCGTAACGTCCCGGGAACTGCGGTCGGCGTAGAAACCGAGCTCTTCCTGCTTGGCAAGAATCTCAAGTTGGTCGATCGCGGCGGGGCGGTAGATGTCGCAGGCGACAACGAAGGGTTTGTAACCGCGCTTTTTCAGCAGCTTCCCGAGCTTTGCGGTGGAGGTGGTCTTGCCGGAGCCGTGCAGACCTACCATCAGAATCTTGAGTGGGCGGGCAGGGGAGAGCGTGGTTTGTCCCTCGCCGAGCAACTGCACGAGTTCGTCATTGATGATTTTGACCACCTGTTGGCCGGGCGTAACTGATTTCAGCACCTCTTGGCCGACGCAGGCCGTTTGGACCCGCTCGACGAAGTCGCGGGCGACCTTGAAGTGGACGTCGGCGGCGAGCAGGGCGGTTCGCACTTCCTTGAGGGCGTCCGCCATGTTTTCTTCCGAGAGTTTGCCGACCCCGCGAAGATTGCGGAGCGCGCTGCCGAGTTTTTCCGTGAGAGATTCGAACATGGAGGCGGAAGACTGGGTGAAGTTTGGGACGCGATGCAACTCCGCTTCGAGTATCGGCAAAGCTGTCTAGGCGGCTCAATTTTCGTCCTCGTCAAAACGGGCGGGGTGCCGGATAAACGCCGTCCCTATGAACCCTGTTCTTAAGCTGTTACTCGAAGGCGGCAATCTCTCGACGGCGCAAATCGCGCAGGTCGCGAACTTGTCCGTGAGCGAAGTCGACCAGCACTTGGAGCAGTTGAAGAAGGATAAAGTCCTTCTCGGCTGGCGTCCGGTGCTCGATCTTTCCAACGAGGCTGCAGCGGCTGCCACCGTGCGGGCAGTGATCGAGGTAAAGATCACGCCAGAGCGCGGCGGCGGGTTTAACCGGCTCGCCGAACGCCTCGCGCGCTTCGACGAGGTGGAGTCCTGTTACCTCATGTCGGGCGGTTATGATCTGCTCGTTTTTGTGAAGGGCGCGTCGCTGCAAAAAGTCGCGGCGTTCGTATCGGAGAAGCTCTCGACGATTGAGGGCGTGATCTCGACCTCGACCCATTTTATGCTCCGCTGCTACAAAGATCAGGGCTTCCTGCTCGATACCGGCGAGGCGTCCACCACGCGGCTCACGATCACCCCTTAACCGGAGGATTTTTCCATGAGCACAGATTCCAAACGCTGGGTCGCCGGCCATGTGGCCGCGCTGCCCAAGAGCGGTATCCGCGATTTCTTTGAGTTGGTAGCCAAGATGAAGGGCCAGGATGTGATTTCGCTCGGGGTGGGTGAGCCCGATTTCGTAACGCCTTGGAACATCCGCGAAGCGGCGATTTTTGCGCTCGAGCGCGGCAAGACTTACTACACCTCCAACCTCGGACTGATCGAGTTGCGTCGGGCGATTTCGACATATGTGACCGAGCATTTCGGCGTCGATTACCGGCCCGACGATCAAGTCATCGTCACGGTGGGCGTGAGCGAGGCGTTGGATCTCGCATTGCGGGCCTTCTGCAATCCCGGCGACAAGGTGATGTTTCACCAGCCCTGCTACGTTTCCTACCATCCGAGTATCGCGCTGGTGCACGGGCAGGCCGTCGGCGTTCCGACCTACGCGCGGGATAATTTCGCGCTGACCGCCGAGGCCCTCCGCGCGGCGTGGCAACCGGGTTGCAAGATTCTGATGCTGAATCTGCCCTGCAATCCGACGGGCGGCACCTGCGACCGGGTGCAACTGGATGCGATCGCAGCGTTTTGCCGCGAAAAAGATCTGCTCGTGCTCAGCGACGAGATCTATTCGGAGCTCACCTTTGAGGGGACGCACACCAGCATCGCCAGCCTGCCCGGAATGGCGGAGCGGACGATTTTTCTGCACGGTTTCTCAAAGGCGTTTGCGATGACCGGTTGGCGGCTCGGCTATGCCTGTGGTCCGGCTGCTCTCATCGATGCGATGATGAAGGTGCACCAATACACGATGCTTTGCGCGTCGATCATCGCCCAAGAGGCGGCTTTGGAAGCGCTCACCCGCGGCTGGGATCATGTCCTGAAAATGCGTGAACAGTATCACCGCCGCCGTGATCTTGTGGTCCGTCGGTTTAACGAAATCGGTCTCAAGTGTCATTCGCCGCGCGGCAGTTTCTATGCGTTCCCGAGTGTCGCCGGCACCGGTCGCACCGAGAAGGAGTTTTCCGCCGGCTTGTTGACCGAGCAGAAAGTGGCGGTCGTCCCCGGCAGCGCTTTTGGCGATAACGGCATCGGACACGTGCGCGCGTGCTTCGCCACAAGCTACGAACAGCTCATCGTCGCCTGCGACCGCATCGAGCGGTTTGTGCAGCAGCCGAAAGCATAATCCGCCTCGGTTGCCGGCACGACAGAGTGGAGAACCAAATTCTTCCTTTGCTCCCGCCGCCCTTCCGTCGTGCACTCACTCTATGTCCCGCACCGTTGCTATCGTCGGCCGACCCAATGTCGGCAAAAGTCGTCTCTTTAACCGCCTGGCGCGGAAACGCATCTCTATTGTCCACGACCAGCCGGGTGTAACGCGCGACGTGATCTCGACCGAGATCAGCGAGGGCGCGTTTACCTTGCTCGACACGGGTGGTTTGGGGCTTGTGGGCGGGGAATCGACGGTCGACTTGATCAAGGCTTCGGAGAAGCAGGTTGATTTCGCCATCGCCTCCGCCGACTTGATTTTGTTCGTGATCGATGGACTCGAAGGTGTGACCGGACTCGACGACCGCATCGCGAAGATGCTGCGTAAGTCGAAGAAGAACGTGCTGCTCGTGGTCAACAAAGCCGACTTCAACGACGAGAAAGTTCAACTCGACGGCGCCTATGCTCTTGGCCTCGGCGAGCCGTCGCGCGTGTCGGCCGAGCATGGGACGGGCGAAAATGATCTGCGGGCGGTCATCCTCGAACGCTTGGGCGCGCCGCCCGAAGTCGATCCGAGTCACGTCAAAACCTCGGCCGACCCTCTCTGCTTTTGCTTCATCGGCCGGCCCAATGTGGGCAAAAGTTCGTTGAGCAACAATCTGCTGCAAAGCGACCGGCTGGTCGTCAGCCCGATTCCCGGCACCACGCGCGATTCCGTGGAGCTGCCGTTCAAGTTTAAGGGGCGTGATGGCGAGATGTATCCGTTTAAACTCATCGATACGGCGGGCATTAAGGCGGCGACGAAGCTGGCCTCTCCGGTCGAGTATTTTTCCCGGTTGCGCTCGCTTGACGCGATCCAGCGCGCCGATGTGGTTTTCCTCGTGCTCGATGCGCTGGAAGGCGTGACGCAGCAGGACAAGGCGATCGCCGGAGAAGCGATCAAAGAGAAGAAGCCGATCGTAATCGTCGTCAATAAGTGGGACCTCGTGCAGGAGATGTTTACCGGCGGAAATCTGAAAGTCTCGGGGTATAAAAATGCCCGCGAGTATCGGGAAAAGTATGAGAAGGCGCTGTTTGATCGGCTCTTTTTCACGCCGGGTTCGCCGCTGATTTTTGTCTCGGCCATGAGCGGCTACGAGGTGGACCGCATGTTGAATGCGGCGGTTAAACTCAATCGCACGCTCGATAAGAAATTGCCCACCGCGAAGCTCAACCAGCACCTCGCGTATCTCGCCGAGCGCACCCCGCCGCCCTCCGTGGGGGGGAAACGTTTCCGGGTCTACTACGCCACGCAGACGGGCACGCGCCCGTTTCGCATCAAGCTGTTTTGCAACCGCGAGGAAAAACTCACGGAGCAATACCGGCGTTACCTGGAGGCCGGACTGGTCGAGCAATTCGATCTCGCCGGATGTCCCATCTATTTCGATCTCGTCGGCAAAGAAAAACGGGAGCCGGCGCCCTTCAGCAACAGCTCCTTCCCGACGACCAAGGCGCAGCACAAGCGTGGTCCGGTGGACAAACGCGCTGGCCGGGTTGAGCTTGAAACGCTCGAGGACTAGCCGGCGTTGCTAGCCGACTGGGCGTCACCTTCGCGATGAGCTCACCCGCACCGCTCCGTATCGTCTTCTTCGGCTCAGATGCGATCGCGTTGCGATTGCTCGACTGGTTTGATTCGGCGGCGGGCCGGTTGCAGGCGGAGATCGTGGCGGTGTTCACCCAGCCCGACCGCCCAGTTGGGCGTGGCCAAAAGATCACCGCCAATGCGATCAAAACGTGGGCCATCGCGCGCACCTTGCCGGTATTTCAGCCTGAGAAACTGGACGACTCGTCGCGTGCCGACCTCGCCGCCCTTAAGCCGGATCTCTCGCTCGTGATGGCATATGGGCACATTCTAAGGGAGGCGTTCATCGCGAAGCCACGTCTGGGAACTCTGAACCTGCACACCTCGTTGCTCCCAAGGTATCGCGGCGCATCGCCGATCCAGACTGCGATTGCAAACGGTGACCGTGAGACCGGCGTTACGCTGATGCGAATTGTGCGCGAACTTGACGCCGGGCCGCTCGCCGATGCCGAGTTGGTCAAAATTGAGGCGCTCGATACTGCGGAAAACGTCGAGCAAAAGTTGGCCGCGGCCTGCGTGCCGTTGGTAGCACGGGCCCTCCCGCGGCTGGCCAGCGGTGAATTGGTCTTTGTTGAGCAGGACCACTCGGCGGCGACCTTTTGCCGGCGTCTTGAAAAGGCCGATGGAGCCCTCGACTTCGCGTTGCCGGCGGCGGTGCTCGCGGCACGAATCAATGGACTTTTTCCGTGGCCGACCTGTGCAATTTCGGTAAACGGTGAGCTGGTAAAGATCGGTTTGGCCGACGTTGTCGGCGAGTCGCTCGGGGGGCAAAGCCTAGCAGGAGAGATTCCGGGTGCAGTCATTGGATCTGATTCGGCCGGCCTCTTGCTGGCGACAGGCCGGGGCGTTCTCCGTCTGCGCCGACTCCAGCGTGCTGGCGGACGGATGTTGGATGCGGGCGAGTTCTTGAGGGGCTACCCGATTTCTCCGGGTGTTCGGATTGAATCGCGACCCCTTGCGCCTCTCGTCGCACCAGCCCCTTTTCGGCGTTGATCCGCTCTCTTCGCACAACCCGCTTGTTTTCCGGCCGGGGCTTTTTCATCCTGCGGCTCATGTTCAAACGTTGCCGGAGTTTTGTGGTCTTCGTGGCGCTCGGTCTCGGGTCGCAGTGTTTCTCCCAGGTAGAGTTGGCGAATCTGCGCGAGGACGTGCGCGGCCTTTCCCAGCGGCTCGGTGAATTGGCTCTAAAGGTTGAGCAATTGGAACGCGAGAACAGCGAGCTGAAGTCGGGTCAGAGCGCGGTGAGCAAGAGCTATGCAACGGTGAGCGACTTGAATAACGCCATCGCTGATCTCAATCGCGTCATCCGTTCATCCGTCGCGGCCTCGAGGAGCGAGACGTTGGCGCAGGTCGCGGTCCAAATGGAAAAACTCGGCAAGCAGACGAATGCGGCGCTGGATTCTTTGGCAAAAAGCCAGGCGACCCGGCCGGCGGTGACGACCAATTTCTCCGACGATTTCCCGAAAGAAGGCGTGAGCTACACCGTGCAGAAAGGCGACACGTTGGCCGTGATCGCCAAGAAAACCGGCGCCAAGCAACAGGACATTATCAACGCAAACAAGTTGGCCGATCCGTCGAAAATCAACCTTGGCCAGACCCTCTTCATCCCCGTATCCGGAAGCAAATAATATGGCAGCCTCTCCCAAATCACGTCTTGGCCGAGGTCTCGGCGGACTCATTTCCGCCGCCAAGCCGGCCGCTCCCGCTCCGTCTGTCGCGATTGCTCCGGTGATCGGCTCGCCGGCTGGAACTGCCGGTGTGCCCGGGTATCTTGAGGTTTTGGTCCATCTTATCGTCCCAAGCCCCTACCAAGCCCGCCGCGAGATACCGGCCGAACAGCTCGGGGAGTTGGCCGAGAGCATCCGTTCGGAGGGCTTGCTTCAGCCGATCGTCGTGCGGCGTCAGGGTGACAAGTTTGAACTGATCGCGGGTGAGCGTCGCTGGCGGGCCTTTCAACAACTCAAGATTAAGACGATCCCCGCCCGCATCGTGGAGGCGAGCAACGCTTCGGCGGCTGCGCTGGGTCTGATCGAGAATTTGCAGCGCGAAGGTTTGAACGCGATCGAAGAGGCGCACGGCTATGCCAGCTTGATTCGTGATTTTGATCTGACGCAAGAAACTGCGGCCGAGCGTGTCGGCAAAGGCCGTGCATCGGTGGCGAATTCGTTGCGCCTTTTGGCTCTGGACGCTGATATCCAGGGCTACATTGCCAAGAGCCTCATTAGTGTCGGCCATGCCAAGGTGCTGCTCGGCATCGAGGATGTAGCGCACCGGACAGTCCTCGCCCGTCGGGTGATTGAGGAAGGGTTGAGCGTCCGCACCACGGAAAAACTCGTCCAGTCACTTAAGGCGGGTGGGGGATCGAAGTCGGCCCCGGCAAAAACGCGCAAGCTCGCTACCCAAGATGCGGCGGCCGTCGCTGGGATCGAAAAGAAGCTGACGTCGTTCTTGGGGGCGCGGGTGGCGGTTTTGCACACGCCGAAAAAAGGCCGTATTGTCATCGAATATCGCGGTAACGACGACTTGCAGCGTTTGCTGGAGAAGCTCGGCGTTGAGTCTTAACTTGCTTTGATCGCAGAGCTGCAACTCTCCAAACTCGGAGGGGACGCTGTCTGATTCACGGCCGAATCCGGCGGTTGACAAACGACCCGCCGGCCGAATTCATTCTCCCTTTTCCATGAGCATCGTCCTCGGTATTCTTACTTTCTTCCTCATCATCGTCTCGATCTTCCTTGTGCTGATTGTTTTGGCCCAGAAGGCCAAGTCCGACGGTGGTGTCGGCGCGGCTTTGGGTGGCGGCATGACTGAAGCGGCCTTTGGTGCCGACACGGGTAATATGCTTTCGAAAGCGACGATCTATGCATCGGTGACGTTTTTCGTGCTCACTTTGTCGCTCTACCTGGGCCGGATCTACGAACAGAAACATGCGCTGGCGGCTGCAACCAATGCTCTTCCCTCCATCAGTGTTCCTGCGTCCCCCGTTCCGTCTGCGGTAGCGGTGCCACCGGCCCCCGTTACTGCACCGGCGACCACGACGGCTTCCGAGGCGCCCAAGACTCCCTGATCGATGGGGGTTCTCGAAAAGTTCACGCCCGCCTTTCACCGGCGGGCTTTTTTTGTGGGCGCGGCATGGTTTGCGGCATGCCTATCGCCATTGTCCGCTCAGCCCGGTTCTCCTCGGCCGCCCGATCTTGCGCAAGTTGGTAAGCCCGATGCGACCGCGGCGCGGATTTTGCTCGAAAAATTTAGGAGCTCCGGCCCTTTGGGTGATTACTTTTTGGAGTTTGAGCTTCGCTTTTTGCCACGCCGCGGCGAGGAGGCCGTGTTCAGGGGCCAGCTTTGGAGTTCGCGTAACGATCAGGGGGCTGTGAGCCGAGTGCAGTTGAAAGATGCTGCCGGTCGAACATTCCGCTGGCTGCTGCAAAACGGATCGCGCGCCGCCGTGTGGCGATTGGTCGAGGGACAGGCGTCACCATTACCCGCAGAGGAATTACTCGCGCCATTGATACCTGGAATTGATCTAAGTGCGTTCGATCTTCTGATGCCGTATCTTTATTGGCCGAACTTCGAACTGACGCGGATCGATCGCGTTCGTGGCCGGCCGGCGCATACATTTATTTTTCGCCCGCCCGTGACGTTTGCCCGCGCGCACCCCGACGTCGCCCTCGTCCGCGCCTATCTCGACACGCAGTTCAATGCCCTGATGCAGGCGGAACGGTTGGACGCCAATGGACGAATTCTGACGTCATTTTCGCTGGGAGAACTAAAGAAGGTCGGCGAGCAGTGGATGCTCAAGTCAATCGATCTGCGAAACGAAAGCACACGCGACAAAACTCGGTTTTTGGTGACTGCAGCCGGTTTGAGTTTGGAACTCGCGGCTGGGTTGTTTGAACCGGCCCGTTTGAACGATGATATAGCGCCGCCGCCGGCCGATCGGCTGCTGCGGTTTGCGCAATGAGCCGAGTGTATCCAAAGCGCGCGGTAGTTTTCGATCTTGATGGCACGTTGCTCGACAGCCTGCCGCTGGTTTTGAGGGCGTTCACCCATGCGGTGGCCCCTTTTGGCGGTCGGCCAACGATGGCAATGTTTGCGACGTTGGGCGGTCCGCCCGAAAGAATGTTTGGCGATATGGTCGCCGATCCGAATCACGTGCCTGCTGCGCTGCGCCGACTTCATGAGTATAACTTGGAGAACCAACATCAAATTGAGCCGTTTCCGGGGGCGGTGGCTCTGTTGGACGGTCTGGCAGAGGGGGGGATTCAACTGGGCGTTTGGACCGGCCGGGACCGACTTAGCACGGAGTTTCTCCTGGATTTCCACGGTTGGAGCGACCGCTTTGAGGCGATCGTTTGCGGGGACGACCTCGATTCCCACAAACCGGATTCGGCCGGACTAGTGGAGTTATTGAGGCGACTCGATGTGTCGGCCGCGCATACCCTCTACGTCGGTGATGCCGACGTTGATGTCTTGGGCGGCGTCGGCGCGAACGTTGATACAATCTTGATCAGTCAGGCTCGGAAGGCTCAGCCGGCTGTGGCCATTAAGGCATGGCGAGAGGTAACTTCTCCGAGTGAAGCTTATGAGTGGGTGATGCGTTGCACCGCAAAGGTGGTTTGAGATTGCGACGGAGGTGCTGACGGATTTTTTGGATCGTTCTTCATCATGCCCTCACCCCATGGCTATGCGTTCCCGTCCAGCTCCACTTACCTTCGATTTGCCGGAGGCACTTTTCATCAAAATCGATTCGATTCGAACCAAGCGAAATCTGAAATCGGTGAGCGATTTGGTGCGTCTTGCCCTCGAGCACTTTGATTTTTACAGCTTCCAATCAGAGTCCCAGGCAGGCCGGCAGCTATCTGTTCGCGTAAGCAGCGAGGACCGCGCCCGACTTAGGCGGGTGGCACGACCGAAGCGGGCCAGCGTGGGACCGGTGTTCCGAAAGGCACTTGAGTTTCTTGATCATAAGTCCGCGCGTAGCCCCACCCAAAAAACGGTGGCATGAGCGCTGTTTTGGGTGGTAGGCGGCTACGGCGGAGACCCGTGCGAAGCTTGCAATAGCGCCGTTGATTTCCCTTTAGTTCTAAACTCACGTCTATGCATTCGACTCCATTGCCACTGTCCACTTGGGCCCAAAACGTGTCGCCTTCGCCGACCCTTGCGATCGATGCGAAAACGAAAGCGCTTCAAGCTGCGGGCGAGGATGTGTGTAATTTCGCTGCGGGCGAACCCGATTTCGATACCCCGGAGCATATCAAGGAAGCGGCGATCGTCGCCTTGCGAGCGGGTAAAACAAAGTATGCGCCAACGCCAGGCATCCCGGAGCTACGGAAGGCCATCGTCGATCGTTACGCGGACGAGTATGGTTTCTCCGCTGCGCCGGAGCAGGTGATTGTTTCACCTGGCGGTAAGTTCAACTGCTACTTGGGTGTATTGGCGGTGTGTTCGCCGGGCGACGAAGTCATCGTGCCCGCGCCCTATTGGGTGAGCTATCCGGAGATGGTGAAGCTCGCGGGCGCGACGCCGAAGTTTGTGTTGGCTGACGATCGGACAGGATTCCGCCTCACGCCTGCCATGCTAGAGGCGGCAATTACGCCGAAGACCAAGCTTGTGATCCTGAACTCGCCATCGAATCCGACGGGTGCGGTTTATTCGCGGGCCGAGCTCGAGGCGATTGTGGCGGTCGCGCTGAAGCACAATCTCTACATACTATCAGATGAGATGTATGAGCACTTGGTCTATGATTTTGCTCGTCCAACCTGTGTGGCGACGCTCAGCGAAGCGGCGCGGGCCCGCACGATTCTTGTCGCTGGGTTCTCCAAAACTTACGCAATGACCGGGTGGCGCATCGGCACGACCGTGGCACCGCTTCCGATCGCAAAGGCGATTTCTGAACTGCAAAGCCAAATGTCCTCCAACGTGACGACCTTCGCCCAATATGGCGCCCTTGCCGCCCTGCGAGAGAAGGAAAAAACAGCGGCGGCGCTCAAGCTGATGATGACCGCCTTTGACCGGCGCCGGAAGCTCTTGCATGCGGAGTTGAACAGAATTGCGGGTATCAAATGTCTTCTCGCGGAAGGAGCCTTTTATCTCTTCCCAAATATTTCGAGCTTTGGCCTCAAGGATGCCGACTTTTGCGCTCGGCTGCTCGAGGCGGAGAAAGTGGGTGCGATCCCCGGCAGCGCGTTTGGCGCCGAAGGTTATTTGCGTCTCAGTTACGCAACGAGTGATGAAGTGATCCGAAAGGGAGTGATGCGCATCGCCCGTTTCTGCGCGTCGTTGAAACAATAAAGACGAGACGAGATTGGATTAGGGCTGTTTGCGGCAACAATTTTTCGCGGCCACCGGCGCGTTAATTTTCGAAACAAATCTGCAACAGTATGGAAAAATTTGCGTGCCATCCGAAAGAAATATGTCGAGTTTGTTTGCATGGCCAAAAAATCCACCAAGTCCCCAGCGTCGAAAAAGCCGGTTAAAGCCGTCGCTAAGAAGAAGCCCGCCGCCAAGAAGAAGTAACGGCGTCGGTTTTTTGCCGCAGGAAATTTTCGTAGATCCGGTCCCAGAGACCGATTTTCGATCCAAAATTTCAGCTGCGTGACTAAAGCGGGACGAATTTTCGTCCCGCTTTTTTATTTTTTCTTCGCGTGTTTTCTGGCCGGTTGTCGAATCTTTTGGAGGAAATGAAATTTATCGCACGCGTGATTAGTTTGTCGCTCTGCTTTGTGGTGTCGGTGGCTGCGGTCGAGGTGCCTGTGTCGGTGGGCACTGTGAGCGCGCGCAACGGAGTTGTTGTGGCGGGTCACCCGGAGGCTTCGGCGGCCGGCTTGGAGGTGTTGCGTGCGGGCGGCAATGCGATCGACGCGGCGGTTGCGACCTCGCTCGCTCTCGGCGTGGCCGAGCCTTACGGCTCGGGGCTGGGAGGAAAGTTGATGTTGCTCTTCTATGAGGCCAAGTCGGGACGTCTTCACGTGGTGGAAGGCCTGGACGCCGCCGGGACCGGTTTTACGGTTGAAGAATTTAGGACACGCCCGGAGGAGGATCGGCGTTACGGCTATGGCTCTGTTTGTGTGCCCGGTTTACCAGCGGGGCTTTGGCTCGCCCATCAGCGCTGGGGCTCGATGCGCTGGTCCGAGACGGTTCTGCCTGCGGTTCGGCTCGCCCGGGATGGATTTGAAATTCTCCCCAAGTCTCAGGACTCGTTTTCCGAGCAGATCGCGAAGTTGCGTCGGGGCGACAGCGAGTTGGCGCGTCTTTACTTGCCCGGAGGCGATCTGCCCCCAGTCGGCACGCGGCTCAAGAACGAGGATTTGGCGAGGACTATGGAGCTTATGGCCGTCCACGGTCGTGATGGATTTTACCGTGGTCCGGTCGCCGATGCGATGTTGGCCGCCTCTGAAGCGGGCGGTGGCGTCCTGCGTCGGGCGGATTTGGAAAACTATGAGGCGCGCATCACCGAGCCTCTGAGCCTAGATTTCCGCGGCTACCAGCTTTGGGCGGCTCCGCCGCCCGCCACCGGACCTGCGATTTTCTTGACGATCATGAAGGTGCTGGAGGAAACGCAGTTTTATGGTGAGCGGCTTCGAACGCCCGCCAATCTTGATCTTGTGGGTCGGGTGTGGCGAGTTGTGGCGCCGTCAATCTCTCGCACCATCGCCGATGTTGAAAGTGCTCGTTTTGACTTCGAGCGGCTCGTGGCGGCGGATTCGATAAAGCAGCTTCGTCATCAGATTTTTCCGTCAGCGCGGAAGTCGGCGTCGAGCGCCCGGCCGAGCCCGGAGCTCCGGATTGCTTGGGCTGAAGAACCAGAAGCCTACGAAGACAGCGCGGCCGCGACGACGCACTTTGTGGTCGCGGACAGCCAGGGTAACATCGTTTGTGCAACGCAGTCCCAAAGTTTGCACTTTGGCGCCGGGGTCGTTCCTCCGAGCACGGGCGTTGTGATGAATAACTCGATGAGCAATTTTGCCTACAATGACCGGAGAAGTCCGAATTTCATCGCGCCGGGCAAACGACCGCGAAGCACCATTTCGCCGACGATTGTGACAAAAGCTGCCAAGCCCGTGCTTGCGATAGGTTTGCCAGGCGCAGCTCGAATTCCAACGGCGATGCTTCAAGTATTGTTGGACCGTCTGGCACTCAACCGTCCCTTGGCCGAGGCGATCGGAGATTCTCGTTTTCACTTCAGCCCGGCATTGAAGGAGGGGGAGCCGGATGTTTTTTCGGCGGAGAAATCGTTGTCGCCTGAGACCGGAATGGGTCTCACGAGTTTAGGATGGCGTTATGAAACGCCGGAAGTTGCGGGCCGCGGCCAATATTTTGGTGGAATAAACGCGATTGAGTTCAATGCAGACGGAACTCTGGTCGGCTTCGCGGATCCTCGGCGCACGAACTCAGCTCTTGGCTACTGAGCTTGGTCTCGGAAATTCCACCTTGACGCTGATCTGGTCGAACTGCCTTCTACCGGGTTTATCACCGACTTAACCCTTCGCCATGAGAGACGATTACATCAAACAAGCCGCCGCAAAGATCACCGATCCGAATGTGTTGATCAATTTGGTTTCCCTTCGCGTCAAACAGCTTAAACGCGGCAACCGCCCATTGGTGGAGTCCCTCGAAAAGCTCTCGCCCGAGGACACCGCGCTCCGCGAAATCATCGAGGAAAAGATCAGCTACGAGACCATCGGAACCTGATCTTCGGTCCACGAGCACACTTTCGAAAGGCGGCCCGCAGTTGCCGGTGCCGCCTTTTTTGTGCAGGTTTGTGTCGAACAGTATGTCTGCAAAAAAGAAAGACTCTACTCGGTTTACCGAGATTAGGAACGCAAAGGCGCTCCGGGACTACTTTGTGGATGAGCGCTTCGAGGCGGGCGTGCAGCTTCGCGGAACCGAAGTTAAGTCGATCCGAGCCGGGCGGGCACAGATTTCCGATGCGTTTGGGCGGATGGCAAACGGGGAGCTGTGGATGCACAACGCGCACATCGAACTCTATGCGTTTGGAAACCTGCACAACCACGAGGCGAAACGGACGAGAAAGCTTTTGCTGCACAAACATCAGATCCGGAAAATATCCCAGGCACTTGATGCCGGAGGCCGTGCGCTGGTGCCGCTCCGGATGTATTTCAAGGAAGCCTTGGTCAAGGTAGAAGTCGGGCTTTGCACGGGTAAGCAGAATCACGACAAGCGGGAAACGCTTAAGAAAAAGGTGGAAGAGCGCGAGTTGAGCCAAGTCCTTAAAATCCGACGTTGATGTCTTCGCCGGCGGAAATCTTCACGGTCCGAGTGCCTGGAAGCACCTCAAATTGCGGGGCGGGCTTCGATACGCTCGGTTTGGCGCTTCAGATCTACAATCGGGTTTCGATCTCACCCGCCGACGGCGCGCACCCCACGCCAACCTCCCCCGATGATCGCCGCGCTCAAACGATGGTGAATGAAACAGCGGCAGCTTTTTTCCGGACGACGGGTCGAGCATCCGAAGGTTTCTCATATCACATCAGCGGTGAGGTTCCGCCGGCACGCGGACTGGGCTCAAGCGTGACGGTGATTGCCGGAGTGCTGGGAGGGCTCAACGCGCTGCATCGCACCGGGCTTGATCGCGACGCTTTGGTGCGGGTGGCCACAGAGATCGAAGGCCATCCCGATAACGCAAGCGCAGGGATTTTGGGCGGATTTTGCGTGGCACGGTGTGATCCGGCGTCTGGCAGGTATCTGGATGCTGTTCGATTTTCGATTCCTTCGAACTTGGTCTTTATTGTGGTCTCTCCGCAGATCGAGTTGTTGACCAAAGAATCACGCGGCGCGCTTCCCGAATTTTTGCCTTATTTCGACGCGGTGCGGAGTATCAACAGTGCGGCCTATTTCGTCGCCGCCATTTCTTCGGGCGACTATGGCCGATTGAGTTCGGCCGCAGGGGATTTTATGCACGAACCTTATCGTCTGCCGAAGATTCCCGGCGCCCGCGCGGCGATCGCGGCGGGCAAAGCGGCGGGAGCGTTTACGGGTTGGCTTAGTGGAAGCGGATCCAGCGTATTGTGTATGGCAACGGTCGGTGATTCGGCCCGGGTGGGAGCGGCGATGTCCGAAGCATTTGTGGCTGCGGGTGTCGCCAGCGACGTGCGTATGCTGGCCGCAGATAACGAAGGTTTACGACTTGAGTGAAGCCCCGCTTCGAAGCTTGGGGGAAT
>CALSBN010000106.1:0-15980 GCA_943373185.1 Opitutus sp. GAS368 | reverse complement strand
CGCCACGGTGTCCGACGCCGCCAGAGGCAGGCGCACGGAAAACCGCGCGCCTTGGCCCTCGACACTGGTCACCGACAACTCGCCGCCCTGCTGGCGCACCAAACTTGCGCAGATGCTCAACCCCAATCCCGAGCCTTTGTCCGGGCCTTTCGTCGTAAAGAAGGGATCGAAAATACGGCCGATGACGTTCGCCGGGATCCCCGAACCGTTGTCGGCGACTTCAAGCCAGCCGCTGCCCCCCTGACGGTTGATCGCGATCTCCAACCGGGGCCGGTGGACACCTTCCATCGCGTGAAGCGCGTTGATCACAAGATTCATCACGACCTGTTTCAATTGCGCCGGATCGGCAAACACCCGGATCGGCTCCGTCGGCGCCAGCGTATGCACCAAGGTGTTCGCTTCCCGCAGCTGAAACTTCAACATCGTCACCACGTCGCCCACGATCGCCGCCAAGTTCACCACCTCGGGCGCTCCAATCTGCGGCTTCGAAAGTTGCAAAAGCTGCCGGATGATCCGGGACGCTTCTTCCACGCTCTTACTGATGTAACCCAAATAACCGCGGCCCCGCTCATCGACTTCGAGTTCCAACAGCTGGGCAAAGCCCAACACCGGCGTAAGCTTGTTGTTCAGCTCATGGGCAATCCCTCCGACCAGAGTGTCCAACATCTGCTGCTTTTCCTGTTTTTGGAGATGCAGCTCCATCACCCGTTGCTCGGTCACGTCGTCGAAACACGCGCTTATCTGTCCCGTCTCCGGGATAAACCCCACCGAAATCCGCATTAGCCGCCGACCCCGTGCCCCCAGCTCGAAGTGAAACTCCCTAGCACGGGCCAAACTGCGGTCGCGCTCCAATTCAAACAACCACTGGCCAAACCAAGACCGCTCTTCTTCACAGACCAAATCGGTCAGGAGAAACGGCTCGACCGCCTCCGGCGCGCGCCCCAGCAACTCCGAGAGCCGGCGGTTGTGGCCTTGGGCGTGGCCGCCGGCGTTGAGCAGCGCGACACCCATGACGTTGCTTTCAAAGAGCGCGCGATAAAGCCCTTGGGTTTGCCGCAAGGCCTGGTTGGCTTGGAAAAGTTCGAGGTTTTGCCGACGCTCGATTTCGTGCCGCTCGCGCAGCGCCGCCAGTTGCTCCTCCACCAACTGCGACTGCAACCGGGCCAGCGCCTGCGTCGGGATCAATCCGATCAGGCGATTCTCGTCGTCCACCAACAGCACGTCCTCGTGAAACTCATCCGCCGGCCGACCGAGCGCCCGGTCGAGAATCCTGCGCACCGCCGTCTTTCGCGTGAAGACCAACGGGTGCGCAACCTGCGCGGAAAAAGCAGGCGTCCGGCTGTTGAGCGCGAATCCGAACCGCGAGCCCAACATGAAGCCGACGCGCGACCGTGCGCAAATTCCCGTCACCCGACCGTCCCGTTCCAACGCGAAAAAGTCAGCCGATGCCTCCCGAAACATCTGATGCACTTCCTCCAGGGGCAGGTCATGCGCACAGCTTATCTTGTGGTGCACCAACAATTCTACCTTTGTCAGCTCGGCCTTGAGCTCGGGACCCGTCCGCCCGCCCTCTTTCCGAGGTGGCGGCGGCGACGGAATCCCCACTTCAATCAGTTCGGTCATGCTTCTACCATCGGCCCGACTCTCGTCCACCGCGACACCCCAACGTTACAAACAGGTTAAGAGGCGAAGCTTTACCCCAGTTTATGCGGCAACACGTGGACAAATACCGCCGCCCAGTGACACCCGCTTCCACCGAGCACGAAGAGATGCCAGATCGCATGGTGATACGGCAGTCGCTTCCAAAGGTAAAATCCCGCGCCCAGCGTGTAGCAGAGCCCGCCGCCCAACAGCAGCCCGAGCCCGCCCGAGCCCACCGCCGCCAACATCGGCTTCAACGCCACCACGACCATCCAACCCATCGCCAGATAGATGACCGTCGAGATGACCTTAAAACGCCCCGCAAACCAAAACTTCAGGGCAATCCCCGCCACCGCGAGTCCCCAGATCACCCCGAACAAACTCCAACCCCACGGCCCGCGCAGGCTCACCAACAGAAACGGCGTATACGTCCCCGCGATCAGCAGAAAAATCGCCGCATGATCGAACTTGCGCAGCACCCGCTTCCGACCCGCTCCCGGCACACTGTGATAGAGCGTCGAACTCGTGTAGAGCAGCACGAGCGAAGCCCCGAAAATGGCCACACTCGTCACGTGCCAAGCTGTGCCAGACGCGGTAGCTACCACCACCATCACCACCAGGCCCACAATGCTCAGCGCCACCCCGATCCCGTGCGTGATGGCGTTGGCCATTTCTTCTCTTGGTGTGTAAGACGAAGCGATCGCAACCATGGGCACACCCTGCCCAACCTCCTCGGCCGCGCCAAGGGAAACCTCCGCGCTCCGCCGTCCGGCACCCCAAATCCGTCTTGTTTCTAACACTGGACCCGCGACGCCCCCGTCGCGGTCCGATTCCCTTCCCACTCCCTTTCACGCTCCGCGATTGACCCGTTTTTGCGCCCCCCAAAAGTCTCCGCCATGTCCTCCGCTCCCGCCCAAAAACTCCCCGGCAAACGCGCTCTCGTCACCGCCGGCGCCCAAGGCATCGGCCTCGCCATCAGTCGCCACCTGCTCGCCGCGGGTTGCGATGTTTTCGTGCACTACCGCAGCAGTGCCGCCGGAGCGGCGGAACTCGCCGCCGAGGCCACCGTGCTCGGCCGACGCTTTGGCAGCGCCAGCGCCGACCTCACCTCGACCGAAGGCTGCAATCCGCTCGTGGCCGAGGCCGTCGCGTTTCTCGGCGGGCTCGACATTCTGATCAACAACGCCGGCTCCCTCGTCGGCCGTCGCTCCTTACCCGATGCCGACGACGATTTCTGGGCCGAGGTCATGTCGCTCAACGTCGGCAGCCTGCGCCGCATCACCCGCGCCGCCGCGCCCCATTTGATCGAGTCCGCGAAAACCCGGGGCGGCGCGAGCATCGTCAACCTTTCGTCGCTCGCCGGCCGCAAGGGCGGACACGCCGGGTCCCTCGCCTACTCCACCGCCAAGGGCGCCGTGCTCACTTTCAGCCGCGCCCTCGCCAACGAACTCGGACCGCAAGGCGTGCGCGTAAACGCCATCGCCCCCGGTCTCATCCTCGGCACGAGTTTCCACAACACCCACACCACCGCCGCATCCGCCCAGGCCACGATCGCGGGGATCCCGCTCGCCCGCGGTGGCAACGCCGACGACGTCGCGCGCGCCGCCGTCTTTCTCGCGAGCGAATTCGACGGCTTCATCACGGGCGCCACCCTCGACATCAACGGCGGCGTCTACTCCGCCTAAAACGTAGGGCAGGGTCTCCGACCCGCCCTCCACGCCACGCCCGCGCCCTCCGCGCGCCCACGCCCACCTGCGCGCCTTTGCCCGCGCCCACCCGCGACGCGCAAGGGCGGGTCAGAGACCCTGCCCTACATTTTTTCCGCCCTACCTTTTCCGCCCTACCTTTTCCTCCCGACCCCGCCCGGCTCTACTCCGTCACCAAACGCCAGTTCCCGGTGGGCTCCGTCGGAATCTTCCCACCCCGCTCCACCCAGTCGATGATCAGGTCGCGGATCTCGGTGCTCGACCGCATGACCACCGGGCAGTCCTTGAACATCGTGTAACCGCCGCCGCCGTTGAGCCGGTAATTGTTGGTCGCCAGGCGCAGCTTCTTCGCCGGGTCAAGCGGCTGACCCTGCCACTTGAGATCGACGATGCGATCGCCCATCGGCCGGCGGAGGTCGAGCACGTAGCTCACGCCCTCGGCGATATCGAAGTTATAGCCGGGAATTTTTGAGTCCACCAACTCGGCCGGCGTCTTGCCCGCTTCGAACTCCCGAAAATACCGCGCCGAGTGCTCGAGCGCGGCTTTGAGTTGCGCGCCCGTGGCTTCGACGACGACCAGCGTGTTTTCGTAAATGTAGAGACCGGCAATTTCGCGCACCGAAACCGGGCCCGCGGCCACGCGCGCCCGGGCGTTGAAACTCGCCGCCAGCGAGACGTCGGCCTTGCCCGCTTCGAGCTGCACCCGATGAATCAGATCGAGCAGCGCGTTGTCCTTAAACGTCGCGTCGCGCGCCGTGAGTTCGACCGCCGACTGGCCGACGACTTTGCTCAACCACGCTTGGGTCGCCGCGTGGTAAGGTTCACCAAGGGCAAGGATCGCCGGGTCTGCCACGGTCGCATCCGTCACCGGGATCGTGCGCGAGCCCTTCGAAACCACCTGCCAGCGATCCTGCGCATTCTTCTCCAGAAAAACATCCGCGCGCATGATGCAGTCACCCCAACGGCCGGCTTGGGCGAGCAGCGCGCCGTTGAGATAAAGCGACGAAACTTCCCGGTGCGTGTGACCCATCGCGATCACGTCGATGCCCGGAACGCGCGTGGCGATGGCAAGCGCGGCGTTCTCCATCGGCACTTGGCCGGGGCTGACTTGCCCGGTGCGCAGATCGGCCTCAAGGCCCATGTGCATCGCCACCACCACGACATCGACCCGCTCGGTCGCGCGCAGGTGCGCGACCCATTTGCGCGCCGCCGCCACGGGATCGCGAAACTCCAGGCCAGCGAAGTTATCGGGGTTCTCCCAGCTTGGGACGCCCGGCGTGGTCAGCCCGATGATGCCGACGCGCGCGCCGTTTGCTTCCTTGATCACATAAGGCGCAAATGCCGTTTCCTGCGTGCCGACTTTGTAGGTATTGGCCGAAAGCCACGGGAAGGAGGCTTCGCGCCGCGCCTTCTCGAAAACGGCGAGACCAAAATTGTATTCGTGATTGCCGATGGCCAGCGCGTCGAACTTCAGCGCGCTCATCGTCAGCATCATCGGATCGGGCGGCGTGTTGTTCTTCCGATTGTGAAAATACGCCAGCGGCGTGCCCTGGATCGTGTCGCCCGAGTCGATCAGGATCAGGTTCGGGTCGTCCTTGCGCGCCTGACGGATCAGCGTCGCCGCCTTCGCAAGGCCGACGTTCGACGGCCGGTTCGTAAAGTAGTCGATCGGGAAAATGTTTCCGTGGAGATCCGTGGTCGAGATGATCGTCACCCGCGTGCGATCACCGGGCGCGCCGTGCACGGCGGTCAAAATGAGAATGCCAGAGGCGAGTGAAAGCAGGGTGCGATACATGGGGAAAGCGGCGGATTTAGGGTTTGGAAAAATTGGGTCCGATGAGTTCGAGGAGCAAGGAGTCGGTCACCCAGGGGGCGGCACCGCGGGTGCGCGCGACGAATTCCGGCCCCGCTCCGATCTTCACGCGGTCGGGCGTCCACTCCGGCGAGAGCACGTTTGCCATCAGCGCGTAGCCGGCCGCCGGGTGCAGCTTCAGCGCCTTGTGACAACCGGCCGGAATCGCCACCACCAGTCGCTGGCCGGCAGCGTGGTCGCGGCCCAACGTCACCTTTTCCGCCCGCCCGTCGGGATGGAAGATAAAGTAATCCACCGGGCCGCCTTCGAGGAGGATGTGGGTATCGGCCGAGGCCAGCCAATGCAGGTAATTCACCGGCAGTTCCCGCGTGAGCAAATAATAGATCTGGCTTTGCGCCGCGAGGGTGCGCCCTTCCGCCGTGACGGTTTGGGCCGAGCGTCCGATGAGCCCGAAATAGCCGGATTCGCCGGCGAGGTAGCTAAGCTTTAGATCCGCAATCAACGCGCGGGCCCGCGGTTCGCTCGGCAACGGCAATTCTGCGGAAAACATCCCTGCGGGCATCAATCCTATCACAAGAAGACAGAGCGAGCGGTTCATCGGCGTCGACCCTGCATAACCCATGCCGCCTAGTCGACCGGCTTAAACCGCGGGTCACGCCCTTGCAGTTCCTCCCACAGCTCCTTCGGGCTCACCCGCCGGTCCCGCGAACGGTTCACCCACTCGATCTCTGTCGGCGCTCCCGGCGCGGTGAAACGGATACCCCAGATCGGGTCAAACGCCTCGGTCGAGAGCGAGTAGCGCATATCGCCCAACACCGATGCGTCGCTCGGGCTGCGCGCGACCCACTCTTCGGAAAACCACGCAAAGCGCGCAAACGACCGCCGCCGGTCCCGCGCCCGCTCGGCCGCCGTGAGTTCGCCCGCACCCACCGTGGCGAGCGCCCACCCGCCGCGCACCGTGGCGTCGCCTGCGAGACCGACCCGGATTCGGTCGGCGTGGATCTTGCCGCCGTGCTCGTAGAGCGCCCGCCACACGAGGACGTTGCCCAGCGTCGGCATCACCTCGAACCGCGTCGGCGTATGCCCGCGTGACGCCGCGACCGCCGCCTGCGCTCCGACCGCCCGAGCATGTTGCACCACGCCCAATCCCAGATACCCCGCCGCGACGATCAGCCCGGCCAACGCCGCCCCCGGTCGCGCACGGATGAGTGCAACGCTCAGGCCGATCGCGAGCGCGAGCGTGAACGCGGGATCTACCACCGCGATGAAATCCCAGCCGAAACGCTCATCCGTGAACGGCCACATCAACTGCGTGCCGTAGCTCGTCGCGGAATCGAGCAAACAATGGCTCACCCACGCCGCCAGCCCGCAGGCCCAGACCGCACCGAGATTCCCGCGCCACCGCTCCCGCCAAGGCCGGTAGACCAACAGCAATCCCACGACGAGGGCCGCGCCCACCGGCGCAAACGGCAGCGCGTGGGTGAAGTGCCGGTGATACTCCACCGCGATCAACGGATCGCTCGCGCTCCCGATCAAAACATCCAGGTCCGGCGCCGCGCCCGCGAGTGCGCCCACGCCCGCCGCCGTCGCCCGGCCGAGCCGACGACCGAAACCGAAATAACCAAAGCTGGCCCCGAGGAGAGTGTGAGTGAGCGGATCCACGAACGTCGGACGAAACCCGGTCTAACTCCGGTTGCAACTTCGCCGCCTTGGACGGGCCAACTTAGTTTTCCAAGGTCGCCCGCTTCACTGCCTCACGCTCGGGCCAGAGCGTCCGCGTCGCCCACGCCACGCCGAGCGTCACCGCCGCACCGATGACGGTGAACCAGGGCCAGAACACCTCTCCGCCGAACGTCGCGCGCCACCACGGCTGCAACGCAGGCAGGGTTGCCGGCCAGTAGATGCAGTTCATCACCACCAGCGAGGCGATCATCCCCGCCATCGTCGCGCGGGCCCCAAGGCGTCGCCAAAACAGCGCGATCACGAGCGACCCGAGCAACGCCCCCGCCGTAAGCCCGCGCAGCGAAAAAGCTACGTTCAGCACAAACGTCACCTCGCGCGTCAGCCACGCCACGAAGATCAGCGCGCCCGCCCAGAACACTGACGAGTATTTGCTCAGCCGCAGGAAAAACGCCTCGTCGCGTTGCTTCAAAATCGGGCGGACAAAATCCATCGTCGAGACCGACGCCAACGCCGAAATCGCCGAGCTGATCGACGACATCGCGGCGGACAAAATCGCGACGATCAGAAAACCGCGAATGATGTGCGGCACTTCCGTCATCATGAAGATCGGGAAGATAAAGTCGTTGGACTTGATTCCCGGCCGCGCCTCCGGGAGCGGAATCTGGAAGGGATGGTGCTGGTAAAAAACCCAGAGCATCACGCCCACGAGCAGGAAAATCAGAAACAGCGGGAAGATCAGGACCGCGCTAAAGATGAGCGCCTTCCGCCCTTCCGCGACGTTCGCGCACGAAAGCACGCGCTGCACGATCGACTGCTCGGCGCCATGGGTGGACATCACAAGCACCGTCCCGCCGATGATTCCCATCCAGATGTTGAACGGCGCGGAGAACGTGAAATCCGAATTGAAGAATGCCAACTTCCCCGCCGCGCCCGCCTCGCTCAGCGCCGCGCTCCAACCGCCATCGATCAATGTGGGAATGAAAAATAGCGCATACAACCCGCCGCCGATGAAGAGCAGCATCTGCACCGCATCCGTCCACACCACCGCCGTCATCCCGCCGACATAGGTGTAAACCAGCGACAGCACCACAAAGAGCAGAATGGCCCCGAGGATCGGATCGACGAGTCCGCCGAGGCTGCACACCTCATCGCCGAGCATCAACCGGACCGGAATGCAGGCGACAAACACGCGCACGCCCGCCGACAGTGTTTCCAAAAACAAAAAAAACGAACCCGCCAGGCGACGCGGCCCGCGCCCGAGGTGCTGCTCGAGCAATTGGTAGGGCGAATAAATCTCACCCTTCAGGTAGTGCGGCACCATCACCACCGCGAGAATCACGCGGGCGATCACGTAGCCGACGATCATTTGGAGGAAGAGCATGTTTCCGCCGTAAGCGATCGCGGGCACCCCGATGATGGTGAGCGCGCTCGTCTCGGTCGCGACGATCGAAGAACCGATGCCCCACCACGGAATGTTCCGACCGCCGAGGAAATAGTCGCGGGTCGTGCGCTGGTCTTTGCCGAACCAGACCCCGAGCCACGTCACGCCGCCGAGATAAAGCACGATGACGAGCCAGTCACCAAAGTTGAAGTAGCTGTTCATGGGGCGAGGTCATCTCGCGAAACCGGGAGTGGGTTGGCGAGGAGTTTTCTGGCGCCGCCCACGGCGTCGACCCAAGCTCAAGGCCACGATGTCACCCCTCCTTCGCCTGCTCCCGGTCCTGCTTGCTTTTGTCGCGGCTTCTGCCGCTGCGGCGACGCCCGCATTTCTGCCCCAGAAACTCGCGGCCATGGATGCCGCGGTGGCCGACGCCATCGCCGCCAAGAAAATCCCCGGCGGCGTCCTCTGGCTCGAACGCGCCGGCGAGTCCTACTCCCGCGCCTACGGCCGGCGTGCAGTTGTGCCCGCACCCGAGTCGCTCACCACCGATACGATCTACGACGCCGCCTCGCTCACCAAGGTCGTCGTAACCACCACCGCGATCATGCAGCTCGTCGAGCGCGGCCGCCTCGACCTCGACGCGCCCGTCGCCCGCACCCTCCCGGCCTTCGCCGCCGAGGGCAAAGACGCGGTCACCATCCGCCAGCTCCTCACCCACCACTCCGGCCTGCGGGCCGGCCTTCCGCGCACGCCGGCTTGGTCCGGTTACGCCACCGCCATCGAGCGTGCGTGCGCCGAGAAACTCGTCGGCGTGCCCGGCGGCACGTTTCTTTACAGCGACATCAACTTCATCGTCCTCGGTGAAATCGTGCGGATCGCCAGCGGCCTCCCTCTCGACGCCTATGCGACAAAAGAAATTTTCCTGCCCCTCGGCCTCGCCGACACCGGGTTTATCCCCGCCGCCACCAAGCTCGACCGCATTGCGCCCACCGAACTCACCGCCGGCACGATGCTGCGCGGGGTCGTGCATGACCCCACGGCGCGTGCCATGGGCGGCGTTGCCGGCCACGCCGGACTCTTCACCACGGCCTCCGATCTCGCCCGTTTCTGCCGCATGTTGCTCGGCGGCGGGCAACTCGACGGCGTCCGCATCCTCAGCGCCGCGTTCGTCGCCGAAATGACCCGCGTGCAAACCGACGGCTCCAACCGCCGCGGTCTCGGTTGGGACATTGATTCGTCGTTCTCCGGCCCGCGTGGCCGTTGGTTTCCCGCCGGTGTCTCCTACGGCCACACCGGCTTCACCGGCACCAGTGTCTGGCTCGATCCCGCCGCACAGACGTTCGTGCTCTTTCTCTCCAACCGCGTCCACCCAGACGGCAAAGGCGACACCGGTCCCCTCCGCCGCACGCTCGGCACTCTCGCCGCCGAGGCCGTCGGTCGCGACATCGGCGCCGTGCTCAACGGGATCGACGTGCTCGTGCGCGAAGACTTCGCCCGCCTGCGCGGCCTGCGCGTCGGTCTCATCACCAATCACAGCGGCCGCGACCGCGACGGCCGCAGCACCATCGATCTGCTTCACGCCGCGAAAGACCTGAAACTCGTCGCACTCTTCAGCCCCGAGCACGGCATCCGCGGGACGGCCGACGAAAAGGTCGGCGACTCCATCGACGAGAAAACCAAGCTCCCGATTTACAGTCTCTACGGCGACGCCCCGAAACGCGCGGCCGACCAATCCGACGCCGACTACGCCGCCGCCGTTCTCCGCGCCCACGCGCCCAAGCCCGAGCAACTCCGCGACCTCGACGCCCTTGTCTTCGATATCCAAGACATCGGCGCCCGCTTCTACACCTACTCCGCCACGCTCGGCGTTGCCCTCGAAGCCGCCGCGCATGCGCAGAAAAAATTCATCGTCCTCGACCGCGTGAATCCCATCGGCGGCGTGAGCATGGAGGGTCCGGTGATGACGCGCATTCCCAGTTTCATCGGCTTCCATCCGATGCCCATTCGCCATGGAATGACCCTCGGGGAACTCGCCCTCATGTATAACGCCGAACGCCGATTCGGGGCCGACCTCACCGTGGTGGCCTGCGAGAACTGGACGCGCGACCGCCGCTTCGACGCCACGGGCCTGCCTTGGCTCAACCCCTCGCCCTCGATGCGCAGCCTCACCGCCGCCACGCTTTACCCCGGGCTCTGCCTGCTCGAGAGCACCGCCGTTTCCATGGGCCGGGGCACGCCGACACCCTTCGAGCAGATCGGCGCGCCTTGGATCGACGGAGCCCGCCTCGCCGCCGAGCTCAACCGCGCCGGTCTTCCCGGCGCACACTTCGTCGCCGTAAAATTCACGCCGAAGCCCGCCCTCTTTCCCGGTCCCGCCTCGGCGCTCAAGCACCGCGATACCGAGTGCGGCGGCGTGCGCGTGGTGCTCACCGACCCGGTCGCGTTCAACGCCGTCGTCGTCGGCATCGAGCTCGCGGTCATCCTCCAGCGGCTTTACCCGCAGCAGTTGAACGCCGCCGCCATGGCCCGCCTCCTCGGCGACGATGCGACGCTCGCCGCGATTCTCGCGGGCAAATCGTCCGCCGAAATCAAGGCCCCGTGGTCCGCCGGTCTCGTTGATTTCAAAACGCGCCGTGCGGCGTTTCTGTTGTATCCGTAGTGGGTGCGGTCGCCACCACGCCGGCCGGCTCAAGCCAGCTCAACGCCCGTAGCGAAATGCCGAGCGCCACACCGCCGGCACAATCGGCGCGCGACGTTCCGCCGCCGGCAGATAACGGACCGGCTTGGGCAAAAAAGTGACCGCCAGCGCTTCCCCGACCGGCGGCGCCTGCCACACGTCGACCACTCGCCCGGGGGTCGTGCCTTCCCGCGGCGCCGACCAGGCGATCAGGGGACCGTAGAACACCAGCTCGGCACGATGGTTGTAGATCCACACGGCAAAGTCCTGCCCGGCGCTGCGGAGCAGGGGCTTTCCGAGAATCGCCTCGGCCTCAACCTCCGTCATCCCGATCCGCAGTTGATCCCACGCCGATTGTCCCCGCACCGCGAGCGGTGAAAGAAAACAGAAAACTAGAATCAACCGCATGGCTCCGCTCTTCATCCTGCCCCTATCGGCTCATAACCCTGCCGCCTGAAGCCGCCGCGGCCGGTCCGGCATCACTCCTTTGGCGCCAAAACGTCCCGCACTTTCTCCGGAACCGGCTCCGCTTCCATCCGCCCGGCCGAGTCTTGCTTCACATGCACCGTGGACATCCGGCCCCGGGCGACCTCGGTCCATTTCCCGGCGCGATCTTTTTCAAAAACAAATTCGTAGGTCACGCTGGTTGTCCCGACGTTTGCCACCGAACCCGTGACGCGCACGACATCACCGCAACGCAACGGCCGCACGAACCCGCACGAGGCCTCGCGCCGCGGCCAACCGAGCCGCACGCCTTCCGGTGTCGTGCTCATCATCGCCAGGCCGGTCGCCCGGAACCATTCGTGTTCGCACACCTCCATCCAGCGGTAGAAATTGGAGAAGTGCATGATCCCGGCGGCGTCGGTCTCGTGAAATTCCACGCGGCGGGTGATCGAAAAATTCGGACTGGCCATGACGCCACCGTGACCGTTGCGCGCCCGCTGTCAAAATCGCCGACCATATTGGCGAACGGGTAGGGACGGTTCTCCGAACCGTCCGTCCACGCCGTCCGCGTCCAATCCGGCTCGCTGAAAAAGTGCGGTCGCCTCGGAGATGCGACCCTACCTCGGACCCTCTCTGGCGCGGCGTCCGCTTAGGGTGCCTTGGTCGCCGGCATCGCTTTGGCCTCTTCTTTTTTCGGCGCGGCCGCTTTCGGCACGTTGATCTTCTTCTCGTCAAGATTCTGCATGATCTCGACGTCGTCCACCGGAGCCGAATCGACGCCGCCTTTTGGCACGTCGAGTTTCGCGAGCCACACGAGCGAGTTCAGGATCAGCCGGCGCTGGTCGTCGTTTTGCCAGTTCTTGTGAAAATGTCCGCCGGTAAAGCCGAACCCGCGTCCACCGTCGGGCCGCTCCACCGCCCACATCATCGTCTCGGCGCGGCCTTTCGCGGCCTGGATGTGCGCGTAGGGACCCTTGGGGTGAACATACGGACCATCGCGCACGGCGTCGGACGGCGTCGCCACGAGCAGGTCCTTCACGCCCGCTTTGCCGTCGCGGAAGCGCATGTTGAAATACCACTCGTCCTTGGTGCGAAAGGGCTTCACGCCGCGAGTCACGGGATGCACCGGCAGTTCTTTGTAATCGGCGTCCCAGATCGGATTGCAGGAGAAAGCCGTTTCATAGTGGCCGCCGATCCATTCCTTCCACTCGGCGCCGCCTTTGTCGGCCAACACCTCGACCGCGTAGTGCGCCATGCCGATGCCCGCGCCTTTCTTGGCGAGCGAGCCCAACACCGCGAGCCGCTCGGGCCGCACCGCCAGGTGGTTGGCTCCGCCGTCCGAATAAATGAAGACTGCGTCGGCACCCTCGAAGACCGAGTTGTCGTCGACGCGTTTGCCTTCGACGATCTTGGTCGGCCAACCGTTGGTGATCAGCACCGTCTTCAATCCCGGGAAACCCTCGAGACGTTTCTGCAACAGCATCGAGCCGGCCCTGAATTCGTGCATCAACGGCGGGTGACTCACCGGTCCGGCGATCATCACCAACTTGCGGTCGGCAGCATGGAGCAGAGTGGTGCCGAGCGTGAGCGCGGCGATCAGGAGAGAGCAGAATTTCATGGCGGGGGATACGAGTCGTGGGGGTTGAACCATCGGGATTGCAGCCGCTCCAACCGGAACGGTGCGAGGAAAATCTTGGCCACTAAAAAGCCCGCCGGTTTCGCGGCGGGCCGAGCAGAACAACCTCAGATCAATTGGGTGACACCGGGAATCGCCACCGGGCCGAAAATGCCGGGACCGGGACCGGGATTGGCCGGGAAGATATCGAGTTTCGAACCTTCCATCAGCCATTTCCAGGATACCTCGCGTCCCGTGTAAGCCGCCATCCGCGCGCCGATGGCGGTGAGCGTGCTCTCCGCCACCTGCAGCGTCTCATTGAGCGGGTTGTTGGCGCGGATGCTGGCAATCAGGTCGGTGTGCTCCGTCACCATCGGGTCTTTGTTCGGCCCGGTATAGTTGAACGGTTTCTCGCCGGTGATCGTCGCGTTGTTGGGAATCGCGACACCTTTGGTGCCGACGACCCGCTCGCCGATCCGCGTGGCGGTTTTGGCAGCGTGGCGGCACATGCTTGAGACGCGCGCGCCGTTGGCGTAATCCATCTCGACCGCAAAATGGTCCCAGATGTTACCGGGGAGACTGCCGCGATTCTGCCGGCCACCCATGCCGTAGAATTTCACCGGCGGACCGCCAAAGGCCCAATTCATCACGTCGATATTATGGATGTGTTGCTCGACGATCTGGTCGCCCGACATCCAATCCCAGTGATACCAGTTCCAGCACTGCCACTCGAAGTCGCTGAGGTTGGCGAGCCAGTCCTTCTTCTCGCGGAACCAAATGCCGTCGCCGTTCCAGTAGCATTGCCCGCCCGTAAGTTCGCCCATCTCACCGTCTTTGATCCGGTTCATCGTCTCGATGTAACTCGCCTGATGGCGACGCTGCGTGCCGGCAACAACCCCGAGGCGTTTCTCGGCCGCGATTTTGCCCGTCGCGATGATCGAGCGGACGCCCGTCGGATCGACCGCGACCGGCTTCTCGATGAAGATGTTTTTTCCAGCGGCGACAGCAGCGGCGAAGTGGCTCGGCCGAAATCCCGGCGGGGTCGCGAGGATCACGTAGTTCACATCCGTCGCCAAAACCTTTTGGAACGCGTCGAAACCCCAGAACGTTTTGTCGGCCGAGACCTTGAACTGGTCGCGGGCCCGCACCGCCTGTTGCTCGAACAGATCGCCGACGGCCACGATTTCGACACCGGCGGCGGCATCGAGCACGTTCTTGCCGGCGCCGCGACCGCGGCCGCCGCAACCGATGATGCCGACCCGGATCTTGTCCGAGCCTGCGACCTGACCGAGCCCGCGCGTGGCGCCGGCGGTGGCCATCACGGCCGCGCCGGCCGTAAGAGACGAGAGCCGCACGAAATCGCGGCGGGAAAGTTGGGGTGAGACGGGTGTTTTCATGGGGAGGATAACTTTTGAAACGCTGACGTTGGTAAAAACCGCGAGTGGGTCTGCGGTCCGTGCGACGGAAGACGCACCACCCACCGAAAGGTCACATCAAACGGTATTGGCAAGCGGTATTTTCGATTCCTGCGCAGGCGAAAATGGGTAGAATTTCCACTCGTTCATTTGCTCCGGAACGTTCCAATCTCCACCATGATCAAAACCGAGTATCGCTTCTGCGCCGGCCCATGGAATTTTAGTGAAGGCCGCGACCCCTACGGCCCCGAGACCCGCCCCGCCCAATCCTTCCCTTGGAAACTCGCCGCGCTGAAGCAACTGGGCTTTGACGCGATGATGTTTCACGACGACGACGCCGTGCCCGAAATCGACTCGAAGTCCCACGCCCAAGTGCTCAAGGAAGCCAAAGCCCTGCGCCACCAACTCGACAGCGAAGGCATCGTCGCCGAAATCGTGGCGCCACGCCTCTGGTTTTCCCCGCGCACCGTGGACGGCGGCTACACCTCCAACCGCAAAGCCGACCGTCAATACGCCCTCGACCGCTCCAAGCAGACGATCGATATCGCCCGCGAGCTCGGCACCAATCTCATCGTGCTCTGGCTCGCCCGCGAGGGCACTTATTTGCGCGAGTCCAAATCCGGCGGGCGCTCGACCGAACTGCTCGCCACCGCCCTCGACGCGATGCTGGCCCATGACCCGGAAGCCCGCCTCTGCATCGAGCCCAAGCCCAACGAGCCGATGGACCACGCCTACATCCCCACCATCGGCCACGCCCTCGCCATCGCCCACCTCACCCGCGACCCCAAGCGCATCGGCTGCCTTATCGAATCCGCCCACTCCATCCTCGCCGGCCTGGATCCGGCCGACGAAATCGATTTCGCCATGTCGTTCGGCAAACTTTGGTCGATCCACCTAAACGACCAAAACGGCCTGAAGTTCGACCAGGACAAACCCTTCGGCTCCGCCAATCTCCGGGTTGCCTTCAACCAAGTCCGCGCCCTCGAACGCAACGGCTACGGTCGTTCGGGCGAATTCGTCGCCTTCGACGTCCATCCCTTCCGCACGACCCGCGAGGAACACTACCTCAAGCACCTCGAGAATTCCCGCAAAACCTTCCTTCGCCTCGTCGAGAAAGCCCGCACCTATCCGACCGAGCAGGCCGACGCCCTTATCGCCGACCTCAATTACCAAGACCTCGACCAACTCGTCCTCGAACACTTGCTGGGCAAATAACCGCGAGCGCTGGCGCCCCCGGCCGCTTCACGCCGCTGCCGCGACCCGTCGCCACCGCGGCCCGAAAACCGTGAGCGTCAACCCGGCGATTACGAGCGCCCCGGCCCCCAGTTTCCAAAGCGGCAACGGCTCACCCAACAGCAACGCCGACGTTACCAACCCGCAGATCGGCACCAACAGTGCAAACGGTGTCACCACCGACGCTGCGTGCCGCGCCAGCAGCCAACTCCAGAGCGTGTAGCCCACCAGCGTCGACACGTAGACCACGTAGGCGACACTCCAAAGCGTCGCGGCACCCATGTGCGCCAGGCTGTGCGTGATCAGCGCCGGTCCTTCGAACACCATCGACGCAACCGCCATCGGCACCGGCACCACCAGCCCGCCCCACAC
>CALSBN010000105.1:0-16179 GCA_943373185.1 Opitutus sp. GAS368 | reverse complement strand
TGAGAAACCCAGAAAGGCCCCGACTCTTGCGGCCCGGCGCAATTACCAGAGAACAGCTATCCGAAGCTCTTGGATGCGCCGTTGCTTGGCGCCGTCAGCGTAGCAGCCACACAGCGGAACCTCAAATAGCGCCAGGCTCACTATTGCGGCACTACAGTCCTCTTACGCCGCTTGTGATTCACACCCAGGCGAACGTTGCCCTCGCAAAACGAAGCGCGCCTGACGAGGCGTGGCTCTTTATTTCAAAGCCTGCAGGGCTAGTCTCCAAGAATGTTTACTGGCTTGATCGCAGCGGAAATCTTCGGAACGCCGCAAGGAGACTCTTCGCGCAGCTCCGTTCACTCGACGCGAAAGGTTACTCAAAGATCCATGCCGAACTTGCCCAGACAAAAAAGACCGGACCTGCGGCTGCGATCAATGACCGCCTTCGTCGAGCCGCGGCCAAGTAGCCCGGTTGGCTTGGCGTTGCGGCTCCGGTAACGGCAGAAATCTATCCACGCCGAACGTTTGGATGCCGGGCAAAAGAATTAGCCTAAATCCTTTTTCTCGCTCTCTTCTTTGGCCATCACGACGTAATAATCCTTGTAGGATTTGTCGTAATACTGGGCGTAGTAATAACCCGAAACCGCAAGATTGAGACCGTTTAGAACGGCACCGAAGTTCGGCACGTTCGCATCAAGCAGCTTTTTGGCACTAAACTGCGCAGCCTTGCGTCGAACCTTGTTAAAAAAGATCGTGAAGATCGATCCATCCATTAGGGGTAAAATTATGAGCGCGTCACTCACGGCTGCGAGCGGCGGTGTATCAATAAACACCCGGTCATAACGCTTCTTTAGATCCGAGATCATCTGCTCAAAATTCTTACTGTTGAGAATATGTGTCGGGTTCTTTGCCCGCCCTCCTGCCGCAATCACGTCTAGGTTAGGCTGGAGACCTTTCATGACAACATCATCGATCGTCGCCGAACCCGAACAGATATCGATTACCCCCTTTAGATTTTCCACTCGGAAAGACTTGTGGATATTCGGCTTTCTAAGATCGCAATCCACAATCACGACACGCTCGCCGTGAGCGGCAAATGTGAGAGCAAGATTTGTGGTGGTGAAAGACTTTCCTTCACCGGGAATAGTGCTTGTGACGAGAATTGCTTTAGCATTTTTGCTTTCATCCTTTAAGCGCAAACTCGAATGAAGGGTCAGAAAAGCTTCAGCAACTTGGCGATCGGCATTGTTTACAACGATTTGAGCCTTGTCCGGTTGTTCCATCCGCTTGATCTGCGGAATAATTCCGATCAACGGCAGTCCCACAACAGATTCAATATCGAATGAACTCTTAACGCGATCGTCGATAAACGCCACGAAGAAGGCAAAAGCCAAGCCGAGCCCAAGACCACCCAAGAGCCCTAGACCGAGATTGAGCGCCACATTCGGAGAGATGGGCGAATTCGCGGGTGCTCCGCGATCAACAATTCGGGCGTTTTGCGTTTCAATGGTGCTCGTCATTGTCGTTTCGCGCGATCGTGTGATGATGTTCTGTAGAATCTGCTCGTTGATCTTATAGGTGCGTTCTTGATTCGAATACTCCACCGCGGCGCGATCGAGATCAAGCGACTCAATTTCTTGTTTTGCAAGGGCATCGCGCGCCTCTTTGTCACTTCGAACATTATTGAAATACTCAGACTCTACTTGGGCGCTGACCGAATCGATCGCTTTCTCGATTTCACGTTCGGCTTGGGCAAGCGAATTCATCGCTTCCTTCATTTTAGGGTGGTTTCTTCGGTAACGATCACCCAACTGGGCGATTACGATCTTTTGAGAGGCCAATTGCTGGGTAAGTTGGGCGATTAAGGGCTGGCCCGAAATAAACGGCAATTCAGTCAGATTAGCCCCTTTAGCCTTATGCTCTTTTACTTGGCTCCAACGGATCTCTGCTTCTTTGAGTCGAGCTGAAGTTTGAGTTACATATAAATTCAAAGCCTTGAGTTTTTCGGTCACAATGTCCTTCCGCTGGTCGAGCGAGACCATGTTGTTTTTCTCTCTATAACTCTGCAGATTGACCGCCATTTGCTCAACCTTGCGGCTTTGATCATCCGCGTGATTCTTCAGTTCCTCCACAGCTTTCATTGATTCATCGATTCTGACTCTGGCGTTATAAGAAATAAATTCATCCGCGAAGTAATTGGCCACCTTGGCCGCAATAAATCTGTTGGGGTGTTGATAAACAACTTGGATGATCAAGCTGAGTCGTTGGGGAACGATTTTCCGATTACTTGCAAGAATACCGGCCGCTAAGGGTGCCTCCGTAGAGTTTCCACTATACGGCTCCATAAATTGGCGCAGATCTTCACCAGTCAAACGTTCAGCGACCTTTTGAACGATCACGGAACTTTCCATGATTTTCACCTGCGTATTGAGATCTTCGGCCGACCTGATCTCATTATCAGTGACTGACTGGACCTGCATTACCGTGGGATCTCGGCGAAACACCTGCACAGATGTGCTGGATTGGTAAATTTTCGTTTGGTTCAAAGTGTAAGCCAAAACCGACGAAAAAATGACCAAGAAAACCACGACGATATACCAGATGCGCTCCCGGAGAATCAGCAGATAATCTTGAAAGCTACGATGAGCCGATCCCGCCTCGGAAGTTCCATAACCGTATCCCACTGCAGAATAACCGGCATAATTGCCCCCATAATTGTAGTAACCATAGCCACCACCACTTGAAGAATTTTGCTTATAGCCTTGTTTTGGTCCTAAATCCATGGAGATATTGAGAAAAGTTAAAGAACGCGTTCGGGCACTGATATCACGTCATCTTTGATCAATATCCAAGGATCGTTGGCCGCGTCCTTCATGAGTTCGTCCGCGTTGATGATAAAGCTCTCGGGTTTTCCCTCCGGACTCACTCGTGTCAACCGCACTCTTTTCTTGTCAGCCAGTCGGCTAAAGCCCCCGGCACGGGCAATCGCATCAAGCAAAGTTAGACCTATCTCTTGAGGAAACAACACCACCCCAGGAGTATTGACCGAGCCAAGGACATTAACACTTCGCTTGGAATATTCCAAAATGATCACCGACACTTGGGGGTTAACTAGAAAATCGCGATCATAGAGCGATCGAATCAGTGACTGAGCTTCGGCCAATGTCTTCCCCTTGAGATCAACACTGCCAATCAGTGGCAGAGAAATCGAAGATTCTTGGGAGAGACGGACTTCCCTCATCAAGTCCTCCTCCTGAAATACTTGGACTTTGATCACATCCGACGGCTGCAAAACATAATCACTGCGAGGAGCGGGTTTCGCGGAAGATTGGTTTTCTCCTTGTGCACTAGACATCAAAGCGATGACCAATGAAAACACACGTATCATAACAAGCCTGTCCAGATGAAAGATGCTGATCATGTTAAACAAAAATCGGGAGGGGACCAATAAGATCCCCTCCCGATTTGAGAAAATCAAGGGCCCAGCCAGCAGCCAACTTCAATTAGTAGCGGAAATTTGCCGACAGACTGAAGACGTTATTCGTAAACTCGGAGCCACGCAAATCCGAGCTGTTGTTTCGATAAGCGTAAGCTCCGGAAATACCGACATAAGCGTTAACGACGTAAGTCGCGCTGATCTGACCCTCGACATAATCATCCGTGCGGGTCAGGTAGTCGATTGCGCGATAAGAGAGCCCTCCGCCAAGGGTCCAAACCTCGGAGACCTTCGTAGAAACACGACCGTTCAAACTAAAGTTCTTTTGCTGATCGCCAGAAGCACTCGTTCCAAAGTCATTAGACGCCCCAAAGTTCAACATCGTCTTCGGAGTTAGTTCGTAAGCAAGGTCGGCCTCGAATCCAAATAAATCTTGGTCTTTGCCACGGGTCAGCGAGCGCTGATTGTAACCTACATTGAAACTACCCGTGAGCTTCGGAGAAAATTCACCTCGGGCGCCGACGTTGAAATAATTATCCTGAGAATCCGAACCAATCTGAACTTGGGTATCACGGTAACGATAACCGAGCGACATATCCACTTTTGGTGAGACTTTGTAAAAAACATTAAGTGGGACTTCCAAAGTTTCGGTGTCACTGTAGCCAGCACGCTTATAATTGAGCTTATCAAAAGATAATTTCGCCGCAACTGAGGTCTTCTCGGAAACCGAGACTTCCCCGCCACCGTTAACGAAAGTCTGATCGCGCCGGGTCAGTCCCCGGATATCGACAGAGTTTTGATTCAATTCATTGTAACCCGCAGCGGTGTTCAACTTAAGCTTTCCGTCATCGTAATTGGAACGGAAATTGATGTTCAACAAGGTGGTGTCCAAACGGCCATTGTCAGAATAATTCGAGAACGCTACCCCCGACGAAAGGGATCCTTTCGTCTGAGCATTTTTCCCAAATGTCAGGTCAAACCCCGGAGTGATTTCAAAAATTGTGTCGCTAACAACTTGGGAAGCCGCACCTGCGCGACGGCCTGAGTCGTTGGAAAGGAACACATTGTCATCGGAACGAACGCCCACCGTCCCAGTAACGAAGAGCTCCGCACCATCGCCAATGGCCAAGAACGGAGCCGCCTGCAAGGAGGAGGACATGACAGCTGCCGCGACAGCGAGGGCGCGAGGTTTTAGGCTTACGATTAATTTCATAGTGGTGGTAGTTAAACTTGGGACTAATGCAGATTTCTTCAAAATTTCTCCAAAATCAATCCGCGATTCTGGGAGAAACATGGGGATTCGACTTCAAGCAAGGAAAAACTGGCAAGAATTCCTCGGACATGAAAATCGTAACCTTTTCAGAGGCATCCATCGCAACCACTCATGGATGCTGACTTTGAATCGAATGCCATCTCCCCAACCTACCAGAAACATTCTTCCCGATTTCGGCCTACAACATGCCCCAAAGATCAACTACACAATTTCGGCAGCTCACGTCGCGAAGATTCCGGTGGTGGACATGGCGCCGGTGGGCCTTGGCCTTCGTCTTTGCCGCCACATTCGGTTACTCTCTAGTCGCGCTCGGAGCGTATTTGTTCGTTCGGAATGTTCGCGGTATCTCGACAGCTCAATACTTCGATTTATGGCTCCCCAGCCGTTGGCCCGAGTATCGCAAAACTCGCGGCAAACACTATCTCGCCGAAGGAAAGGCCAAGCTTCAGCAAGGTGAATATCGTGAAGCCTTCACCCTGCTGAAAATTGGTCTGGGCTCGTTGCCCTCCGATCGGAACGGTCGACTCGCCTTGGCCCAATTGCAGACAGACTTTCGACGTCCCGATCTTGCAGAGGAGAGCCTGGAGGCGGGGCTGCCTTTCCATCGAAAAGACCCCGACTATATCCGCCCCTACCTCCAGTTTCTCTTTCAACAACAAAAGGACACCCGGGTTTTGGAGCTTTGCCGGGAGTTGCTTCCCCTTTTCCCCGATGCCACCGTCCGGGATCGGTATTTGGTCCTCGCAGCTGCGACCGCCAACTACAACCGGGGACACTTCGACCAGGCTGAAGACTACATCCGGCTTGGCGAACTCCAGCACAAAAAAGAGGGACGATTGCTTGCTCAAAAAATCGATTGGGAGCGCGGCTATCGCGACTTAGCTCTTAACGACCTCCGCGCCCTCGCCGAAGAGTATTCGGGGGATTCCCAAGTTTACACCGAACTAAATGCCCGATTGCAGGCAACTGGGTTGCTCAATGAAGCACGCCGCCAAAGCCTGACCTTCAGTATCGCCTACCCAAACGATCCCCGTCCGAAAATCGATTTATTGATATCCGCTCGCAAAAGTGGCGATACTTCCGGGGCTGCTCAGGAGATTGAGGTCCTGATTCGGGACTTCCCCTCAAACTCGGGCACAATACTCGCGCTGGCGGAGTTCGCGGCCAATACCGGCGACGATGCCCTCGCTCTACGACTCTATCACCGCGCTCAACAACAAAGGCTCCCCTCGGTTCCGCTCGCTTTGCTGTCGATTGAAGCCCTCCTCGTGGCCCGGAAACACCAACCAGCCCTAAACCTCACGAGAACCCTGCTAGAGGCCAACCCTGACTGGGCCAAAACGCACCAACCGCTCTTCACCAGCCTTCAGGCAATTGCTCACTTCGGGCTCGGAGACCAAGATGCCGGCGAGCTCTATCTCGCGCACTTCAACGCCCATGGACAGCCCCGAGCCGAAAACCTCCTCGCAATTGCCAATCGCTTGCTTGACGTCTCCGCAACCGAGCCCGCCCTTCGACTTCTCAATCGCGCGATTGAGATCGATCCTTTGAACGAAGCCGTGCTTTCGCGCCTTGTCACGCTCGAGGTGACCCATCGTCGCACCGACAAACTCGCAACGCATTTGCGCCAACTCCTGACCATGCGTCGGCCTTCACCCGACTTGCTCCGCGTCGCCCACCACCAACTGGGCGGCGATGCTTTTCTATTCACCCCCGACCGCGCCCCAGTGCTCGCTTCAATTCGCACCCACCTCGATGCCGACCTCGCGCGCGCCCGTCGCCATCCCTGACGGCCAACGTTACCGGCTCGCCAACGCCAATTTCAGTTCCGCCAAAAGCCGCCCGTTCTGCTCGGGCGTTCCCACCGTCACCCGGATCCAATCGGGCAATCCATAAATCTTCACCGGCCGCACGATCACCCCGCGCGCCTGCAATGCACCGAAAACCCGCGCGCCATCGCCCACTTTGACCAACATAAAGTTCGCCACGCTCGGCACCCACTCCAACCCCAGCGCGCGCAACCCCTCCTCGATTTGCGCCAGTCCGGTCCGATTTTCCCGGGCACACTTCTCCGCGAAATCCCGATCGTCCAACGCCGCCGTTGCCGCCGCCTGCGCGATGGCGTTGACGTTAAACGGCTGCCGCACCCGGTTCAACAAAGCCGCCAGCTCTGCCCCGGCATAACCGTAGCCGACCCGCAACGAGGCCAACCCGTAAATTTTCGAAAACGTCCGAAGGCCGATCACCTTTCGCCCTTCCGCGATCAAAGGCCGCAGATCCATCGCCGTCCCCGGGGCGAGATACTCCGCATACGCCTCGTCGAACACAGTGATCACATGCTCCGGCAACGCCCGCGCCCAAGCCGTCAATTCGGCCGCATCGTTCGCCGTGCCGGTCGGATTGTTCGGGCTCGCCACAAAGACCAATTTCGTTCGCGGCGTGATCGCGCGCGCCATCCCCGCGAGATCGTGCCGCCAGTCCTGTAAAGGCACCTCCACCACCTTCGCCCCGAACAGCAGCGTCACCAGCTTATAAACCACAAACGCGGGTCCTCCGAAAACCACTTCGTCGTCCGGGCCCAAAAAGACATGACCCAACAGCTCGATAATCTCGTTTGAACCGTTTCCGACAACAAACTGATCCGCTCCAAGGCCGTGCACCGCCGCCAGTTTCTGCCGTAGAGCAAAACAACCGCCGTCAGGATAAAGCTCGCTGTGATCCAATGCCGCCTTCGCCGCCGCCTTCGCCTTCGGCGACGGCCCCCAAGGATTCTCATTCGACGCCAGTTTTATGATCGTTGCCGGATCCAGGCCCAACTCCCGCGCCACATCCTCGATCGGCTTGCCCGGTTCATAGCTCGGCTGGGTGCGCACCGACGGTTTGACCAACGTCTCTAGTTTCATGCTCTCAGCCGAACACGAATCGACACCACCAAGAAAGCCCGAAATAATTTTCTCATGTTTCGCCATTACCTATTCCCTGCGCTAATCTTCCTCGCTCAGGTTTCATTCGCCAACCCATCTCCCACCCCGCCGGCGTCCGACCTCCGTCTCGAAACCGGCGAACTCGGCGGCGCCAAGTTCGCCCTCGCCCGTCCGTCCGCCCCCTCTGCTTGGAACCGTCAGCTCCTTCTCATCGCCCACGGCTACCGCGATGAAAAAGCCCCTCTCGTCGCAGACCTGTTCCCTGAACATCTCGCCATCCGCACGCTCGTCGCCGAGGGCTGGATCGTCGCCAAAACCAGTTACCGCCGCAACGGCCTCATCATCGCCGACGGCCTCGCCGACCTCGACGCCCTGCGCGCCCACATCGCCAAAACCTACGGCACTCCCACCCGCGTGCTCCTCGAGGGAGAATCCATGGGCGGCCTCATCGTCACCCTCGCCGCCGAGCGCGCCCCTTCGCTTTACGCCGGCGCGGTCGCCATCGGTGCCGCGCTCACGATCAAGGAACCTAGCTCCACGCTCGCCCCGTCCCACACACCCAAGATCCCGCTGCTCTTTCTCACCAATCAAAGCGAGCTCGACGGCCCCGCGGCTTACGTCGCCAACGCCGCCACGCTCACCGCTCCCCCTCTGCGGCCCGTGCTCTTCCGGGTTTCACGCGACGGCCACGTCAACGTCAACCAACGCGAACGCCTCGCGGCTCTCCGCGCGCTGGGCACTTGGCTCGACTCCGGCCGCGACCGACTCCCCGCTCCCGCCGCCGGCGCCGCCGCCCACGACGCCACCGTCGTCCCGCCACCAATCCCCACCCTTGTCACCGCCGCGCACTCCCGCGGTTTCACCGCCCGCGTGGCCGAAGTTTCCGCGATCTACGGCAACGTCGCCCTCGACGCCCAGCCCACCGACTTCGCCGCCGCCGGCATCACTCCAAAGACTCATTTCGAACTCACCACCCACGGTCAGACCTACCGCGTTTTCTACGGCGGAGATTTCAACGATGTCCCGCGCGGCGACTGGGTCGCCTTCCCCAACGCCGACGGCTTTTTTTGGCTCTCCCGAAATTGGGCCAACGCCGCCGCCACGGCCGGCCTCAAGCTCGACGACCCAGTCACCATCCGCCGCCTCACCCCTTAATCCTGCGGCTGTCGACCCGCACCCACGGCATCCCCGCCGCCTCCGCCGCGCGTATTCCCGGCTCCGCGTCTTCAAACACCAGGCAACGTTCCGCCGGCACGCCCATCCGTTTCGCGGCCAACAGAAACATGTCCGGTGACGGCTTCCCGTGCACCACGTCATCCGCCGACACCACCACCGGAAACAACGGCGTCAATCCGCTCACCGCCAGCGACCGCTCAACAATCTCCCGCGGCCCACCCGAGGCGATCGCCACCGGCCGCGTTTTGGCCACCTCCCGCGCCACCGCCACTACCGGCTCGATCAACTTCACGCCCGCGAGTTTCTCCGTGAAATAAGCCTCCTTCTCGTGGAAAACCTGCTCCACGTCCACGGCGAGTCCGTAGTGCTGCCCGATCAGTTCCGCCACCCGGCGCGTCGGCACGCCCCCGAGCGAGTAAAACAACTCTTCGCTCAGTTTCTCCTGCAACCCCGCCCGTCGCATCGCCGCATCCCAAGCCACGTAATGGATCGGCATCGAGTCGATCAACGTTCCATCCAGATCAAAAATGTAGCCGGCGAAATCGCCCGCGGGGATGTCCAGTTTCATGCGTAAGTCCCCCCCACGTTCTCACGCCGCACGCACCGATCAAACCCGTTTTTCGGTTCAATCCACTCCAACCACCGCGCTCCGCCGTTCCAGCAGCAACACGTCCCGCCACTCGCCCGCCCGCGGCCCGATCGTCGGCATCTTCCCCAGCCGCTCGCGCCGCCCCACCACGCGGAACCCCGCCCGCTCGTGCAGCGCCACGCTCGCCACATTCTCCGGAAAAATCCCCGCGATCAGCGTCCATACGCCGGCCGACTCCGACCGCGCGATCAACGTCCGCAACAACCCCGACCCCACCCCGCGCCCCCGCGCCGCCGCCGCCACGTAAACACTCACCTCCGCCACACCCGCGTAGACACACCGGTCCGACACCGCCGCCAACGTCGCCCACCCCAGCACATCGCCTTTCCCTCCACCGACCGCGCTTTCCGCCCGCGCCACGCCCGCGCACGCCATCAGTTTCCCTTCGCAAAAATTTGCCCACAATTTCGGCGGCGCACCCGCGAACGTCGCGTGCCCCGTTGCGATGCCCTCGCTATAAATCGCCACCACCGCCGCCCAGTCGGACTCCACCATCGGCTCAAACGTGAGTTTCACGGCGATGCACTCAGCCCGCGCTTCCACCGCAGCGCCAACGTCACCAGCGCGATCAGCGCCGGCACTTCCACCAGCGGTCCCACCACGGCCGCAAACGCCGCGCCCGAAGTCAGCCCGAACACCCCCACGGCCACCGCAATGGCCAACTCAAAATTATTCCCCGCCGCGGTAAATGCCAGCGTCGCCGCCTTCGCATAGTCGGCTCCCGCTCTCACGCTCATCCAAAAAGTCACCGTAAACATGATCGCAAAATAAACCACCAGCGGCACCGCGATCCGCAGCACATCGAGCGGCCGCGCCAGCACTTGCTCCCCTTGCAGGCTGAACATCACCACTATCGTGAACAGCAGCGCACCCAACGTCACCGGACTGATCGCCGGCAAAAATTTCTCGTCAAACCACGCCGCCCGCGCCCCGCGCCGCCACACCAAGCGCGTCAGCCAGCCCGCCAAAAATGGAACTCCCAAGTAGATGAAAACACTCCACGCGATGCTCCCGACCGTGATCGCGGAAAGATCCAGCACGCCGAGATCCACGCCCACCAGCGGCGGCAGCACCTTCAGGAAAAACCACGCCAGCGGGGCAAAAGCGAACACCTGAAACAACGCGTTCGCCGCTACCAGTCCCGCGCAATACTCGCGGCTCCCGCCCGCCAGATCGTTCCACACGATCACCATCGCGATACACCGCGCGATTCCCACCAACACCAGCCCCGCGAAATACTCCGGCCGGTCCTGCAAGAAAATCACCGCCAGCAAAAACATCAGCCCGGGGCCGATCACCCAATTCTGAATCAGCGAGAGTGCGAGCACGCGCTTGTTCCGAAACACATCGGGCAACTCTTCATAGCGCACTTTCGCCAACGGCGGATACATCATCAGGATCAGCCCCACCGCGATCGGAATCGAGGTCGTGCCCACGCTCCAATTCGTGAGCCCCTCCGCCAGCCCCGGCGCGAATCGTCCCAGAGCCACCCCCAGTCCCATCGCCATAAAAATCCAAAGCGTCAGGTAGCGGTCGAGAAACGAGAGTTTTTTAGCGAGGGAGTCAGCCGACATAAAAATTGAATTCGAGCACCCTACCGCTGCAACCGCACCGCCGCCTTTAACGCATCGCGCCGCCCGTCCGCATACGCCGTGAACACCGCCCGGATCTCTTCCCTCACCCGGCGAAACACTGCCATTTTCTCCCCGTCCGTGCCCACCGCATGCGCCGGGTCCTCAAACGGCCAATGATGCCGGTTCACCTGCCCCGGGTAAATCGGGCAAGCCTGATCCGCATTCCCGCACACCGTGATGACCGTCTCAACGTCACGACTTAGAAAGTCATTCATGTGCTTTGAACGATGACCCGAGATATCGATCCCGACCTCCTTCATCGCCCCGATCGCCATCGGATGCACGTAGCCGGCCGGTTTCGACCCTGCGCTCTGAACATCAAAAAGATCGCCCGCCGCCGCCCGCAGGAGACCTTCGGCAAGATGGCTGCGGCATGAATTGCCGGTGCAAAGAATCAATACGGTGGGTTTCACTTCCGGAGATGTGCTCATGGGAAAGTTGAGGGTTCAGCAGCAGCCCGCACTCGCACCCGCTGTCCGCGCCGACGGGATACAGAGGTCTTTTGCCAAGCAATCGGTGTGCTTGCCGCCCAGCCGCACCACGAAACGCTCCGCCTCACGCTCGACCGCGACCACCTTGAACTGAATCACATTGCACGCCTCATACTCGAGTTCCACCGGCAGGTCCTCCACGCCCAGCACCTCGGCGCCGTGGTCGAAGGCCTTCAGCAACTTTCCCGCCGTGATCCGGTGATCCACATCCTCGCCCACCCACGTCTGCAAAAGACAGGTGACCGTGCGGCGGACCTTGCCGCCACAGTCCACAAAATCCTTCTGCACACGCCCGACCTCGGTCACATGAAAATGAGCTTCGATCGGATCACCGTCCGGCCATAGCACCGTCAGCGGCAAATCCGGTCCCGCTGCGAGCGCTGACCGCATCGCCGCCACCGTCATCGACGACAATTCCCGGACCGGAGCGGCACACCCACAGGCACCGCCGCTCGTTTCTCCTGCTGCATTGATTTCTTGGTTCATAAATTTTCCTTAGGTTCTCTCGGTTCCTCAACACCGACACTGCCCCGGCGCATTCTCCGGCTCGCCGGCCCGCACCCAAGCGCACGCCGGCTCGATCTTCCTAAGCCGCGCGAGATCGCGCCTAAACACCGCATTCTCCTGTGCGCAGTCCTGCAGACACGCCAGATTCGCCTTCAGCTCCCGCGACGGCTTCGCCGGCAAAGCATAGACCACCCAGTTACCCTGCCGCTCGCTTTCAACGAGCCCGCGCGCACGTAAATAGCCCAAGTGCTTCGAGATCTTCACCTGCGGCTCACCGAGCACTTCTTGAAAATGGCAAACACACACCGGCCCTTGCGCCAGCACGTTGAGCAACCGCAACCGCGTCGGGTCACACAGGCACTCGTAAATCTTGATCAGGTCCACGACCAATTTCATATACTCATCAAGGAATATGAATCAAGCGCAATCTGCTGTGCTCCGCCGTATCCGGCCACAAAAAAGGCCGGTCTGCACCGGCCTTCGGTTTCACTGCGCCCGGCTTACCGACGCACGCCGCGGTGCAGCCGGCTCACCGGCTTCGCCGCCGCCGCCGCGACTTCCGCCTGCGCCTTCTCGTCGAAGAGCGCCGAGTAGATGTAGGGGAAGCCCTCGATCTTCTTCCGCTCGATCGTCATCCCGGTGAAGCGCTCGATGCTGCGGGCGTCGCGCACATCTTCCTCGGTCACGAGCGTAAACGCGTCGCCGGTGTTCTGCGCGCGGCCCGTGCGACCGATGCGGTGCACGTAGTCTTCCGCATTCTCCGGCACGTCGTAATTGATCACATGCGAGACGCCCGCGATGTCCAAACCGCGCGCCGCGATGTCCGTGGCCACGAGCACTTCAAATTTGCCCGACTTGAAACCCTCGAGCGCCTCGATGCGCTCGCGCTGGCTGCGGTCGGAATGGAGCACGCCCACCGTGTGACCCTTGCGCTGGAGCCGGTCCGCGATGCGGTCGGAGCCCATGCGCGTGCGGGCGAAAATGATCACGCTCTTGAAATCCGTCTGCTCCAGCAGCAGTTGCAACAGGTCGAATTTTTGCGACGCCACCACGGGATAAAACGCATGCGCGATCGTCTCCGCGACCGAACGTTGCCGCCCGATCTCGACGCGCGCCGGATCCTTCAGCGCCCAGCTCGCCAATGAGGCGATCTCCGGGGGCACCGTCGCCGTAAAGAACAACGTTTGCCGCGTGTTCGGCGTCTTCTGCACGATGCGCTTCACATCCGGCAAAAAGCCCATGTCCAACATCCGGTCCACCTCGTCCAGCACGAGAATGTCCACGTTGGCCAACGACACATTTCCTTGCTCCATGTGGTCGAGCAGCCGCCCCGGCGTCGCTGCCAGGATGTCGATTCCACCGCGCAGATCTTCAAGCTGCTTGCCGTAGCCCACGCCGCCGTAAACGATGGTCACGCGCAGATCGGTGAACTTGGAAAATTTCTGAAACGCCTCCTCCACCTGCAGCGCCAACTCGCGAGTCGGCTCGAGGATCAGGCAGCGCAGTTTTCCGTGCGTGCCGAGTTTCTGGATAATCGGCAATGCAAACGCCGCCGTCTTGCCCGTGCCCGTCTGCGCCGAACCGATCAGATCGCGGCCCGACAACACCACCGGGATCGCCTGCGCCTGGATCGGCGTGGGTTCCACGTAGCCCATCTCCTGCACGCCAAACGCCAACGCGTCCGACAATCCGAGCTTGGTAAACGCCGTGTCCATCTTCGGCACGTCGATCGGCACCGCCGGCTTGATCGGCGCCGCGCGCGGATGGTCGTAATTCTTGTCGATGACGGGGCGCTCCCGCGGCTCGCGCGGCCCACGGCTGTCGCCGCGAAAATCATCCCGCCGTCCACCGCCGCCGCCTTCACCGCGACCACCGCCACGGCCGCCGCGCTCGCCACCCCGTGGCTGAAAATCCCTGCGCGGCTCGCCGCCACCACCGCGGCCGGACCGGCCTTCACCGCGGCCTTCGCCATTGCCACGCCCATAGCCGCCGCGGCCTTGGCCCTGCCCCTCGCCGCGCCGCGTTGTATCGCCGCCGTGGCGGCGATTATCGTGCTCCCGCGCTGCGGGCTTGGCCGGCGTCGATGCGGCTGCGGCCGGAGCTGGTTTCTTGGCGGGGGCGATTTTTTCGCGCAACTTCGCGAGAAATTTTTTGAGCATAGGTGACGAATTAAACCGCTGAACCTCTCGCAAATACCCCGCTTTGCAACCCCGGAGATGGCCCCGCCCATGGGACCGCAGCCGACATTACGTTTGACCGCCCGGGAATAAGTAACATTATCGGTTACATAAATCGATGACTGGAAACTCCCGCTTCGCCGTCAGCGTGCACATCCTCGCCTACTTGGCCTTCCGCCAGGGCGCGGCCGTGCCTTCGGCTGAGATTGCCGGCAGCGTCTCCACCAATCCGGTCGTCATCCGCCGCCTCCTGTCGGCCCTGGTCAAGGCCCGCTTGGTCTCCGCTCAGAAAGGCGCAACCGGCGGGTTCACTCTCGCCAGCACCCCGAAGAACATCTCGCTCCTCGACATCTATCGCGCCGTCGAACCCACCCCCAACCACGGCCTGCGCACGTTCACGCCGAACCATAAATGCCCGGTCGGAGCCAAGATTGAATCCATCCTCCACGGGGTCTTTTTTAAAGCCCAGGCCGGCATGGAGACCGAGCTTGCCCGCGTCACCCTCGCCTCCATCGACCAAGAACTCCGTCCGGTCTGCCCCGGCAAAAAGTAACCCTTTTTTTGGATCATTTTGTAACCGCTTCAGTTACCTAATCCTCAGCACTTCATTTTCTCCTGCAATAATCATCCACCCATAAACTCCCTCTTAACATGAGCACACTCCTAATCACCGGCGCGTCCGGTCACCTCGGTCGTCGCGTCGCCGAACTCCTCCTCGAGGCCGGTCAACACCGCATCGTCCTCGCCACCCGCACGCCCGCCAAACTCGCCGACCTCGCCGCTCGCGGTGCCGATGTCCGCGCCGCCGATTTCGACGACCCCGCCTCGCTCGCCACCGCCTTTGCGGGCGTGGACCGCCTTCTCCTCGTCAGCACCGACGTTCTCGACCAACCCGGTCGCCGCCTTGCCCAACACCGCGCCGCCATCACCGCCGCAGCCGCCGCCGGCGTGCGCCATCTCGTCTACACGTCACTCCTCAACGCCGTTCCGGACTCCGTCATGTCCCTCGCGCCCGACCACGCGCAGACCGAGCAAGCCCTCGCCGCCTCGCCGCTCACGTGGACCGTTCTCCGCAACAACCTCTACGCCGACAACCTGCTCGCTTCCCTCGGCTTCGCGGTCGCCACCGGCCAGCTGCACACCGCCTCCGGTCCCGGCGCGATTTCCTACATCACCCGCGAAGACTGCGCCCGCGCCGCCGCCGCCGCTCTCGCCTCTACCGAAACTGTCAACCGCACCCTCGACCTCACCGGCCCCGCCGCCCTCACCGCCGCCGAGATCGCCGCGCTCACGACCCAGATCACCGGCCGCAACGTCGCGCACGTCCCCGTCCCCGCCGACGGCCTCCGCGCCGGCCTCACCCAAGCCGGCCTGCCCGCCGGCCTCGTCGAAGCCCTGGTCACTTTCGATCTCGCCGCCGCCCGCGGTGAACTTCGCCCCGTGAGCCCGACCTTCACTCAACTCACCGGCCGCACCCCCACCACCGTCGCCGCGTTCCTCGCCGCCCACCGCGCCCAACTCGCCCCGCCCTCCCTCGCATGAGCGCGTCCCTTAGCATCACGTTGATCCACCTGCGGGTGCGCGACCTCGCCCGCAGTCTCGATTTCTACACGAAGCAACTCGGCTTCGTCGCGCTCACGGCCGACGCCACCTCGGCCACGCTTGCCACCGCCCCAGATGCACCGGCGCTCCTCCAACTCACCGCCGCCCCAACCGCGCCGGTCGCGCCCGCCGACGCCGCCGGCCTCTTCCACGCCGCATTGCTCTTCCCCTTCCGCCCCGCCCTCGCCCGCTGGCTCCGCCGCGCCGCCGATCTCGGCGTCTCCCTTGACGGCTTTTCCGATCACGGCGTGAGCGAGGCCGTCTACTTCAACGACCCCGACGGCAACGGCCTCGAATTCTACGTGGACCGCCCGAGCGCCCAGTGGCC
>CALSBN010000104.1:0-16260 GCA_943373185.1 Opitutus sp. GAS368 | reverse complement strand
GGGTTGCGCGAAAAAGCAGAAGCCTACGTCTACACCTTGCAACAATGGCACCTGACGGCGGTGGTCGAACCCGATGAAACGAATTGAAGTAAAACTCAGTCTGCCGGTGGTGGCGCCGTTGCTGGATGTGATCCGGCAACTGGCGGAAGGGCTTGGGCAAAAGCTCGCGGCGCCGCAGGACTTGGGCGACATCGACCATGAGTTTCGAGACGCTTGGGTGGGTGAACTGCTCGCGGGTCAGAGCAAGGACGTGAAGGCGTTGTTGGCGTTGTTCGATGACGAGTTTTTCGCCGAAGGCATCGTGGCTTTCGACGAGGACAACGCGGAACCGATCGTGCGCGCGTGCGCGGCGGTGCGGCTCCGGTTGCGCGAAGTTTATCTGAAAGGGCTCGACGACGATGCGCTGGAAGGCGGCGAGGTGGAGTTGGAGCAGATGAGCGAAGCGGTGCGAAAGGCCTTTATGTGCTATCTCTTTTTGGCGACGGTGCAGGAGCTCATCATCCAGCATCTGGATTCGAGCATCATCGAATCGTGAAAGGGGTGGGTTAGGGGGGTGGAGAAATGGTGGTGTGTCTCGCGCTGCGAGACGATGACCAAGCAGATGGATCGCCACGGAGGGCTGCTCCCGCCTCGCGATGACAGTCGAGGGAATAGTGATTGGCGTTTGACGGCGGTGGGGTGCGACCTAGGTTTTGCGCCGACACCCTGCAGTGTTCGAGGTGCTTTCAATAACTGCTCTTTGCCTTAGAATTATTACGGGAGCCAAAACCGTCGCGGAAGATGCTAGGCCGTAAATCGGAAAGCAGACGCTGCGGAGGAGGCGCCCACCTTAACCTAAAAAGGTCCTGAGCCTTTGGGCATACGGCACAGGCGGGGTGTCACTTTTCTTTTTCTGTATGACGACTGAAACGCTGGCCGGAGTCTGGGTGGACGATGACGGTCGCGTGCACCTCGCGGTGGTCACTCCTGACGGCGGACGGCGGGAGCAGACGGACGGGTTGAGGCCCTTCGCGTGGTTGAGCGGAGCGGCGGTGGAGGCGCCGGCGGGGATCACGATCGAGACTTTGAAAGGCGAGGCGATGTTCGGGCGGTTGGCGCACGCAGAGACCTTGGAAGGTTATGATGCCTTCCTGAAAACGGCGAAGCTCACAGGCGGCGTTGATGCGGTGCGGCCGTTGGAGAACCAGTATCTGATCCAGCAACGTGCGCGGCTCTATCGGGAGCTGAGTTTTGGCCAAGTGCGGCGGTGTCAGTTGGACATCGAAACGGCGTCGGCGGACGGAAGCTTTAGCGACGCCGGTCGGCCCGAGGACCGGGTGCTGGCGGTGGGGTTGCGTTGCGGCGGGAAGAACCGGTTGCTGCTGCTCGACGCAGCGACGGACGAGGCGGAGAAAAAACTGCTGCTCGAACTCAACGCGGCGCTGGCCGAGCTCGATCCGGACGTGATCGAGGGACACAACATTTTCAAGTTCGACCTAGATTACCTGCGGCAGCGGGCGAAACGCCACAAGGTGCCCTGCGCGTGGGGGCGGTTTGGGCAAAAGGCATCGTTCCGCACGAGCCGGCTGAAAGTCGCGGAGCGCTGGATCGATTTCCCGCGCTGCGATCTGCCGGGGCGGACGGTGGTGGATACTTACCTGCTCGTGCAGCTCTATGACATCACGACGCGGGAGCTGACGGCGTATGGGCTCAAGGATGTCGCGGTGTATTTTGGCATCACCGACGAGGACAGCGCCGAGCGAACCTACCTGGACGGAGGGAAAATCGCGGAGACGTTTTGGGCGGACCGGGCGCTGTTCTGCGCATATCTGGAGGACGATCTGCGCGAGACGCAGGGCCTCGCGGATCTGCTCTTGCCGACCTATTTCGAGCAGACGCGGACGTTTCCGATTCTGCTGCAAGAGGCGACACTGCGCGGAACCACGGCGAAGATCGACCTGCTGTTTCTAGAGGAATACTACCACGCCCGACAGTCGGTGCCGGTGCCGTTGGAAGTCGCGCCGTTCGACGGAGGGTTTACGAAGAGCTATCAGGAAGGCGTGTTTAAGAACGTGCTGCACTTCGACGTGGCGTCGCTTTATCCGAGCCTGCTGTTGAGCATCGCACGGAATCCGCGCAACGACGCGCTCGGCGTGTTTATCCCGCTGTTGAAATCGCTGCGGGAGTATCGATTGAAATTCAAGTTGCTCGCGCGCACGGCGGCGACGGCGGACGAGCGCGCGGAGGCGCAGGCGCGGCAGGCGTCGTTCAAGATTCTGATCAACTCGTTTTACGGCTACCTGGGTTTTTCGGGCGCGCGGTTCGGCGACGGTGAGTTGGCGGCGGAAGTGACGCGGCGGGGACGCGAATTGTTGCAGGCGTTGATCGAGGAGTTTGCGCGGCAAGGCTGCACGATTCTGGAGGCGGACACGGACGGAATCTATCTGGCGTCGGAGAAAGATTTCGCCGCGCCGGAAAAACTGTTGGCGCGCGTGGCGCCGACGTTGCCGCCGGGCATCGAGCTTGAATACGACGGCGGTTACACGGCGATGTTCTGCTACAAGGCGAAGAACTACGCGCTCTATGACGGGAAGAAAATGACGCTGCGCGGCAGTGCGCTGCGCTCGCGGGGCATCGAGCCGTTTTTGAAGAAACTCTCGCGGCAGCTCCTGAGGTATTTGGTCGGAGCGTCGGCGGAGTCGCCGCTGGGGCTGCTCGGGGAATTGCGGGCGCAGCTGGAGGCGCGGGCGCTGCCGGTGGCGGAAGTCGCGAAGAGCGAATCGTTGAGCATGAACCCCGATGCCTATGAGCGCTTCATCGTGGAGGGCGGCAAGCCGCGGCGGGCCTCCGCGGAGGCGGCGTTGAAAATGAATCCGCGGCCGCGGATGGGAGAGCGAATCGCGTATTTCATCGCGCCGAAACAGAAAGGACAGACGAGCGACTGGCAGCGGGCGCAGCCCGTGGAGTTGTTCAATCCGGCGACGGCGCCCTACGACGCGGGCTATTACACGGACAAGCTGGACGACTGGAGCGAGCGCTACGGAAAGTTTATCGGCGTGAAGCCGCCGGGTGGAGTGCAGGGCGAGCTGTTGTAGGCGGGGCGCTAAAGCGGCGGGCGTGGGCGAGGGAGGGCGGGTCGGAGACCCTGCCCTACGGCGGCGGCAAATTAGTAGCGGCGGAGCGTGGGGTCGATTTGCTCGGCCCAAGCCTCGATGCCGCCGGCGACGTTGCTCACGCGAGGGAAACCTTGGGCGCGCAAATACTCGGTCACCCGCAGACTCCGGCCGCCGTGATGGCAGTGGATGAGGAGGTGTTTCTCGCGCGGCAGGTCGCGGAGGCGTTCGGGGATTTGGCGCATCGGGATCGGCTCGGCCCCGGCGATGGCGCAGATCTCGAATTCGTAGGGCTCGCGCACGTCGATCAGGTGCGTGTCGGCGGGTGCAGAGGTGAGGAGCTTTTGGGTTTCCTCGACGGAGATCTCTAACGGGACAGAGTCGGGTGTCATGAGGAGTGGATCGGGAGCGCAGGAAAAATCGTAGCGGGCGGGATTGAGGGAGGTGATGACGGGTGCGGCGCCGCAGAGGCGACAAGCCGGGTCGCCAGGGATTTTGAGCGTGGAGAAATTTTGCCCAAGCGCATCGTAGGTGAGGAGGCGGCCGCGCAACGGTTCGCCGATGCCGGTGATGAGCTTGACCGCTTCGAGCGCCTGAAGACTGCCGATGACGCCGCAGAGCGCGCCGAGGACGCCCGCTTCGCCGCAGTTGGGGACGGTGCCGGCCGTCGGTGGCTCGGGGAAAAGGCAGCGGTAGCAAGGGCCGCCTTGGGCGGGGTCGAAGACGCTGACCTGGCCCTCGAAGCGATAGATGCTGCCGTAGATGAGCGGACGGCGGGTGAGGGCGGCGGCGTCGTTGTTGAGGTAACGGGTGGAAAAATTATCGGTGCCGTCGATGATGATGTCGTAGGCGGCGAAGAGCGTGAGGGCGTTGGCGACGGTGACGCCCTCGGGGTGTTCGACGACGGTGATGAACGGATTGGTGGCGCGCAGGCGGCGGGCGGCGGACGTGACCTTGAGTTCGCCGACGGTGGAGTCGTCGTGGAGGAGCTGGCGCTGGAGGTTGTGGGTTTCGACGCGGTCGAAGTCGGCGATGCCGAGGGTTCCGACACCGGCGGCCGCGAGGTAAAGGGCGGCGGGACTGCCGAGTCCGCCGGCGCCGATGATGAGGACGCGGGCGGCCGCGAGTTTCTGTTGGCCGGCGACGCCGAGTTCATCGAGCAGAATGTGCCGGCTGTAGCGCGCGAGTTCGGCGGGGGAAAGCGGCGGAGGCGGCAGGGCGGGCATTCGGGGAAAAGAGAGCGCGGGCGGGACGGGTCGCAAATGAAATTGCGCCGCACGTGCGAGGCCGGCGGAATCGGGCCATGCGCTTTATCGGGATCGACTACGGCACGCGCCGGCTGGGACTCGCCTACGGGGATGAGATCGGCGTGGCGACGCCGTTGCCGGCGCAAGTGGAGGCTGAGGCTGAACGGCGCTGGGCGGGACTGGTCGCGATGGTAAAGGCGCGGCGGGCGACCGATCTGGTGCTCGGCTTTCCGCTCAACATGGATGGAACGGCGGGATTTAAAGCGAAGGAAGTGGATGCGTTTGCCGCACGGTTGAAGGCGGAGTTGGGGCTGCCGGTGCATCTGGTGGACGAGACGCTCACGAGCCATGAGGCGGAGTCGACCATCTCGAAGCACCGGCGGCGCGAAGTGCGGGCGAGCGGGATCGTGGATTCGCGGGCGGCGACGTTGATTTTGCAGGATTTCCTCAATCAGAAGTTTCCGCAGGCGGAGCCGGATGAAGGACGCTGAGGTGAGGGCACGAGATGGATTGCCACGTCGTCCCGCGGAAGCGGGACTGCTCGCAATGACAGAGACCAAGGAGAACGATACCGGTAGTGGAGGCACGCGGTGGAAGTGTGTGTGTGCGTATGACGGCGCGCCGTTTTCCGGGTGGCAGAGTCAGGCGGGCGGGAACAGCATTCAGGATGTGATCGAGGCGCGGCTGACGCAGATTTTTGGCACACCGCGGCGGATTCACGGCAGCGGGCGGACAGACGCGGGCGTGCATGCGCGGGCGCAGGTGTTTCACTTTGAGGCGGAGTGGCGGCACGGCGCAGAACGGCTGCTCGCGGCTATGCGCTCCGAACTGGTGCCGGCGATTCAGATCATCTCGGTTCGGCAGGTGTCGGCGGAGTTTCACGCGCGGTTTTCGGCGACGGGGAAAATCTACGTTTACCACCTGCACCTCGGGGATGCGGATCCGTTTACCCGGCCGTATTGCTGGCCGGTGTTTCGCGAGCTCGATTTTGTCGCGATGGAGGCGGCGGCGGCGGAGTTGCGCGGCACGCATGATTTCAAGGCGTTCTCGGCCTTCAACGGCACGGAGCGCGAAGATACCGTGAGGGACTTGCGGCGGCTCGAGATCGTGCGGCGCGGGGCGAAGGTGCGGATCACGGCGGAGGCCAACGGGTTTCTCTACAAGATGGTGCGGAGCCTCGCCGGCGCGCTGGTGGCGGCGGGCGAAGGGCGGATGTCGGCGGAAGCCCTGCGGGCGATTTTGGCGGCAAAGGTGCGGACGAACGCCGTGCGGACGGCGCCGCCGCAGGGGCTTTTTTTGGAAAAGGTGCTCTACCGGTGAGCGGGCTCGGCGAGCTGTGGCGCGGGTTGGGCGACGTGGTGTTTCCGCCGTCGTGCGTGGCGTGTCGGGGTGTGGTCGAAGGCAGCGGTTTCGACCACGTGTGCGTGAAGTGCGCGGGGCAACTCGACTTTGTGGTGGCGCCGCATTGCTCGACGTGCGGTTCGCCGTTCTACGGCGTCGTCGCCGGCGAGCGGTCGTGTCCGCATTGCGAAGGGTTGAACCCGGCGTTTGGGTCGGGCTGCACGGCGGTGTTGTTCAAAGGACCGGCGCGCGCCCTCGTGATCGAGCTCAAGTATCATCGCGGGCGGCATGTGGTCGCGGACATGACGGAGATATTCCGGCGGTCGTCCGAGATTCTCGCTGTGGTGGCGGGTGCGGTGCTGGTGCCGGTGCCGCTGCATCCGCGGAAGGCGCGCGAGCGGGGTTTTAACCAAAGCGCGTTGTTGGCGGCGAGTTTGGCGCGGCTCGGGGGCGGGCGGGTCGAGGAGGTGTTGCGGCGGGAGGTGGACACGCCGACGCAGACGGCGTTCGACCGGAAAACGCGGCAGGCGAACCTCAAAAATGCCTTTGCACTGGCTCCGGGCGTGACGCTTACTCCGGGTCAAAATTATGTGCTCGTTGATGATGTCTTCACCACCGGTTCCACGCTCAACAGTTGCGCGCGGGTCCTGCGCCGCGCCGGGGCTTTGAAACTCGACGTCGTCACCTTCGCCCACGGCTGATTTCCGCTCCTCTTTTCGCCATGCATTTCGACAAACCGACCTACAAAGTCCGCAAATCCGCCAAGAAAGACATCCCCAAAGGTCTCTACACGAAAGACCCGCTTACGGGGGAGATTCTTTTCAACAAGGAGATCGAGGACAACCTGATGGTGGTGCCGCGCAGCGGGCATCATTTTCCGATCGGGGCGCGGGCGCGGATCGAGTCGCTGTTCGACAGCGGCACGTTTGTGGAAACCGACGCCGGCGTGACCTCGGGCGATCCCCTGAAGTTTGTCGATTCGCAGGCGTATCCGGACCGGATCAAACGCTATGAGAAAGAGAGCGGCCTGCCCGAGGCGGTGATCTGCGGGCTGGGAAAGATCCTTGGAATCAAGGTTTCGGTGGCGGTGATGGATTTCCGTTTCTGCGGCGGCGCTATGGGTGCGGCTGCGGGCGAGAAGATTACGCGGGCGATCGAGGCGGCGTTGGAGAAAAAGGTGCCGTGCATCATCTTCAGCGCTTCGGGCGGTGCGCGCATGCAGGAAGGAATTTTCTCGCTGATGCAGATGGCCAAGACGAGCGCGGCGCTCGGTCGGCTGGCGGAGGCGAAGTTGCCGTTTATCTCGGTGCTGACGTCGCCCACGATGGGCGGAGTGACGGCGAGCTTTGCGACGCTCGGCGATGTGATCATCGCGGAGCCGGCGGCGCTGATCGGCTTTGCCGGTGCGCGGGTCATCAAGGACACCACGAAACAATCGTTGCCGCCGGGGTTTCAGACGGCGGAGTTTTTGCTCAAACACGGCCTGATCGACCAGATCGTGCCGCGGCTGGAGATGCGCGAACGGCTGCGGGACCTGCTCGCGGCGTTGCACACGAAGAAACGGCCGGTGGCGGTTCCCGGCAAAAACTGAGCACGTCCCGGGTTGCCGGGGCGCGGCGTTGTTTTTCCAAGCCATGGGGGACGAACCGAAACTCGCCGATTATGCGGCGGTGCAGGACTATCTCTTCAGCCTGAAGGCGCAGGGCCTGAAGTTTGGCATCGACCGGATGCGATTGCTGGCGGGGGCGCTGGGGCATCCGGAGCGCGCGGTGTCCTGCGTGCATATTGCGGGGACCAACGGCAAGGGCTCGGTGGCGGCGATGCTCGACGCGATTTTGAAGGAGACGGGGCTCCGGCGCGGGCTCTATACCTCGCCGCACCTCGTGAGGCTGGGCGAACGCGTGCAGGTGGACCGGGTGTTGCTCGGCGAGACCGAGATCATGGCCTATGCTAAGGAACTGCGGCCGGTGGCGGCGCGACTGGCGGCCGAGGGCGGCGCGGATGACCATCCGAGTTTTTTCGAGTTCATGACGGCGATGGCGTTTTTGCAGTTCGCCCGGAAAAAGTGCGACGTGAACGTGATCGAGGTGGGACTGGGCGGCCGGCTCGACGCCACGAATGTCGTGACGCCGGCGGTGAGCGTGATCGCGTCCATCGGGCTCGATCATTGTGAGATGCTGGGCAACACGGTCGAACTGATCGCCGCCGAGAAGGCCGGCATCATCAAGCCGGGGGTGCCGGTCGTCATGGGCCGGGTGGTGCCCGGGGTGGAACGGGTGATCCGCGCGCGGGCGGCCGAGTGCGGGTCGAGGGTCGTAAGTGTCCCCGAGGAGTTCGGGGAGGATTTTTCGAAGTATCCGTCGACCAATTTGGAGGGAGATTACCAACGCTGGAATGCGGCGACGGCGACTTTGGCCGCGCGGGAGTTGGCGGCGCGGGAAGCAAAGGTGGGCGCAGTTTTGACGGACGAGCTGATCGCGCGCGGCTTGATGCGGGTGGATTGGCCGGGGCGTTGGCAACGGGTGCGGCTCGGCGGGCGCCTCGTGGTGCTCGATGCTTCGCATAATCCGGATGGCGCGCAGGTGCTGGAGACGAGCTTGGCGCGGTTGGTGGCGGAGACGGGACGGGCGCCGGTGGTCGTCACCGGAGTGCTGGGAGCGGCGCGGGCGCGGCCGCTCTTGGAGAACATCTGCCACTACGCGCGGGAGATTCACTTTGTCGTGCCGCAGCAAGGCCGGGCCTGCGGTTATGAGGAACTTGAGGCGTTGTTGCCGGCGAGTTTTGCCGCGCGTGACGGACGCGTGGTTCGTTCGACTGTGGAGACGATTTTCCCGTGCCGGGATGCGTGCACGGCGGGCGGGCCCGACGATGTCGTCGTCGTGACGGGATCGATTTATCTGCTCGGAGAAGTGATGGCGCGGCTCGCACCGCAACGCGGTCCGGGCGAGGGGCGGTTGCAGGATTTTTGAGGGCGGGGATCCGCGATGTAGGGCCTGACCTTGCGTCAGGCCGGGCGGGGACGGGGCGGGACGACGGGTGAGGTGGAGGAGCGAAGGGTGCGCGGCGGGGATGGCCTCACACAAGGTGAGGCCCTACGGGGTGGTTTTGTGGGCAGGGCCTGACCTTGTGTCAGGCCGGGTTGGTGGGCGCGGAGACGGCCGGGGCAAAGCATAGCTCGACCTTGTTTCGGGCCGCGCTGTAGTTGCGCCTGAATGGCGGATTATCCTGAGCGCAAAACCGAACGTCTTCGCATCGGCCGCGTTTCGGTGGCGGGGGCGCGGTATTTTGTCACGGCTTGCGTGCAGCGACGCGAGTCCGTGCTGACGGCGGACGCACACTTGAAGCGGATCTTTTCGGCGTTCGGTGAGCTAGGTTCCGCCGGTGACTGGAGGCTGCTTGCCGCCGGCGTCATGCCCGATCACTTCCATGTTTTGTTCACATTGGGCGATCGCCTGCCGCTTGATCGGGTGATCGCGAAGCTCAAGGCGCGCGGCCGAGCGGCCGATGCGGTTTGGCGCTGGCAGGCGAATGTGTTCGAGCATCGCTTGCGCGCCGATGAAGACGCGGAGGATTACGCCTTCTATATCTTTATGAACCCGTATCGGGCCGGGCTCGTTGATGTCACCGTTCCATGGTCCGGGTGGTTGGGCGGCGCGGAATGGCGTTGGCGGTTCGAGGATGGATTGAGCGCGACGGGAACACCTCCCGCCGAATGGTTGGATCGGGCGACCGAGGTCGCGGAACGCATCCGGGTGAGGGTGTGAAGGTGGGCGATTCGCGGGGGAATTGGGCGGTGTAGGGCCTGACCTTGTGTCTGGCCGGTGGGGAACGGCCTCACGCGAGGTGAGGCCCCACGGGCGAGGACCGGTTGGGTGGGGGCGGGGCGAAAGGTGCGCCGCGGGAGCGGCCTCACGCGAGGTGAGGCCCTACGGGCGAGGACCGGTTGGGTGGGGGCGGGGCGAAACGTGCGCGTCGGGGAACGGCCTCACGCGAGGTGAGACCCTACGGGGATCAGATCAGCTTCACCAGGTCTGAGGTGGCGGGGACGTCTTTGATGATTTGGGACGGCTCGGGGCCGACGCCGAGGTAGCGGAGATTTGGGAGCTTTTCGGCGGCGGGCCACGGTTCGCCGGCGTAGGCGACGTCGAGCGTGCTCTTCATCATCGCGGCGACGTAGCGCTGGGCGTTTTTCGGGAGCTCGGTGAAGCGGCGGATCGTGGAAATGTCCTCCGTCCAACCGGGGTGGCGCGTGTAGACGGGTTGGAGCGTTTTGCGGACGGCCTCGTTGCGTGGGACGTGGTGGTAGATTTTCCCGGAGGCGTCTTGGTAGGACGTGCAGATGAGGAGTTCGCCTTTCCACGCGCCGTCGTGCGTGAGGGCGTCGGATTTGTTGATCATCACGTCTTGGAAGCCGCCGTAGCGGAGGGCGTCGCCTTTTTCCACGGCGTCGAACCAGCCGACCATGCGCTGGCGGCCGGTGCTGGTGCCGAATTCGATCTGCTTGAGTTTGATGGCGAGCGGGTGGGCGTCGTCCATCTGCGTGAGGAAGGTGTGGGTGCCGACCTTGGTGTCGTAGGCCTTGGCGACGCCGAAGGTGTGGATGCGCTGCACGGGGATGCCGGCGCTCTCGAAGAACTCGGGCGTGTAGGTGTGCGAGGCGGTGACGTTGGGCGAAAAGCCGTGGCGCTTGTCGAGCCAGTAGGCCTGGCCGAATTCTCCGATGATGGTGCGGCCGGCGTGGAGTTCGCGGAGAATGAGCTCGCGGACCTCGCCGATGTTGGGCGCGAGGGCAACGCCGGCGGCCCAGGTGACGGTGGTGAGCGTTTCGAGATTGAGCGTGAAGGGCTCGGTGCCGCGGAAGCGCGTGAAGTCGAATTCTTCCTTGTGGAAGATGCCGAGCTCGATGGCTTCGGCGTTGGCGCGCTGTTCGGCGACGGTGAGTTTGTCGAAGAAGCCGGCGAAGATTTCGGGGCTGACGCGGCAGACGTGTTGGATGACGCGGAGGGCGCGGTCGGCGCGCTGGGCGAGTTTGCGGGCGAAGAAATTAGGCCCGGCGTGGAAGTCGGAAAACGTCATTTGCCACTGGCCGATTTCGTCGGCGTAGGCGGGGGTGATGCCTCGGCCGGTGGAGCCGCGGGGTTCCTCGGCGAGGACTTTTTCGCGGTAGTCCTCCCACGCGAGATCGAGGAGGCGGTGCGTAAGGTCGGTGACCATCGTGCGCTCGTCGATCAGGAGGCGGGACAGGATGGCGTGGCCCTTGGCTTCGAGGGGCTTGGTTTCCCACCAGATTTTGCGGGGATCGGCGACGACGCCGGAGCCGATGCAGAGGTGTTTCGCGTCGCGGACGACGACGCCGGCGGGGAGGAGGTTGAGCTTGATGCCGCCGGCGGTGTGGCCGGAGTTGGCGCCGCCGTTGACCTTGAGGACGACGGAGACGGCGTGGGGCGTGCCGCGAAGTTCGTCGGCGACCTCGGGGATGAGGCGGCCTTTGCCTTCGTCTCCGAGGGAAATACCGACGTCGGCGATCAGTTGGCTGGAAAAAGGGAGGAGTGACATGGGTTGCGATGCAACCGAGTCAGGCCCGCGGGCGGAACGTCCCCTGTTGCCGAAAAGGAAAAACGGAGGGGATGGGAGCAGGGCAAACAGAAAAGCGGGCGGCCCGCGGTGATGACAGAGTGCCGTGGGTTACGGCACGGGCACGAAGACGGCGGCGACGGGGGCAGGAACGGCGACGAGGGGGCCGGTGGGCGTGAGGCGGCCGGATTTGGGGTCGACGCGGAAGACGGCGACGGTGCTTGAGTCTTGGTTCTCGGCGAGGAGCCAGGTGCCGGTGGGTTCGAGGGCGAAGTGGCGCGGGGTTTTGCCTAGGGTGGAGACGTTTTCGATATGGGCGAGCAGGCCGGTCTTTTCGTCGATGGCGTAAACGACGAGGGTGTTGGCGCCGCGGTTGGAACCGTAGAGGAAGCGGCCGTTGGGGTGGACTTGGACTTCGGCGGTGCTGGTGCCTTTGGGGATGGCTTCGCCGGGCGGGAGGGTGGAGATCGTTTGGATCGAGGTGAGGGTGCCGGCGGCGGAGTCGTAGGCGAAGGTGGTCATCGTGCAGAGCAGTTCGTTGATGACGTAGATGAAGTTGCCCGTGGGATGAAAGGTGAGGTGGCGGGGGCCGGAGCCGGGTGGGAGAACGGTGCCGGGGGTGACGGACATGGGCGGGACGCCCATGCCACTTTGCGATCCCACGGGCGGGACGCCCGTGCCACTTTGAAGCAGGGTCAGTTGGGCGGTGGCAGGGGTGACGCGGTAGCCGACGATGCGGTCGATTCCCAAGTCGGGGGCGAAGGCGAAGCGGTTGTCGGGGGCAAAGTAGATGCCGTGGGCGTGCGGGGCTTTTTGGCGTCCGGGGTTTGCGCTGGAGCCGGTGTGCTTGACGACGGAGCCGAGGGCGCCGAGGCGGCCGTCGGGTTGGAGGGAAATGGCCGAGACGCTGCCGCCGCTGTAGTTGGCGACGAGCAAGGTTTGACCGGTGGCGTCGACGGCGAGATGACAAGGGCCGGGGCCGCCGGGGGTTTGTTGGTTGAGGAGCGTGAGCGCGCCGGTGGTCGGGTCGATGGCGTAGGCGGAGAGGCCGGTGGTGGGCGTGCGCTTGGGGTCGCTGCTTTCGTCGAGGGCGTAGAGGAATTTGCCGTTGGGATGGAGAGCGAGAAAGGCGGGGTCTTTGGCGGAGGCGGCGAGCTCGGCGGGCGAGAGGCGGCCAGTGGCGACATCGAGGCGCGAGCGGTAGATGCCTTGGCTTTCGGTCTTCGCGTTGGTGTAGGTGCCGAAGTAAACGAAGAATTCCTTGGGGGCGGCGGCAAGCGGGCTGAGCATGGCGAGGAGGAGGGCGGTGACGAGGGCGGGGAGGTGTGGGCGGAGCATGGGATGGGTGGGAGGGGGGATGTTTAACCACGAAACACACGAACTACACGAAAGGCGGAGGGGCAGCTTAGGAGGGGTGGCTCACGGAACACATGCAAAACACAGAAGGGCGGGGAGATTGTGGGGCGCTTTGCGCGGAGGAAGGACGCTGGATCGCCGCGTCGCTGGGCTTCTCGCGATGACAAATGGGCGCGGCGTGGGAGGGCGGGTCGGAGACCCTGCCCTACTTTTCTACCAGCTGAGTTCGAGGATGCGGCCGGGGGTCATGGGGCGGCCGCTCTTTGTGCCGTGGTGGCGGGTGTATTCGAGGATGTAGAGTTTTTTTCCGATTTGCAGAAAGTCGATGGGGCGGGAGAGCGGATAAAGTAAGGTGTCCATGCGGGCTTCGAAAACACCGGCGGCATTGCGGCGGAGGTCCACGGCGAGGAGGTCGTAGCCGAAATCGCCTTGGCCGATGAAATTGCCAAAGCGGCCCATGATAAACTTCCCCCGCAGCGCGGCGGGCCACTCGGGGCCGCAGAAGATCATGCCGGCGGGCGAGGAGTGGGCGTGAAAGGACGCGATGGGTTTCTCCGGTGAGCCGCCGGCGGCGGGGCCGAAGTTGCGGATCGCGGGCGTGATCACGAGGCCGGGAGGCGCGGGTGGGGTGTAGGGGTAGGGGCGGTCGGTGGCGGGCGCTTCGCCGTATTGGTAGGGAAAGCCGTAGTGTTTGCCGCGCTCGACGAAATCGAGTTCCTCCGGGACGTGGGCATCGGGGCCGTTGCTGGCGCTGAAGAGTTCGCCGCGGTCGTTCCAGGCGAAACTCCAGGCATTGCGGATGCCGCGGGCGAAAACGTCGATGGTGGGATTTTCCGAACGGGGGTCCACGCGCCAGATGGCGGCGGTGATCTCGGTCTCTTCGCCTTTCCAGTAAATCGAGGATTTGCCGGCGACGCCGCCGTCGGTCTCGCCGCCGTCGGTGCGGGAGCCGCTGGTGATGTAGAGAAAACCGTCGGGGCCCTCGGCGATGTGGCTGACGCCGTGGTTGTAGTAATTGTTGCCCCAAGGATAGGAGGTTTGGAGCCAAGGTTTGGGCAGCGGAATCGGGCCGGCGGTGGCGTCGAGGGGGGCCGTGCGGTAAATGACGACGCGGTTGAGGTGGTAGGGTTCGGCGGGGGCCTGGCGGTTGGTGACGACGTAGAGGCGGCGGGCGGAATCGACGGTGAGGCCGAGGGCGTTGATCCGGCCGGCGGCGATGTCGGTGTAGGCTTCCGAGGCGAGGAGCTTGGTCACGACGCCGGTCGAAAGCGTGACGCGGTAGAGATCGCCGCGCTCGTGGAGGACGATGAGCCAGTCGGCGCCGGGGACGGTCGCGAGGCGCAGGCCGTTGGCGGGGAGACGGGCGACCTCGCGCAAGGCGAAGCCGGCGGGAGCGGGCGGGAGTTCGGCATACAGATCTTCGCGCTCGGGCTTGGCGGCGACTTTGGCGCGCTCGGCGGCGACCTCGGCCGGGGTGACGGGTTCGCCTTGGTTGCCCCAGGAGTTGCGGACGTAGGTGAGGATGGCGGCGACCTGATCGTCGTTGAGGCTGAGTTGGCCGGGCATGACGTTGTTGTAGTCGACGCCGTTGACCTTGATCGGGCCCGAAAGGCCCTGGAGAACGATGCGGATGCTGCGCTCCTTGTCGGCCATGAGGTAGTCGGCTTTCGCGAGCGGCGGGAATATGCCGGCGATGCCCTCGCCGGCGGCGTTGTGGCAGACGGCGCAGTTGAGTTGGTAGAGGGCGGCGCCCGAGGGCGCGGCAGGCGGCGCGTCGGCGGCGGACAGCGCGGGGAGAACGAGAGTGAGCGCAGCGAAGAGAGCGGGGAAACGCATGGGTGGGAGAAAGAGAGAACCGGGGCCGGGGTCGGGCAAATCATTTTCCCTGGCGGAACGCAGGGTAATGGCGGGCAACGGGAAGAACCAAGAGCAGGCGGCGGAGTTTTCCACCATGAATGGCTGCGCTACCGCTGCGCCTTGAAAGTGCGTTTCGACTGATCGTCTACGCGGTAAATTGAGGGGCCGGCTAGTTGCCGGCGTATTCCCGATTGATAACAGCGGAGAGCCGGGAATGGAGGCGGGGTGTCAGCGGTGAAGCCCGGGGGGACTGCCGCACAATGGGCTTCGCTTGGGGCGGAAAGTTTTTCCTAATGGCGGGCTTGGGTGGTCGCCGCCCGTTTTTCAAACGCACATGTCACGACTCAATTTCAAATTGGAAAAGGAAGCGGCGGGCTCGAAGGCGCGCGCGGGCTCGTTTACGACGCTGCACGGCGAGGTGCAGACGCCGGTCTTTATGCCGGTGGGCACGCAGGCGACGGTGAAAGGGCAGACCGTCGAGACGCTCAAGGCGACGGGCGCGCGGGTGCTGTTGGCGAACACGTATCACCTGCTGCTGCGGCCGGGTCCGGAGGTGTTTAAGAAGTTTGGCGGCATCCACCGCTTCATGAATTGGGACGGGCCGGTGCTGACGGACTCGGGCGGGTTTCAGATTTTTTCGCTGCCGGGCGAGCGGGCGATGAACGAGGAAGGCGCGCGGTTCAAGAGCTACGTCGATGGCACACACTACATGCTCTCGCCGGAAACGAGCGTGGCGATGCAGCGGGCGATCGGGAGCGATATCAACATGGTGCTCGACCAGTGCATCCCCTCGACGGCGCCCTACGAACAGGCAGAGGCGGCGATGCATCTGACGCACCGTTGGGCGGTGCGCTCGCTGGCGGCGCGGGGTGACGGCCCGCAGGCGATGTTTGGGATCGTGCAGGGGGCGTGTCACCACGACCTGCGCAAACAGAGCGCGGCGTATCTGACGAAGCTGCCGTTTGACGGGCTGGCCATCGGTGGACTCGCCGTGGGCGAGACGCACGCGGAGCGGTATGAGTTCACAGGTTTCGTGACGGATTTTCTGCCGACGACGTTGCCGAGGTATTTGATGGGGGTGGGCACGCCGATCGATGTTTTGGAGGCGGTGCACCGCGGCGTGGACATGTTTGACTGCATCATTCCCTCGCAGCTTGCCCAGCGAGGGACGGTGTTTTCATCGCACGGCAAACTGCGGATGAGTCGCGCGTGCTACAAATTCGACGAGGCGCCGCTGGACGCGAAGTGCGACTGCCATACATGCAAGAATTTCTCGCGGGCCTATCTGCATCATCTGGTGAAGGCGGACGAAATGCTCGGCTGGCATCTTTTGGCGACGCACAACATGGCGTTTTACCATCGGCTGATGCGGGAAATGCGGGCGGCGATTTTGGCGGGGACTTTTGCGGAGTATTACGAGCGGCAACAGCCGGAGTTGGCGCGGTCGGACGACGACAATCCCAGCGTGCCGCAAAAGCGGCAGAAGCCGGCGACGCTGCCGAAGCTGGGCGACTACGACATCGTGAAATCGACGGAAGGCTTTGCGAGCATCCGCCAGATCAGCTCGGGCGAGGTGATGCACTCGGTGAACCGGCCGAGCGATGAGGCGGAGCGCGTTTATGTGCAGCAGTCGGGCTTGGCGCAGCGGTTCGCGCAGGCGGACGCGGCAGAGGAGCTGGTGATTTGGGATGTGGGGCTGGGCGCGGCGTCGAACGCGATGGCGGCGCTGCATTGCTTTGAAAAGGTGTTGGCCGAGGTCGGGGCCGAGGGCGTGCGTAAGGTGCGCGTGGTGA
>CALSBN010000103.1:0-16500 GCA_943373185.1 Opitutus sp. GAS368 | reverse complement strand
GGTCGGGGCTGGCGAGCGCTCCCGTCAACCGCAGCTGCGCGAGCGTGGACAACATGCCGGTCGCTCCCACCGCGGCGCAGCAGGAACCGATGAACTGGCGGCGGGCGGGATCGAACGAAGGATTTTTTGGATTCATGGGAACGGTGGCTGATTATTTTTGAATGGATGCTTCGGGTGCGCTGACCACGAGGTAGAGGACGGAGCGAACCCGATCCAAGTCGGAGGTGCTCGCGGGCATACGGTTGAGCGCGGCGACGAGGAGATCGGTATCGGCCTTGGTCATCGCGCCGCCGGCCAAGACCAGATTGGCGTAGTCGACCAGTTGCTGGGAGGTTTTCGCGATCGGCAGCAGATCGGTCAGAGTGAGGCCGACCGTGTTGGCGCTACGGTTGGCATAGAGCAGGTTGTAGAGATAGTTCGGAATCGTGATCGCAGTCGTATCGGTAAAGAGTTGGAACTCGGGCGCGAAAAGTCCGGCGGCGGCCAGCGGGCCCGGGTGCACGTAGTCGGGTTCAAAGAAATTGAACACCGTCGGAGCGCGCAGCGCGGCTTGGGCGAGCGAAGAGGTGCCGCCCCCTTCCGGATTGGTGAACGCCCCGTTGATGTAGCGGCCACCGTCGGAGGCTCCGTTGAAGGCGCGAAGAAGCGCCGTGGCGCGGAGCAACGGTTCCTTGGGTTTGCCGAAGCTCGCCGAGTTCAGGGAGGCCGAGGAACGCGCCTCGGAGTCGAGCAAGATTGCGCGCACCACCGCGCCGAGATCGCCGCGAACGCCGGCCCCGTTGTTCACGAATACGGAAGCCACCCGCAGCACGTAGGCCGGGCTGGGGTTGCTGGTGACGAGGCGCTGGATGAGCTGCCGCGTGATGAACGGCGGCGTGTTAGAGTGATTGAACAGGGTATCGAGGGTGTCCTTGAGATCTTTCACGCCGCCTTGATTGGCGGGGAGGACTTTGCCGGTGACGATGGTCTTGGCGGTGTCGTCGTGAAAGGCGGGATAGAGCACCATGGGATTGAGGTAGCTCTCGCTGCCGGGGCCGGTGCCGCGGAAATTGGTCGAGGAGTTGCTCTGGAAAAATCCCCAGCCCGTGAAAACTTTGGCCATCTGCACGATGGTATCCTGGGTATAGGTGGGGATCGGCTGGCCCCGCGCGTCGAGTTTGAGCGTGCCATCGGCCTGGAGTTCATTGCGACCGATGGTGAACAACTGCATGATTTCCCGCGCGTAGTTTTCGTCGGCTTGGGTGAGCTGGACGCCTTGGGCGTTGAACGTCGCCTTGGCGTTTCGAAGTGAGCTGAGATAGATGCCCATGTTGGGGCTCAGCGTCACCTCTTCCAAAAGCTGGCGGAAATTGCCGAAAGCACCGCGCACCAGAAGATCGTAATAGGTGACGTGGCCGTTCTGCCAATTTGAGATCGTGCCGTTGGCGTCGGACGTCACGAAAATCTGGCTCAAGGCGAAGGCGACGCGCTGACGGAGTTGGTCCGGGGAGTTGAGGGCGATCTTCCACCACGCGTGTTGCCGATGGACGCCGCCAAAGCGCGTGTTGGGTTGGCCCGTTCCGGGAGAACCGGCGCCCCCGCCGTTGTTGATCGCGAAATCCGCACTCGCCTCGGCGAAATGAAACGAAGCGGGCAAAGCCATCTGAGTCGCGATCCACGATTCGGCGCTGCGACCGGCGAGAGCGTCGATTTCAGATTTCTTCGGACCGAAAGTCGCCTGCGTGAGGAGCCTTGCGGCGTCCTGGGCGTTGAGCACGACCACCGGGGCTGAAGGCGCCGGTGCCACCGGAGCGATCGGAGCCGTCACGGTCTGAGACGCCGCGTTCACGATGAACGCCCCCTTGGCCTCGCCGGTGGGGAACTGCGCGGTGTCAAAGCGGACCGCCAAGTTGCCGGTGCGAAGGGCGGTGAGCAGCGCGGCGGAGGTGTGCAGACCGGTCGGCGCGAACGTCCATTGGACCCCGTTCACCTGCGCGGCCGTGCCAAGACTGAAGGCAAATTCTTCGTTGGGCCCGAGCACGATGTAAGCGTTGGTAATCGCCGAACTCAAATTGGCCGAAGCCACGTTGATCGCTGCGATGGTGCCGCTGGAACTGAGCAAGATCGTGGCGGTGCCGGAGGCCGCAGAGGTGCTGGCGGCGATGGGCACCGGTCGAATCGTCGCGACGTAGAGGGTCGACGGGCTGTCAGTGATCGTAACGGTCGCGCTGGTCGGCGCGGCCGTGTAGGCCTCGCCTGCGGCGACCGCGATCGTGACGGTGGTCGCTCCCTCGGTTTGCACATCGGGATTGGGCGAGAGCGGCAATCGCACCGTGGCCGCGCCGGCAGGAAAGGTCAGCGAGCCCGATAGAAAGGGATAGTCGAAGCCGTTGATCGCCGTTCCGCCCACCGAGTAACTGGCGGTGAGCGGGGCGGCGGTGTCGCCGGTTCGGGTGAAGGTGAACTCACCGAGGTTGGTCCCCGACTCATCACTGGTGGCCTTTGACGCCACCACACTGACGGTCGGGCGCACCGAGGGAGCGGGCGAAGCGGGATTCGGCGTGGTTGGTGTCGGCGTGGTCGAAACGGGCACCACGGTCGACGGCCCGTCCGCGATCGTAACGGCCGCACCCGTGGGGATCACGGAATAATGAGGCGCGGCGGTTAAGTTGATCACAACCGATTCGGAGCCCTCGATTGAGGCATCGGAGTTAGGCGCAAGAGGCAAGCGAACCGTGCTGGCGCCGGCCGGAAAGGTGATCAACCCGGGGAGTTGGGCATAGTCGACGCCATTGGTGGCCGATCCGCTCACCGAGTAGAGAACACTGAGCGGCACAGAAAAATCGCCCACCCGCGTAAACGTGAACTCGCCCGGATTGAGCCCGGTCTCGTCGCTCGTGGCTCTTGACGTGGCAATGCTGACGATCGGCCGGGGCGAAGTATCGGTGATCGTAACGGACGCGGAATCCGGTGCAGCGGTGTAGAGCGATCCCGCCGCCACCGTCAGGATAACGGTTTCGTCGGTCTCATTCGGTGTGTCCGCGATCGGCGCGAGGGCCAAGCGCACGGAGCCCACCCCGACCGGAAACGTGACGGAACCGGACAACGAAGCGTAATCGACCCCGTTGGTCGCAGATCCGCCGATCGTGTAAGCCGCCGTGAGCGGTGTCATCGTGTCGCCCGTGCGGGTAAACGTGAACTCGCCCGGGTTCGTGCCGGACTCGTCGCCGGTAGCCTTTGACGCCGCGACGCTCACCACGGGAAGAACGGCAGGCGTCAGATCATAAACCTCCACGAGAGCGACGCCGGCGGCGTTGCCCGCCCCGCTGACCTGCACGGTGTAGGCTCCGGGTGCCAGTTCGACCAAGACGGCAGAGTCACGACTGCCGGCGGCGAAGGGATAGCCGGTATAATTGGCGATGGCCGACGCGATGGTCGCGGCTGACGCGGGATTTGGGCCCATCGGGGTGCCCCAGTCGTTGTTCGAAGCAAAGGTGATCGAGTCGCCGGGATTGGTCACCGCGATGACCGGGTCGGCCAAAGCCTCGGTAAGTCCGAAAGGGATCAAGGCGGGTCCGGCCGCACGAATCAGCAGGCGGCGGGTGCCGACCCCGGCCGATATATTGATGCCCGGGATCGTAACCGCCGCCCCGCTGCCGACCATCGCCCGCGATGACAAACTGGTAAGGCGGGTCGAGCCGGGCGTGGCGCCGATTTCATAGACTTCGATGATGGCTATGCCCGTCGATTTATCCAAACCGCCCACGGTGGCCGAATAAGCTCCGGGAGGCAGGTTGACCACGAGCGCGGCGTCGCGCGAACCCGCGGCAATGAAGGGAAATGCTCCCACCGCACTAAACGTCGCGGCGGTCGCCAAGGTGGCATCCCCGATCGGCGTGCCCCAGTTGTCGTTGCGGGCCAATTCGACGTTGGAGCTGTTGTAGAGTGTGAGAACCGGATCTCCGAGTGAGCCCGCAAGGTTGAAGGGAGGCAGGGCGAGCGTCGGACCGGCCGCGCGAATCAAGACGGTGCGACTCGGGCCCGGGCCGAGGGCAAATCCGGTGATGAGCTGATTTGCGTCGGTCCCGACTTTGGCGCGAGTAGAGAGACTGGAGAGACGAGGCTCTTGGGCAAACAGCCCGAAACCCGAGACGAGGACGACAACGCATGCGAGGCGGGAGAGCGGAAGAATGAAGCGATTCATGGTCATGGTGAGACTACTGCGGTCGGATCGGAGAAATTTTGCGCCCGAAGGACTTTCGGGCAGGCCCTAGGTCTTTCGGATCGCCGGAAAATCCCTAGATGCAAAAATTTGTCGATATACTTTATGACATTGGGGCCCGCCCTGGGGTTCATTTACAGAATCTTGCCAAGACCTGCCCGTGGAAACTCAGCGAGCGCGGCGCGGACCAAAGTCCGGCCCAAAAGTTAAACGCCTCGGGCGATTGGCATAACTGCGCCAACGATGGCACCGCACGACAGCCTTCGCCGATCCGAGCAGGAGTCGGTTGCTCGGTGCCGAACGTCTGGGAAAGGACGGGCCGACGGGCACGCCTGATTTCACAGACGGAGGGCAAGTCCGCCCATGAAAAAAGCCGGGCGATCTTCGCCCGGCTTCACTCTAAAAAACTAAGGTAACTCTGCCGTCCGTTTACTGCTTTGGCTTCGGCTTGCGGAATTCTTTATGGGAGGACTTCTGCTGCGCGTCCAAATCGGCAATCACCTTGGCAGCTTCGTCGTTCTTTCCGGCCTTGAGCGCGGCCTCAAGTTTGCCGACGAGTTCGATCATCTTCTTCATCTCCGATTTGTAGGATTCGACGAACTTCGCCTGGTTCGCCGCAGGCTGTTCGGCGGTGAACTCGGGCTTGAATGCCAAGGATGCCTCAGCCTCTTTCTTGATCGTCGCGACGAGGGCGAGAGAGCCTTCGTTCTTGGTCGCGTCGGCGACCTGGCGCTTCAACCGGCGATAGGCGCCGTTGAGTTTTTCCATGCGTTCACCTAGCTCGGTATGTTTTTCTTCACCTTTGGCGGCGGCGGGTTTGGCGGTCTCGGCGCCCACGAGAGGCGAGCAGACGAGGGCGAGAACAGTAGTGGCAATAAGGAGACGTTTTTTCATGGTTGGGAGAAGGATAGACGAGGGATACGCCGCAAAGATACGCCGATCCCCACCCCGGCGGGCAACTCCAATTCACCGCGAAACACTCAGGCCAGTTCCAGTCCGCGCATCGTCCCCGTCGCCGAGGCGAAGCGGTCCGTCTCGATCCCCATCCGCTGGAGCATCGAGACAAAGAGATTTGGCAGCGGATAATTGCGGTCCTTATCGAACGCGAGGTGTTGCCCGTGACGGAAACCGCCCCCGGCGAAGAGCGTCGGCAGATTCGTCGTCACGTGGGTGTTGGCGTTGCCGAGATTCGATCCGTAGAGGACCATCGTGCGGTCGAGCAGCGACTCGCCGTCTTCCTTCACGTTCTTCAGATCCGTGAAAAGTTGGTTGAGCAACTTCATGTGCCACTCGTCGATGGCCTTCAACTGGGCCAACTTCTCCGTGGATTTTCCGTGGTGGGAAAGATTGTGGTAGCCGTCGGTCGTCTTGTGGTCGCCGAACTCGATCGCGGGCGAATTTACACTGTCGAGCATGAGCGAAATAGAGCGGGTCGAGTCGGTCTCAAACGCGAGCCGCGCCATGTCATACATCAGCTTCACCTTGTCCATGTAGGCGCGGGGACTCGCCGGATCGAGCGGCACCGGCATTTCGACGCGCGGCTTCGGTTTCCGCTCCCACTCCCTCGACATCTGCATCCGCTGCTCGAGGTCGCGGACGCTGGTGAAATACTGGTCGAGCCGGTCGCGGTCCCGCGCGGTCACGCCGCGCTTCAAATCCTTCGCTTGACCCGCCACCGCATCGAGAATGCTTTGGCCAAGGTCGAGTTTGCGCATCTGCGCGTTCACCTCGGCGGCCGAGCCTTGGATGAAGAGCTGCCGAAACACGTCCGACGCTTTCTCCTCGCACGGAATGAGCACGCCCGAGCCGGTCCATGACAGACTGCGGGCGCCCTGCACGACATTGACGCCCAGCGTGAGCGAAGGAAACCGCGTCTGGTAGCCGACGCGCTCGGCGATGTATTGGTCGAGCGAGATCGTGTTGCGAAATCCCCCGCTGCCCGGATGCGGCGCCGCCGTGAGAAAACTGATGTCCGCCGGGTGCCCGCCATCGACGCCGGGGTGCGAAACTCCGCTGAAAACGGTGAAGTCGTCGCGGTGGTCTTTCATCAGCTCCAGGTAGGGCGAGAGCGCATAGCCGCGGCCGGTCGTCGTCGGGAAAAAGTTATCCGGCACCAGGCCGAGGTTGTTGCAGATCCCGAGCATCCGGCGCGGTTTCGCCGCCGCCTCCTTCGCCGCTTTGGCTTCGGCCGCGCGCGAGATGCCGGGCAACATCGAGTCGAGCAGCGGCAACGACAGCACGATGCCTGCGCCGCGCAGAAACTGCCGCCGCGAGAGCGCCTGCCGGGTGGCGATGTGGGAACCAAAGGGCGAGCGCGGACGGGGATTGGAGTTCATGGGAAAAAGAAGCTGCGACGATTACTTGTTCAAAAAGAGCGGACTCTGCACCAGCTCATGCACGAGCGTGCGCACGCCATAAGTGTGCGAGCGGGCGCGACCGAGGATCTGTTCGACCATCGCGCGGTCGGCGAAACTCACCGGCGCACCGGTCGCGTAAACGGCAAACTGCCGCGCCAGATTGCGCGCGAGCTGGGTCTCGTCGGCCAGCAGCAGCCGTTTCAATTCGCGGATGTCGCCAAATGCGCGGCCATCGGACAGCTGGCCGGACGCATCGACCGGCAACGCCGTGTGATAAAGAAACTTTTGCCCGCCCTTGCCGATACCGACATCCGCTTTGCCTTCGGCGACCGCACGGTAGCGATCACGCCAGCCGCCCATCACGTCGAAGTTCTCCAACGCAAATCCCGCCGGATCGATCTTGGTGTGGCACGCCGCACAGCTCTGCACGTCGCGGTGTTTCGCGAGTTGCTCCCGGATCGTCGTGGCTCCGCGCGTGTCGGGCTCGACGGCCGGCACACTCGGCGGCGGCGGAGGCGGCGGCATACCGAGAATGCGCTCCATGATCCACGCCCCGCGGAGAACCGGCGAAGTCGTCGTGCCGTTGGCCGTCACCGTCAGCACCGCCGCCTGCGTCATGAGACCTCCCCGGGCGCTGCCGGCCGGAAGTGCGACGCGCCGCACCGCCGCGCCTTGGACGGCGGGCAGACCATAGTGCGCGGCGAGACGTTCGTTGACGAAGGCGTAGTCTGCCGCCGCGAGCTCGCGCGCGGGCCGGTCGCCGCGCAGCAGCCCGGCGAAATACGTCTGCGTCTCGTCGAGCGCCGATTCCAGCAAGTGGTCGTCGAGGTAATAGTCCGGATAAAGCGAAGAGTCGGGCGAGGTCGCGGAGATTTTCCGCAGATCGAGCCAGTAATCGAGGAACGCATCCGTGAAGCGCCGCGACTTGGGATCGTCGATCAGGCGGTCCGTTTGCGCCCGCAACACGTCGGGCTGGCGCAGTTCGCCCCGCGCCGCGAGCCCGCGAAGCTCATCATCGGGCGGCGAATTCCAAAGGAAAAACGCCAGCCGCGCGGCGAGCGCATGATCATCCAACGGGCCCGGCGTTTCCGCGAGATTCAAAAACTCCGGCGAGCACAGCACCGCCGTGTAGCCGGCGATCATCGCGTCGGCAAACGAGCTGCCGCTCTGCCTCGCACCTTCGATCACCGGGAGAAACCGCGTCGCCTCGGCGTCGGTCACCGGCCGGCGGTAGGCGCGTGCGGCAAAGTTCCGCAGCAGCCGGGCCGCGTCTTCACCTGGCTGGGTCGAGACGACTTCAACGGGACCGCCCTTCTGGGCCGGAGCCCGCAGCGGCAGATCGCCAAACAGCAGGCGATGACCCGCGCTCGGCCACGTCTCCTGGATCGGCCCCTCCACCTCGAGCCAGCGAAAAACCACGCCGGGCTGGCCGTCGGGCTCGGCGAGCGGATTCTGGAATCGCGCCGCGCCCGGGCGGGAACGGAAGAGCCGGCCCGCGTCGATGCGCACCGTTTCCTTGGCCAGCAACCACACGTCGAGTTCGTGCGCGGCGGGGTCCACGGTGAGATCGAACGTGCCGAGCCGGCGCGTCTGGAGCGGCGGCAGATCCGAATAGACCGTGATCGGCTCGTAGCGCCGGCCGGGAGCGACGTCGTCCAAATCGGGAATCCACCAACGCGTGGGCCTCGGCGCCGGCGCCTTTTTCCCCGGCTCGGGTGCTTTGACCGGTTCGGGTTTGCCGGGGCCGACCCACACCGTGTGGCCGAAGAAACGCAGCCGATAACGCCCGGCCATCGGCGCGCTGAATTGGTTAAACTTGGGCTCGATCGGTTCGTAGCTGCCGGCGACGACGCCCATGCCCTCAAGCTCACGGGTCGCCGGGTCGGCCTCGCCCACAGTGATCGGGGCGATGGCCCGGCGAACATCCGGCTGAGCCTTCGTCCCGAGCACGGGAAACGTCGCGCGCTCCGGGGCGTTGTTGAAGACCGAGAACTTCATCGGCCCCGTGTAGCGCCTTTGGTCACGGGCGTAGTAACGCTTGGTCGCGGCCGGGGGCGGAGCGACCTGCGACGCCATCACTTGGCGCAGGGCGTAGTCGGCGGCCCCGAGGTAGCGCGCCATCTGCACATGGGAAACGTCGAGGCGTTCGCCGATCTTGTTGAACCGATGGGCTTCGCCGTCCTCGGGCAGCGAATCGCGCACCTGCAGCCAAGGCGCGTGCAGCAGATCGCGCAGGGCGTTTTCGTATTCGTAGCGGTTGAGGCGGCGCTGCGTCGCCCGGCCGCCGGCGGCCACGCGCGCACGGTCGGCGGCGACGAGCGATGCTTCCAGCGTGCGGGTAAACGCCGATACCTCGGCCGCGGGCGGGCGCGCCTTTTCCTTGGGCGGCATTTCACCGGCGCTCACCCGATCGAAGACCTTCACCCACGTCGCGAAATTTTTCGCATCGGCCGGCGTGTAGGCCAACGTGGTCAGGTCGAGCCCGCCCTCTTTGTCGTGATCGTTGTGACACGAGGAGCAGCGGTTATCGATCATCGCCAGCACCGCCTCTGGGGGTTGCGCCGCCGCGCCAACGCCGGCGAGTGCGGTCAAAAAGCAAAGGAAAGCGGGGCGGTTCATAATCAGGACAAACGGGGCGGTGGGGAGACGTCCAAGGCAAAGAAGGGTTGCCCCGCCTTGCCATCAAAAAACCACGGGCTTCAACGCGCCGGCGCCGCTTGGGCGCCGAGGCGTTCCGCTTCGTCGAAATGATCGGCGGCCTCAAGGAGTTTGCCCTGTTGTCGGAGCACTTGGGCGAGGTTGCGGTGGGCGTCGATGAACGAGGGCCGCAACAGGATCGCCCGGCGAAATTCGACGACCGCCGCCGTCAGATCGCCCATGCTGGCGAGCGCGACCGCCAAATTGCCATGCAAGTCCGGATCGCCGGGCGCCACCGCCAGGCCCGCGCGAAACCGCGCCGCCGCTTCGGGCCAACGTGCGGCTTGGGCCAGGGCATTGCCCAGCGTGGCATGAGCGGCGGAAGCCGTGGGTTCCAGTTGCAACAGCGCTTCGAACTGGACGATCGCTTCCGACCAGCGCGACTGCTGCATCAACGCCGTGCCCCAGTCGCGGCGAATCTTCGCCGACTCCGGGGCCCACCGCGCGGCCGACGCAAACCGCTCCAACGCCTCGGGCGCCCGGCCGGCAGCCATCAGCGCGCGCCCGAGGTTGGCGTGCGCCTCGGCGAAATCCGGTGTGAGCTCCAACGCGCGCCCATAGCTTGCGATCGCCGCGTCGCTCCGCCCGGCGTCGCGCAGCGCGTTGCCGAGATTGTTGTGATTGGTCGAGTTCACCGGATTCAACCGCACCGCTTGCTCAAGGTGGTAAATCGCCTCGGTCGTGCGACCTTTGGCGGCCAGCTCGCAACCGAGATTGTTGTGGGCCTCGGCGTAGCCGGGCTTGAGCTGCAACGCCCGCTCGTAGCGCGCCATGGCTTCGTCCACTCGGCCCAGGCTCCGCAGCGCATTGCCCAGGTTATTGTGCACCTCGGCGTAGCCGGGTCGAAGTTCCAGCGCGCGGGCGAAAATCGGCAGCGCCTCCTCCGCCCGGCCGACCACGACAAGTTCGCACCCGAGATCGTTGTAGCCCGGGGCATCATCGGGACGAAGCCGCAGCCCCTCCCTCAGGCACGCGATGGCCTCGTCGTGGCGCCCCTCCTTTAGCAGCGTGCTGCCGAGATTGAACCACGCCATCGAGGCCGCGGGATTGCGCGCGAGCGTGGCCCGCCAGAGCGTTTCACTGCTGAGATAAACTGCGCTTTCCCGCCAGGTCAGGAAGCCCAAGCCCCCGATGAGCAGGGCGGGAAAAACGGGCCGCACCCGGACGAGAGCAGCCGGCCAGCGATCCAGCGCCACGGCGATGCCCGCGCCCGCGAGCGCGAGCGGTCCCATGCTGGCGAGGTATTGAAAATGATCCCCGACGAACGAATACCGGAAAAAATAGATGCTGAAAAATCCCAACACGGGAAACAGCAGCGCACCGAAAAAAATCGCGGCAAAAAACACGGGCCGCAGCGCCCCCGCCCTGCCCCACCAAAGTCCGGCAACCACCAGCACAACCCCTGCAAACGGCACAAACGCCAGCGGCGTGGCCGCAATCTCCCAGCGGGGGTAAATGAAGATCAAATCGGCCGGCCACGCCAGTTTCCCGATGTAAAACCAGACGGCATTTCCCGCGATGACGAAGCGCTCGGGCCACGTCTGGGCCCACGCCGCGCCTTGGGCGCCCGAATTGACCCGCTGCTCCCAGATCGTCCAGCCGGCCGCACCGAACGACAAGAGGAAGAACGGCACGAGCGGAATCAGGTCGCGCCAGGTGAACCGACCGCGTTGCCACCAGGCGCAGAGCCCCAGCACCACCGGCAAAGGCACCGTCGAGGGCTTGCTCAAAATGGCGAGCAAGGCGCAGACCAGCGCCAGAGCGTAGCTGCGAGCGTGAGCGCGTGGCGGTTCTCCCGCTCGCTCACGCTCGCGGCTACTTTCGGGCTGCAACCACTTGAGGTAAAACCCGACCGCCAGCAGAAAGAACACCGCCGATTGCGTGTTCTTGAGTTCGCAGATCCACGCCACCGACTCCACCTGCACCGGATGCAACGCCCATAGCGCCGCGCCCAACCACGCTCCGCGTGCCTTCAACCGCACCAGCACGCGCCATAGCAGCACCGCCGCCAGCGCATGGAAAAGCAGCGTGACGATATGATAGCCGAGCGGATTCAAACCCCAGAGCGCGTGCTGCACCCAGAAATTCGTCAGCACCAGCGGGAAGTAATTCGCCGCCGCCGTCGTCCAGATTTCCTTCAACCCGAGCGGTCCGATGATCGTCGGATTGGCCGTGATGTGCAGATCGTCGTCCCAAAGAAAGTCCCCGGGCAGCGCAGGACTGAAGAAGAGGACCACCGCAGCAACCAAACCCAAACCGAAGACGAGATTTCGCCCACGGCCGTGAAAGGACCGCTGCGGTTCCGAGGAGGGCTCATTCATGGCTCCGCCACTCCCACGCATGGATCATCTCCGGGTCAATGTCCTTGCGCCAATTCCCGGAGAAAACTTACGCCCGGCCCAAACTCGGCACCGGGTTCGAGGCAAACACACGGAGAGTCTAGAACGTGGCCTTAAAACCGAGCACCCAATTCGCGCCATACTCCTGAAAATTGCGCAGCGCGGGGTTCACGCCCTCGGGCGTCCCCGGAGCCGACTCATACCAGATCACCGGCACTCCCGTAATGTTTCGTCCCTGCAGATACATCGCGTAGCGCTGGGAGAACGTCCAAGACATCGACAGGTCGAACTGGGTGATTGCGGCTTTGTAGCGGCCGTAAATGCCATCGGGGGAATCGTCCCGCCAGACCATGCCCACCGAGCCATTGAAGCGACGGTAAGCATAGCCGAGACGCGAGGTCAGGCGATGAGGCGACAGGTTGTTCCGGCGCTGATTCGCGTAAGAGCGGGTGTAGGCGATGTTCACATTTGTCCCCGCAAACATCACCGGCAGAAACCCGAGCGTCTGGTTGTAGGCCAACTCCATGTTTCTGAACTTCCTTTCCTCAGCACTATTCCGGGTTGATCGGAACGTGTAGGCGCTGAAATCCGGGTCATCGATGCCGAAATCATCGGCGGTGAAATCAAAGGTCTCGCGCAAGTTCCGAATTTCATTCTGCGAGAGCGACACCGAAAGCTGGCCTGGTGCACGCGCCCCGAAATAGTAAGACAGGCGCGTCTGATAATTCTTGGAGTATTCGGGTTTCAGATCGGCATTCGGCGCGTCCACCCGCTGAAGGTCTTCGATCACGTTGAAGTTACCCGTGAGACTATCCACCGGCGGCCGTGAGATGGCCTTGTTGGCTCCGATTTGATATTCGAGGTTGGGCGTAATCTTAAACTTCAGCACCATCGAGGGGAATAGGTTGTAATACTCCGACTCACGGATGACCCGGGGTTGACTGAGGAACTGATACTCCAGCCCCGGCACCGTGGTCGCACGGCCCGCAGCGTTCACCGGAAATCCGGCCGCCACGATTTCCCGTCGGAGCCGTGGATCAAACTCCGTGAACTCATTCAGCGTGTTCTCGACCCGCACGCCCACCCGCATCGTCAAACGGCGCGTAAGCGAGGTGTCCGCCTGAATAAACCCAGCCGTCACCGTCTGCTTGAAATTCCGGCGGGTGCCGACGTTAGACGTATACCAATTGTCCGGGATGGCCGTGTTAACAAACAGCTCGGGGTTGGACCGGAACAGCGAGCCAATCCGATTCCGATCGGCCCGTGGCGGCATGCCCTGCACCCCGGCGAGGTTAAACACCGTCAATGCGTTCGTCGTGCCGGTATCGAACGGATGCGAGGAAATGTAGCCCAAATTGGCCCAGTTGCCGAAGGTGACGTTTTGGTTGGCACCTGTGGTGGGGTTGACGGTGGTGGTATTTCCTCCTGGCCCCACGTAGGACCAGATCGACTGTGATCCGACGTCGAAGTTCTTACGCGTTTCCTCGTTCCACTTTCCACCCATCTTGAGAGCGGTAGGGAACCGGCGGAAGGGCAACACCCAGCGCCCGTTCAATTGGCCGTTCCAAATTTCAGTAACCCACGTGCGCCCGGAGTTCTGGACCCGGGTGCCACCGTCGCGGGTATTCGTGCTGGTGAAGCTGCGGAGATCATACCAATCGGGGCCCGACGTCTGCCGGATGGTCCACTCCCAGGATTCGGCGTGCGGGCGCGTCGCGACCCAGTTGCTCGGCACGCCACCACCCTCAGATTCACTGAAACCGCGTTCAAGGGCTTCGTAGTTGTTCACCGATTTGGAGAAAGAGAACGCTCCGTCGAAGGTGAAGGCGTTGATCTTGTATTCAAACTTCGGGGCAAACGTGCGGGTATAGGTGAGCTTGGAGGAGGATCCGCCGGTATTGTTGAGCGTCGGCACCGTGTTGGTCGCCGTGCGGGCCGTGCCGACCGTGAGAATGCCGTCGCCCGTTACAAAACTGCGCCCATTGTTCGAATTGGCGTTATCATTTGCCGCCACGAACGTGAAGTTGCGGTTCCAAAACTCCCCTTCCGTGTAGGTATAGATTGCGTTCAACGAGAGCACCAACCGCGAGGTTGCTTTGAAATCGGCCGTTAAAAGCAGCGAGTCCTTCAGGATAAATTTCGGACCGTCCTTAAAGTTAAGCTGCCGGGCGACCATCGGCCGCGTATCCCCGAGAGCTGCGTTGGGATTCCGGTTGTAGGCCACGTTTACGTCATATTGCTCGGTATAGGAATTGGCGCGGGAGGCGCTCAGCAAAATACCAAGACGGCGGTCGAGGAATGACTCCGAGTATTCGAAGGAATAGTTGGGCGCCCATTTGTATTCACGAAAATCACTCGGGCCCTGCGTTTTCTTTAACGTAAATTCCTCATCATTGAAATTGATGCTCGTGTTTACCCCGACGCGGCGCCCCTTGCGCTCAAAGGCCCGTCGCGTCTTCATGTTGATCGTGCCCGCCGGGGAATCGGCATCGGACTCCGCGCTCGTCGTTCGGCTGATCTCGATCGACTCGATCGCCGTGATGGAAAAACCCTCGAAACTCGTCGCGCGCGACGCTTCGCCTCCACCCCGGTTGGCATCCGCGCTGGCCGAGCGAATACCGTCGAACGACACGCCGACATATTGGCTGTCCATTCCGCCGAGGCGCGGACCACGGGCTTCGGATTCGACGTAATCAAGGTCCACACCCGGCAAATATTTCAAGAATTCGCCGACGTTGCCGTCCGTGACGTCGCCGAAGATATCCGACGAAACCGAGGTCGTGATGTCCATGTTGCGACGTTGGGCCTGGATGGCCTTCGCGTTACCCTCGCGCTCGGAATCCACCGTAAACGCGGCCAACTGGACCACACCGTCTTTGCGCGTGACCGCGGCCGGCGCGGCGGTGCTGACGATGTTGATTTCCCGCACGGCCGGGGTGCCCGCCGTGACCGTGAAGGTGTCCTTCACCGTCGTGTAACCGGAGAACGAGACGGCGATCGCCGCCGGACCCGCCGCCACATTCGGAAACTGGAACGATCCGTCGCCCTCCGTGAACGTCACTTGATTCGTGCCTTCGAGACGCACCTCGGCGTTGCGGACATACTCCTTCGTCACGGGGTTGAACACCTTGCCTTGCACCGAGCCCGTGCCGCCCGTTTGCGCGGGGAGCGCGGTCAAACCGAGAAAACAGCAGAAAACGAACGTGATGGAAGATAGCTTACGCAGCAGACCGGCAGGTGATTTTGACATATGAAACGGGGTTGGGGATTACTACTGGGGCTCGCGGGAGCCGCACAGTTGGGGTGGTTAAGACAGTTAAAAAAACACGCCTATCGTCCCTCGCGCCAAGCCTTTTCTCTTCACTAGCTAAATAAAGATTCATAGCAAAAGAACCGTCGATCCTTCGCCCACTCTGCTACGGACCACGGCGACCTATTCCCTAAACCCACCGATGGCCGACGACGCTCCAGATCCTCCGCGAAAATTCTACGGCCTGAAGCCGCGGACGTTCGACGCGGTCAACGGGCCGCCCGGCGCCGCTCCCGCCGAGCCGCTTGCTCCCCGCCCCGATCCCGGGATCGCGCCCACCGCGGCCGGTCCGATCACGGTCGAGGCATTGAATCGCGCCGCCGCCGGCCAATTGCCCATCCTTGGAGTCAACGGTCCGGTCAACCACGCCAACGAGGTTCACGACATCCTCGAGCTCAACCGCCGCCGCGCCGCCGCCTCCGGCGAGTTCACCCTCAAGGAGCAACCACCCCGCCGGTCACGCCGCAAACGCGATTTCTGGCTGCTCGTCTTTCTCGCCAATCTTTTCTGCATCGGCTTCACCGGAGCCGTGAGCGGGTTCAGCCTCATCGTCATGATTTACGGCCTGGCGTGCGGGTTGTTTATGACCGCCGCCCTCGTCTGGATCATGTGGTTCGTGATGGACGACTACTGACGCCAGCCACGGTCACGCTTACTTCCGCGCGCAGAGTTCCCACATCAACACCGCCGCCGCGACCGAGACGTTCAACGATTCGACCTTGCCGGTGCCGGGAATCGTCACCAACCGCGTGCACGCCGCGGCCACCGCCGGCGCCAGTCCCGTCTCCTCGTTGCCCAGCACGATCACCACCGGTTTTTGCCCCGGGCGCGCCGCCTCGGGCCGGCCGCCGCGCGTCGCCGCGCCGATCACCTCGTAGCCCGCCGCCGCCATTATCTTCGCCAGCGCCGCGAGATCGCGCGCCTGCCATACTTCCAAAAACTCCAGCCCGCCCTCCGCCACCCGATGCGCCGCTTCGTTCGGACGCGCCGCCGTCGCCTCGGCTGAGATCACAATCCGCGCCACGCCGAAAAACGCCGCCGTGCGTGCGATCGCCCCGAGGTTGTGCGGATTGCCGATCCGGTCGAGCACCAGCACCGATTCCCGCCGCTGCGCCCAGCCGCGCACGTCGTCCGCCGTCGGCGCGCGCAGCGCTGTCGCATGCACGACCGCCACGATCCCGCCGTGATGCATCGAGCCCGCGATCTTCTCCAACTCCGCCGGCGGCACACAGCGGTAGACTTTCTTGGCGAGCGCGAGCGCCTTGCTCATCGCGCCCACCTTGCGGCTCGTCGGCTCGTCGAAAAACACCCGCAAGATCGAATCCGGTTCGCTTTCAAACCGCGCCTTCACCGCGGCGAGTCCGCAGAGCTTGAGTTCCTCCCGCTCGCCGCGGGCGGGCTCGGTCTTCGTCACCGTCACGCCCGCGCCGGGCCGGCCGACGAAATCCGTCAACGGCCGCGCCTGAGTCGAGGGCTTCCGGTAAAACGCGTCGCGGGGAGAATGGGCCATGGCGACACCTTGACCCGCGTCGCCGGGCGAAACCAAACAAAACTTCGCCTCAGAATCCCTTAAAGTGCTTCGGGTCCGCCGGGTCC
>CALSBN010000102.1:0-16601 GCA_943373185.1 Opitutus sp. GAS368 | reverse complement strand
GCCAAACTAAAACCATAAATCATCCCCTTCTTCGTGTCCGAGTAATCGGGGCAAGCCCATCTCGTCGATATTCTTCACAGACCTGACTGCGATAGAACTTTCGCTGCTCTGCGCCGATTTCAAATGCGACGTTGAAGAAGGCGATGCGGATGCTAGGGTCTTCTTTCTTCAAGAAACCAATTGGGAGGTAGGAGATCTTGATCGGAAAGTAGTCCGTCGGACGGAGAGCCCACAATACGACCGAGAGGGTGTCCCATGCTGGCTTCAAGCCGTTCCGCACGATGGCGTCAAAAACTGGCAGGAGTGTGCCACGTCCTTGGTAAGGCCCCTCGGTCGCCATGAGAAGCGCGTTCAACACGTCTGAAAGAATTGTTGGCTGATCTGAGCCGAGACTCGGTCGCCATGATTGGAAACTGGCGATGTTAAGGGCCGCCGATTTTGTAATTACGCCGAGCGCACCGGCTGGATCGTTTGCCGCCAGTAATCGCGCAACTTCAGCTCGTCCGCCTAGCTTTTCAAACTTGGCTAGCCCAGCCCGCTTGTAAGCGACCTCGGCATCGTGGAATTTCTCCCCTGGATTGCTGAAATCGACGAAGTCCGGGAATCCTTTGCGGAACGCATTCCAGATTCCATCTTTCAGATCTTCCGAGAAGTCGAAGTTTAGGTCCGCCTCGGCTTGGCAGTGAAGCCAAGCGTTGTGCGACTCCATGATGAAGTCTCCAGAAAGTCGGCTCCGCACCGCATTCATCACTGCGTCGTAGCTTGCCTTGTCTGAGATGTCGACGGTGATGCCTTTGGCCGAAAGATATTGGACGGTCGTCGCTGGGAGCGGAAGCATTTGGGTCGGTGCAATCCAGAACAACCCTGTCGTCAGCTTTGCGACTCCAACGGTATGGATTTCGAGGCACTCAGCGAACAGGTTTGGCGCGCAATTCTGCCAACCTTTTTCCAGCACTGCTCGAGCAAGTCTCCAAAGACGCGGAATATCCTCGGCGTCACGACGGTGCTCCCAGGCAAAGAACCAGGAATTCTGCGGAGTGATCGTGGGTATGCCGTGAAAATCGTTCGGCACTGCGGATTTCAGATCCCAAGCGTCCTTTAAAAACTGCCAGTTTCTTCGTCGGTTCTGAATCGTCAGTTGCCGGTTAAACACCGCGAAAAATGTAAACGGGTCGATGCTGGTGAGGCGACTGTCCGAATCTTGCTTTGGATGGTCAGTCAGAGGTATGACATTTAATCCCTGCTTTTCCATTTGCTCGAGCAAAGCGATGAGTTCGCCTTGTCGATTTTCATACGCCAGCAGTTTACTCGCGGTCTCCTCGTGAATTTGGCGCCATGTGAACATAGGGATAAATTTGGTTGGCGAATTCTACGCACGCTTTCGGCGAAAGCCCGCCTATTTGGATTAAACCGCGATGATTGTAGCTATGTTTGGCGCCAACTCGAGTAGGAGTGAGCCCGCTTCTAGATCGCAACTCCACCTATTCCCGAACTATCTGGCGTCCGTCTGGAAACTCATAGAATGAGTGGCGTTTATCACGGAGTGCGTTTGAAGGCGCTAAAGGGTGCCGCGGCTAAAAACACCGGTCGTCCTCTTCCAACTTAGAATCACCGTGATACTCACGGCGGGGCGCATGGGGCGGCGAATTCAGCAAGAAACGTCGGTTGCTTTTGTTGGACCGGCGAGAGTTCGCGGGGCAGAAACGGCGCGTGTCCCACGAGGCTTACGACCACCGTATCAACCGCGCGATCAGCTTGATCGACCGGCGAATCGAGCAGGACCTTTCCTTGCAGCGGCTGGCGGACGAAGCCTGCATTTCGCCCTTTCATTTCCACCGCATCTTCTCGGCGCTGACCGGCGAGAGCGTCCATGCGATGACCACGCGGATGCGGATGCAGCGGGCGTTGGCGCTCACCCGGCGCGGGCAGCGACCGCAATGGAAGGCGGTCGCCGTGGCGGTGGGCTATCGCTCGCCCGATGTTTTCTCGCGGGCCTTCAAACGGCACTTCGGGTGCACGCCGGCCCAGTTTAACCTCGAGCAGTGGTGGAGTGAGCGGCCGGATCGCGACGCGGCGATGAGTGTGTCGCGCTATTTTCTCCGCCCGGCGCCGAGCCTGCCGGCTGACTTTCGCGTGGAGCTGGGAGCACGTCCCGCGGCGGACCTGATGGTGAGCCGCGCGACGGGCGGCTACCTGGATCCCGGCAAGCTGATCGCGGCGTATGAGCGGATCAACGAGGCGTCGCGCCGGCTCGGGGTGCCGATGCCGGGAAAGTTGTCGGGTGCTTCGCGGGACGATCCCGAGGTCGTGCCGCTGTCGCGCTGTCGCTACGATTTCACGCTGGAGGTGCCCGCAGGCACGAAGGCGCTGCCGGGGCTGCATACGGCGCGGCGGGACGGGGGACGCTGGGCGATGGTGCGCGTCACGGGCGATTTACAGGCGGTGGATCGGGCGTGGAATTTGTTGTTCAAGAGTTGGCTGCCGGTGTCGGGGCTGAACCTGCGCGAGGCTTCGGCCGAAGAAATTTATCATCAGACGCCCAACGAAATCGGGTGGGACCGCTTCGATCTCACGCTCGCACTCCCGCTGGAGGACCCAGAATGAAACCATCGATCCTTGCTGGAATTTGCGTCGGGCTCGCTACCGGCGCGTGGATGTTCGCCGAATACGCGCTCGGGCTGCACGACGACCCGGCGGGAGCCGGTCGCTGGACCGGGTTTCTCGCGCTTATTTTTCCGGTGCTTGGCGCCTACTGGCTCGCGAAGAAAACGCCGCGGTCGTCGTGGCCGCTGGCGATGCGCGATGGGCTGCTCTTTGGCCTGATGGGCGGAGTGGTGGGAGGCGCGGCGATCTACCTGTATTTCACGGTGGTCAATCCGGGCTTCAGCGTCGGCGGCCGGGCGGTCGATGCGGGCGCGCAGGCTCTGGTGGGGTTTGCCGGCTCGTTGATCCTCGGGCCGATTTTGACGGTTGTCATGAGGGCGGTTTTTGGGCGCAGGGGAGGCTCATATGGCTGAGAATTTTGAACCGATCTTTGCGCGCTTGCGCGGCATCATGCTCGAAGCGGCGCCGGGGATGACGATCGCCAAGGACAAGCCCGGGGCGCTCGAGCTGCGCACGCCGAAGATCGATCCGAAGACGAAGCAGCCGGGATGGTATGGCTCGATCATGATCAAGAAGACCTATGTCGCCTACCATTTGATGCCGCTCTACACTCATCCCGAGCTGGCGGAGGGGATTTCGCCGGCGCTCACGAAGCGCAAGCAAGGGAAGACCTGCTTCAACTTCGCCCGCAGCGACGAGGCTTTGTTCAAAGAGCTCGCGCAGTTGAGCGCCGCGTGTGTCGGGTGGGCGGATCGATGACGGTCGGGAGCTGATGCGGCGGCTTGCTTTGGCGGAAACGTTGGTTTGGTTCGTTCCACCCTATGAAACGATCCCAATTCGCCCCGCTTTCTCGTCGCACGTTTATCGGCCGTTTCGCGCTCGGCGCGGCGGCGGTTTCTTTTCCAAGCCTAAGCCTGCGCGGCGCGACCGCGAAGCCGAAGAAGCTCGGGCTCGCGCTCATCGGCCTCGGCAACTACTCGCGGGGCGAATTGGGGCCGGCGCTGAAGGAGACGGAGTTTGTGCGGTTGGCGGGCGTCGTCACGGGCACGCGCGCGAAAGGCGAGCAATGGGCGACCGAATACGGATTCTCCGAGAAGAACATCTACGATTACGCCACGATGGACCGACTCGCGGACAATCCGGAGATCGACCTCGTCTATGTGGTGACGCCGCCGGGGTTGCACGCGGAGCATTCGATCCGCGCGTCGAAGGCGGGCAAACACGTCATTTGCGAGAAGCCGATGGCCAACACGGTGGTCGAGTGCGACGCGATGCTGGCCGCGAGCCGCGCGGCGAAGCGGGCGTTGGCGATCGGCTACCGGCTCCACTACGATCCTTACCACATGGAGCTGATGCGGCTCGCCCGGGAGAACGAGTTTGGGCCTTTCATGAAGATGAACAGCCTGCGCGGTTTCAAAATCGGTCTGCGCAACGGCGTGAAACCCTGGCGGGTGAACGCGGCTTTGGCCGGCGGCGGGGCGTTGATGGACGTCGGCATCTATGCCAATCATGCGGCGTGGATGGCGACCGGCGCGGTGCCGGTGAGCGTGACGGCGCAGGAGGAGCCGAAGGTGCGGCCGGAGTTTTTCAACGAAGTGGAAGAGACGTTGAATTATACTCTGGAGTTCGCCAACGGGGCGACCTGCCAGGTCATGTCGAGCTACGAGCGCGGCGGTAACCTCTTTAGGGCCGAAGCCGAGCGCGGTTGGTTCGAGCTGAACCCGGCGTTCAGCTACCGGGGAATCAAGGGCGCGACGAGCAAAGGCCCGTTGAGTTATCCGCCGCTGCGCCAACAGGCGAAGCACATGGATGCGATCGCCAAGAGTCTCATCGACGGCACGACGCTGCCGACCCCGGGCGAATTGGGGCGGACCGACATGACGGTCATCGAAGCGATTTATGCCGCGGCCAAGAGCGGCAAGCGCGAGCGGGTGAAGGCGTGAGGGACGAGAAAATAAGCTGAGAGCTGAGAGTTGAGAGCTGAGAGCTCCGACCATGGGGACGCAGGCGTGATTCCAAGCGGCGGCAGGCCGCTTGGAATCCCCCGGGGAAAATTCGAAGCTGCGACGGGCGTCTTGCGCTCGGCGCGGGGATTGCTCCCATGGCCCGATGCTTACTCGCTCACTTCCCCTCGGCGCGACTTTGATCGCGGCGGTTTTGCTGGTCACCGGTTGCGGCAAATCTGAATCCAAGTCCGGCGCCGCCGCGACGGCCGCCACGCCGGCGGGCCCGCGCACCGTTTTGAATTTCGGCAACGGCACCGAACCGCAGGATCTGGACCCGCAGATCGTCACGGGCGTGCCGGAGAACAAAATCGTCAACGCGCTCTTTGAAGGTCTCGTCGCGGAAGGCCCCAGCGGCGCCGACACGATTGGCGGCGTGGCCGAGCGGTGGGAAATTTCGGAAGACGGCCGCACCTATACGTTTCATCTGCGCGCCGACGCCAAATGGTCCAACGGCGACCCGGTGACGGCGCAGGATTTCGTGGCGTCGTATAAGCGGATCCTGACTCCGGCGCTCGCTTCGGAGTATGCCTACAAACTGCACCCGGCCGTGGGCGCGGAGGATTACAACAAGGGCAAGCTCACCGATTTTTCCAAGGTCGGGTTCAAGGCGGTCGATGCGCGCACGCTGGTCGTGACGTTGAACAACCGCACCCCGTTTTTGATCGAGGCAATGAAGCACTACTCGTGGTTTCCCGTGCACATTCCCACGGTGGAGAAATTTGGCGGACTCGCGCGCAAAGGCACGGCGTGGACGCGGCCGGAGAACATCGTGGGCAACGGCCCGTTCGTGCTGAAGGAGTGGCGGCCGAACCAGCGGATCGTCGTCACGCGCTCGCCGACCTATTGGGACCGGGCGACCGTGAAGTTGGATACGATCAACTTCATGCCGACCGAGAGCATCGACACGGAGGAGCGCATGTTTCGCACGGGCCAAGTCGACAAGACCAACGAACTGCCGAACACCAAGATCGATACCTATAAACGGGAGTTTCCGGACAGCTACCGGCAGGAGCCTTACTACGGGGTGTATTTTTACCGGCTCAACGTCACGAAGCCGCCGCTCAACGACAAACGCGTGCGTCGGGCGCTGGCGCTGGCGATCGACCGCGAATCGATCGTGCGCAACGTGACCCGCGGCGGCCAGACGCCGGCCTACAATTTTACTCCGCCCTCGCCGAAGTTTAAGTCGGAAGCGCGCATCGCCGGCGACCTCGCCGAGGCAAAACGGTTGTTGGCGGAAGCGGGATTTCCCGAGGGGCGCGGCTTTCCGAAGATCAGCCTGCTTTACAATACGTCGGAAAATCACCGCGCGATCGCCGAGGCGATCCAGCAGATGTGGCGCACGCGGCTCGGCGTGGAGATCGGGCTCACCAATCAGGAATGGAAGGTTTATTTGGATTCGCAGGACAATCTGGCCTACGACCTCGCGCGCGCGGGATGGATCGCGGACTACGTCGATCCCAACACGTTTATGGACATGTGGCGGACGGGCGGCGGCAACAACGACACGGGCTGGAGCAACGCGACCTATGATGCGCTGCTCGATGAATCGGCCAAAGTGAAGAGCGACGCCGAGCGGTTTGCGATCTACCAGAAACTGGAAGCGATGCTCGCGGACGAAGTGCCGATCATCCCGCTGTATTTCTATACCCGGGTATTTGCGATGAACCCGAAGCTCCGGTTCGTGCCCAACGTGATCGACAACCGGAGCTGGAAATTCGTGGAGTTTCTGCCGTGAGGGGTGGCCGAGCCGGAAACCTCAGACCCGAACTTGGCGGTTCGGGGCTAGTTTAGCGGTTTGGCGGAAAGTATCGTCTCACTTTGCGTCCCGCTGACCAACTCGGGCGGCTGAATTGGTTTTAGGCTGACCCATCGGATGGGAGACGCCCGTCGGCGAAAAACGGCGCAGGCTTTGACAAGATCTGCGGAGGCGCGATTCGGCGGGGTGGCTATTATGGCGCATGAACCCCAACCCCGTTTCTCCCGAATTATCGGCGCACGGCGATGTGCCGGTTGTGACCGGCCACGACGTCCTGACCAATCCGCTCCTCAACAAAGGCACGGCGTTTACCGAACGGGAGCGCGACCTGCTCGGCATCCGCGGGCTCCTGCCGCCGAGGGTCTTCACGCTCGAAGAGCAGGTGCAACGCACGCTCAACTCGGTGCGCGGCAAGCCCACCAACCTCGAGCGCTACATCTACCTCACGACGCTTCAGAACCGGAACGAGACTCTCTTCTACCGCCTCGTCACGGAGAACATCGAGGAGATGGTTCCGCTCATCTATACGCCCACCGTGGGCGAGGCCTGCATCCAATACGGGGCCATCTACCGCCGGCCGCGCGGCATGTTCATCAGTCTCCGCGAGCGCGGGCGCATCGCGGAAACGCTCCGGCATTGGCCGGTCAAGGGAGTGCGTCTGATCGTCGTCACGGATGGTGAGCGTATCCTTGGTCTGGGGGATTTGGGCGCGTTGGGCATGGGCATCCCCGTGGGCAAGCTCTCGCTCTACACGGCCTGTGCGGGGGTGCATCCCGGCTACTGTCTGCCGATCACCCTCGATGTCGGCACCGAGAACGCCTCGCTCCAGAACGGCTCCGCCTACATCGGCCTGAAACAACCCCGCACGCGTGGCGCAGACTACGACGCGTTCATCGGCGAGTTTGTCCACGCGGTGAAGGACGTCTTTCCGCAGGCGCTTCTGCAATGGGAGGATTTCGGCAACACGAACGCCTTCCGCCTGCTCGAGCACTACCGCCGCGTTCTGCCCAGTTTCAACGACGACATCCAGGGCACCGCCGCGGTCGCGCTCGCCGGCGTGATCGGTGCGCTCAAACTGACCGGCTCCAAACTCGCCGAGCAGAAACTCCTCTTCCTCGGCGCCGGGGAAGCCGGCACCGGCATCGCCGATCTCTACGTGGCGGCCGCAGTGGCCGCAGGTCTCACGGAAACCCAGGCACGGGCCCGCTGTTGGTTCGTCGACTCGAAGGGCCTGCTCGTGAAGAACCGGGGCGATGTGCTCGCTCCGCACAAGTTGCCCTACGCGCACGAGCACCCCTTCGTGCCCACGCTGGAAGCGGCGGTCCGGCTGTTGCGGCCCACCGCGCTCATCGGGGTATCCGGAACTCCGGCGACCTTCACGCAGCCGATCGTCGCGGCGATGGCGACGTTCAACCGGCGTCCGATCATTTTCGCACTCTCGAATCCCACCTCGAAGGCCGAGTGCACCGCCGTGCAGGCTTACACCTGGTCCGAGGGTCGCGCGATCTTCGCCAGCGGCAGTCCCTTTGCGCCGTTCGAGCTCAACGGCCGGCTGCATGTGCCCGGTCAGGGCAACAACATCTACATCTTCCCCGGAGTCGGCCTCGGCGCGCTGGCCAGCCAAACCCGGGAGGTGACGGATGAGATGTTTCTCATCGCCGCCCAAACCCTCGCGGGCCTCGTGGGTCCCGACGATCTGGCGGTGGGCCGGGTGTATCCCTCGCTCACCAAAGTGCGCGAAGTATCGCTGCGGATCGCCGCCGCCGTCGCGGAAACGGCTTACCGCACCGGTCTGGCCGGGCGCCCCCGCCCGACCGATGTGGTTGAAGACATCCGCAGCCGGATGTTTCAACCCGTCTACCGGGAGTATACCTGATGCCGGGACGGGCCGCGAGGGGTGGAGGGGCGACGGAATCGCGGGGAGCGTCGGCGAAGCGCGGCCCTCAGGATTTCGTGGGCGCGGGTTTGTTTTTCTCGAGCGTGATGAGGACGACGGCGGTGATGATCACCGCGGAGGCGATCAGGGTGCGGGTGGTGATCGGCTCGTCGAGGATCAGCCAGCCCAGGATTACGGCGACGATGGGGTTGACGTAGGCGTAGGTGGCAACTTGCGCGGGCGGGCAATGTTTCATCAGCCAGACAAAGGTCGAGAAGCCCACGAGTGACCCGATCAAGACAAGGTAGGCAAAAGCACCCCACGACTGCGCGCTGATCGCGGCGACGTCGACGCGGATGAAGTCGCCGTGCAGCGCCGCGGCGAGCATCAGCAGGGCGCCGCCGCCGAGCATTTGCAGGGCGGAGGCCATGGCGGGCGAGGCGCCGTGTTTCGAGTGGCGCGAGGTGATCGAACCGAGCGACCAGCACACGCAGCCGCCGAGGATCGCGAGCACGCCGCCGAGATGGAGGCCGCCTTGGTCGAGGTTTTGCCACGGGGCGGCGAGCCAGACGACGCCGGCGAAGCCGAGGAGCAGCGCGGCGGCGGTGCGGACGGTGGGGCGGAGTCCGCCGGGCCACGCCCATTCGGTGAGGACGATGAAGAGCGGGCCCACGCCGATGAGCAGCGCGGTGAGGCCGGACGGGACGAACTGCTCGGCCCAGACGACGCAGCCGTTGCCGCCGAGCAGGAGGAAGGCGCCGATCACGGTGTTGGCGCGCCACTGATTGGCGGTGGGCGTGGGGGCACCGCGGAGTTTTAAAAAGGCCAAGAGCAGGCCGCCGGCGACGAGGAAGCGGGCGCTCGCCATGAGGAAGGGCGGCATCGTTTCAACGGCGACGCGGATAGCAAGGTAGGTGCTGCCCCAGACGAGATAGATGGTGCCGAGCGCGAGGGCGATGGCGGCGCGGGAAGGAAGGGCGTTCAAGGCGGAAGCGGAGACGGAGAGAGGGAGAGACGGAGAGAGGGGGAGAGGGAGAGAACGAGAGACGGAGAGATTAGGTGGGCGGGGGGTATTCCATGTAGCGGGCGGTGGAAGCGGCGGCGGCGGGTCCGAGGAGACGCGAGACCACGTGCAGCGAGCAATCGATGCCGGCGGAAATGCCCGCGGCGGTGAGGATTTTTCCGTTGTCGTGAAAACGGGCGGAGGGATCGAGGGCCGCGGCGGGCGCGAGGGCGCGAAGATCGTCGAGGCACTCGTGGTGAGTCGTCGCCCGGAGACCGTCGAGCAGGCCGAGCCGGGCGAGCAGGAAAGCACCGGTGCAGACGGACATGACGAGTTCGGCGGAGGCGGCTTGGGCGCGAAGCCACGCGAGGACCGGCTCGTTCTTGAGGAGGGCGCGGGTGCCGAAACCGCCGGGAACGACGAGGAGGTGCGGCGGAGGGCAGGTGGCGAAGGTGTGGTCGGGCAGGACGCGGAGTCCGTTGCGGGCGCGGATCGGCGCGGCGGTTTCGGCCACGGTGATGACGTTGAACGTGTCGTAGCCGCGGAGTTCGTCCGTGACGGCGAAGACTTCAAACGGGCCGGCGAAGTCGAGGACTTCGACGTCGGGGAAGAGCAGAATGGCGACGGTTTTTTTCATGCGGGCGAGAGTTCTTTGAAGTAAACAACCGTGTCGATGTAGGTGCCGTTGGAGTCGGTGGCGTAGCGCGGGATGATGCCGGCGCGGGTGTAGCCGCAGTGGCCGTAGAGCGAGATCGCGTTGCCGGTCGCGCTGGTGTCGAGGCAGAGGAGCGTGCGCGATGCGGCGCGAGCGGCGTGCTCGGCGGCCTGCATGAGAGAGAAACCGAGGCGGCGGCCGCGATGGGAGCGGAGGACAAGAAGCTTTTGGACTTCGCAGCGGTGGCGGGCGTTGGATTTCTGCACCAGATCGAGCTGGACGGTGCCGACGATGTGCCCGCGGTCGTCGCGGGCGACGAGGAGGATGCGGGTGCCGGCGGCGACGGACGAGAGGACGCCGGACCAGTAGACGGAAACATCGGTGTCGGTGAGCGGGTGCATGAAGCCGACGGAGGCGTTGCTGTCCACCGCGTCGCGGAGGAGCGCGTGGAGGGCGGCGAGGTCGGCCGGCGACGGCGGAGCGGAGAGCGTTTCGATCATGGTGAGCGGGTCACAGTTGCTTTTGGGCGAGGGCGCCGAGGGTCTTCAGGGCGGTCTCGATCTCGTCGGTCCACGGAAGACCGCAGTTCATGCGCAGGCAATTTTTGTAGCGGTCCTTGACCGTGAAGAGCGGGCCGGGGGCGGTGCTGATGCGATGTTTGAGGGCATCGCGGTGGAGCCGCAGGGTGTCGACGCCGGCCGGGAGTTCGCACCACAGGACGAAGCCGCCGCTCGGACGGCTGAGGCGCGTGCCCTCGGGGAAGTGACGGAGGATGGCCTGGGTGAAGAGATGGAGTTGGTTCTGATAGGCACGACGGATGGTGCGGAGGTGGTGGTCGTAGCCGCCGTGGCGGAGAAAATCGGAAATGGTTTTCTGGAGCACGAGCGGAGTGCCGAGCGTGTTGGTGAACTTCAGGCGGCGCACGCGTTCGAGGTAGCGCCCGGGGGCGCACCAGCCCACGCGGAGGGCAGGGGAGAGCGTTTTGCTAAACGACGAGCAGAGCAGCACGCGGCCGTCGGTATCCCAGGCTTTGAGGGGCTTGGGGCGGCGTTCGTCGAAGTGCAGGTCGCCGTAAATGTCGTCTTCGATGGCGGGAAGGTCGAATTCGACGAGCAGCCGGTAGAGCGCTTCCTTGGCGGCATCGGGCATGGAGGTGCCGAGAGGATTTTGAAACGCGGGGATGACGAAGAGGGCCTTGACCTCGTGTTGGACGAGGGCGGCGCGCAGGGCGTCGAGGTCGAGGCCGTGCCGCGGGCTGGTGGGGATTTCGAGGACGCGGAGGCCGAGGCTCTGGATCGTTTCGAGGATGCCAAAATAAGTGGGCGTCTCGACGGCGACGGTGTCACCGGGCTTGGTGACGGCGCGGAGGGAAAGATTGAGGGCCTCGGCGCAGCCCACGGTGACGACGAGTTCGTCATGAGCGAGAGGAGTGCCGGCCTGGAGATAGCGGCGGGAAATCTCGCGGGCGAGCGGCTCGTAGGCCGAGAGCATCGCGTAGCGGCCGAGCAACGCCGGATCGTCGCGACCGACGGCGCCGAGCAGACGGGCGATTTTTTTATTGGGAAATAGGGAATGGTGCGGGCAGGCGGCGCCAAAGGGGATGTAGGCCGGATTGGTGGCGTAAGTGAAGACCTCGGCGGTGAGATCGTTGACGCCGACGAAACGGGGCGCGGCCATCGGGCGGGCCATGCGGGGCTCGGGGGTTTCGTCGGGTAGGCGCGGGCGCACATAGTAGCCGGATTGGGGGCGGGCCTCAAGGTAGCCGCGGCTTTCGAGGAGCGTGTAGGCTTGCAGGACCGTCGAGATGGAGACGTCGCGCTGGAGCGCCATGCGGCGGACCGACGGGATGCGGTGGCCGGGGCGGAGGGTGCCGGTGCCGATGAGGCCTTGGAGAGAGTCGGCGAGGGCGGCGTAAAGGGTGACGGAGGCCGATGCCGGCGCCGGAACGGGTGACGGACGTGGCGCAGACGAACGGAGGGCGGTGGCAAGCGCGGGCATGGGAGTTGAGGTCAGTTTAGCCGAGGCGGCGGCGCGGCGGGAGGAGCAGTGCGGGAAAATTGAAGTCAGCACAGTTTGGGCTAAAGGCAAAGTGTGACCGGCACAATTTACGACGGGAGCGGTGGGCGGAGGTGGGCGGGCCGGGAATCGAGACGGCAAGTGACCGGAGCAACTGAAGTGGCTTGGCTTTGGCGGTCTCGGAAATAGCGCGCTCACAGAATGGGCCGGATGCGGAACGCAACGAGGGTGTCGCGTCTGCAAGGAAGGTGATGAGTTTTTCCGAAGGGGATTGGGCTGATCGGCCTATTGCAGGATATAGGCTTGAAAGCGGGGCGGGACGCTTCGAGTTTCCACGGACCGTGGCGAAACGAGTCGTTATCATTGAAGACAATCTGGTTTTCCGACAGATGCTGGCGATGGCGCTGGGTCGGGTGCGCGGGTTGATCGTCGGCGCATCGTTTGAGAAAGGGAAAGAAGGCCTCGCGTATTGTCTGCGGACGAAGCCGGACCTGTTGGCGGTGGACCTGTTTTTGCCGGACTTGCACGGGCTGGAGATTGTTCGGGAGGTGCGGGCGCAGTTGCCGGCGACGCGGATTTTGGTGCTCACGGGGCATCCGGACAGCGAATTGCCGGCGCGGTTGGTGGCCCAGGGCGTGCACGGCTACGTCGATAAGGCGGCGCCGTTGAGCTATATCTTGCAGGCGGTGGAGTCGCTGATGGAGGGCGGGATGTTCTTCGCGACGCATGTCCCGCCGAAGGGTGCGACGGGCGCGGTGCAGGCGGCCCTGCCAAAAGTAGCGGCGGGCGCGAAGGACGAGGTGAGCGGAGTATCCCTGGATGCCGTGAAGATTCTTTCGCCGCGCGAAATCGAAGTCGCGCGGCTGGTGGCGGAAGGGTTTTCGTCAAAGGAAGTGGCGTCGCGGCTCGACCTGAGCGTGCGCACGGTCGAAAAGCACCGCGCGAACATCATGGACAAAATCGGAGTGCGGGAAGTGGCCAGCCTGGTGCGCTGGTGCGTGCAGACGGGTCTCGTGAAGATGTAGTCCGGGGCGCCGACGTGGCGCGGACCTAGCTTGATCCGGAGAAACGGCCGAACCCGGAACTGAGGCGGACGAACTCCGTCTGAATTGCGGCGATCTCGGCCGCGGTGGGATTGGGGCCGCCGGCAAGCAGCCGAAGTTCCAAGGCGCCGGCCAAAGTGGCCAGCGGATGCGCGCCCACGAGGCGGGCGGTGCTCTTCAAGCTATGAGCGGCGATCTGGCAAAGAGGCAGGGTTCCGGCGTCGGGGCTGGCCGGAGCCGAGTTACTCAAGTCGGCGATGAGCCGTGGGGCGTCGGAGAGGAACGAGCGGGCGATTTCGCGGGCGTCGCCCGAACCGATGATCTCGGCGATCTCGGCAAGCTCGGGTGTGGGCGGCGGGATAACGGCCATACGCTGATTGAAACGCGCCCGGCCTGGGATGCACGGTGAAAGTGGCCGCAAAAAAGCCCGATGGTGGCATCGGGCTTGGCGCGGGTGGCGGGTTGGCGTCAGAAGCGGTGATTGAGAGAGACCGAGAGCCAGCCCACATTATCGCCGTTGAGGCGGAAGTTGCGGTCGGGATATTCGAAGCGGCGCAACGTGGTCACGCCGGCGTCGAGATCGAGTTCGAGACCGCCTTCGAATTTGTAGGCCAGGCCGGCCCCGACACGGATCTCGGTGAGGTCGAGGTAGGTGTTGTTGAGCCGGGCGATCCCGGGGGCGGGCACGCCCAGATTCTCGGTGATGCGGTAGCCGCCGCCGAGGACGCTCAGACCGCCGCGCACGGTGAGTTTCGAATCGACCTTGTAGGAGACGCCGGTGCGGGGGAAACCGACATCGAATTGCCAGTCGGGGGCAAATTTCCACTGCACGCCGACCACGGGGAGAACCGGGTTGTCGTTAAAGGAATTGGCGGTGACGCCAAACGTCCAGGTGAGCGTTTCGCTTTGGCGGTAGAATGCGGCCAAAAACAACGGGGAGTTGAAGCTGTCGCCGACGAGCTTCTGTCCGTAGAAACCGGGGCGGAGAGCGGCAAGGTAGACCCATTTTTGCGACAACACGCCGCGCACCCCGAGCGAGAGCGAAAGCTCCTGAACGGAACCGGGAAGCGGAACGCCGGCCGAGGCGTCGAGGGTGGTGTGGGAGTATGCAAGGCCGGGAATCAACATCATGCCCTGCCGTAGCGGAACCCGACCTGAGGCGCTGAACTCGAAACGGCTGATCGAGATTTCGCCGCTCCGGGTCGTGCCGCGGTTCAGGTCGCCGGCTCCGGAATAGGTATACGTGGTGGAAAACGCATCGACCAGCGCGGGCCGAAAAGTGGCGCTGGCGGGTTGGGCACGCAGGGTCGCCGCGCACGCGGCGCCTAGCGTAAGCAGGGAAAAAAGCATTCGGGAGGTTTTCATGGTGTGGTGAGGTTACGAGTGACTGGCGGAAGCGGATGCAAGTTCCGAACTTTCGTGAATCACGGATCGGTGATCGATTGTTCGAAACTCAAGCAAAGCGGGCGAGGGCGGGCCCGGTGAGGCGACAGGTGGTCCACTCGGACTTCAATTCCGCGCCGAGGGATTTGTAGAAATCGATGGCCGGTTGATTCCAGTCGAGGACGGACCATTCCATGCGCCCGCAGCCGCGCTGGTTGGCGAGTTTTGCGAGCTGCAGGAGAAGGGCTTTGCCAATACCTTGACCGCGGAGTTCGGGGCGCACGAAGAGGTCCTCGAGGTAGAGGCCGGGTTTTGCGAGGAAGGTGGAGTAGTTGAAGAAATAGAGGGCGAACCCAGCGGGAAGGCCGGCCTCCGTGAAGGCGAGGATGCACTCGGCGGCGGGCCGGGTGGCCGGATCGGAAGGAAAGAGCGTGGCGCGGAGCGTCGCCTCGGTGGCTACGACCTCGTGAGAAAGTTTTTCGTAGTCGGCGAGGCTGCGGATGAAATCGAGGATCACCGGGACATCTGCGGAGGTGGCGGGACGGATGACGCTGGGCATTTGGGGAAAGAGAGGGAGAGAAGGAGAGAGGGAGAGAAAGAGGGAAGGAGAGAAGGAGAGAGGGAGATTTGGGATGTTTGCAACGCGCGCGCGGGATTGTAGCGTGCCGGCATGAAGCAAATCGGAGGGATAATCGGAGGACTCCTTTTGGCCGTGCTGGCGTGGGCGGGCGCGGTGGCCCAAGCGGCGGACCCGGGGACGATGCGGGCGAGCAAGCCGGCGGTGAAGGTGGAGATCATCGGGGCGATCGACGGACAACTGGCGGCTTTTCGGAAAAACGAAGTGGGCCGCGCCTACGCGTATGCGTCGACGGGACTGCAGCAGCAGACGCCGATCCGGCGATTTGCGGCGCTGGTGCGCGACGGCTACCCGGAGATATGGGCGAATGCGCGCGCGGAGTATGGGTTGGTGCGGGACAACGGCGCGCGGGCCACGGTGACGGCTCGGGTGTTTGTGGAGAGCGGCCGCAGCGCCGTGTATGACTACGTGCTGGTGCGGGAAGACGACGTCTGGCGGATCGCCGGCGTGCTACGGCACGAGGCGAAGAGCGAAAAGAAGGTGTGAGAGCCGTCAGGTGGGGAATGGGCGGCAAAGGTGTGGACCGAAACGCAATCGGTGCGACGGTGGCTGAGCGCTTGCGCGGGCGGGGCGTTTGAGCGGTTGATGAAGCCATGATTCCGCTCGCAGATACGGCCAAGCAGAAGCGCACGCCGGTCGTCACGATGGTGCTCGTGGCGGCGAATCTGTGCGCGTTTGGTTGGGAGCTTTGGCTCGGGTTCGACGGCGGGTCCAAGGTGCAGGCGAGCGTGATCGAAACGCACGCGCTCGTGGCCAAGCGGGTGATCGCGCAGTGGGACTCGGTGCAGCAATGGCAGACCGTGGTGACCCACATGTTTCTGCACGGCGGATGGGCGCATCTCCTCGGGAATTTGTGGTTCCTGTGGATTTTCGGCGGAAACGTGGAGGATCGGCTCGGGGCGTTTAAGTTTTTGCTGTTTTATCTGCTCGCGGGTTTGGTGGCGGCGGGCGCGCAGGTGGCGGTCGATCCGGGGTCGGCGGTGCCGATGATCGGGGCCAGCGGGGCGATCTCGGGCGTTTTGGGCGCGTATCTGATTTTGTTTCCGACGGCGTGGGTGTGGTCGTTGGTGCCTTGGATCGTGCCGGTGTTGCCGGTGCCGGCGGTGGTTTTTCTGGTGCTCTGGTTTACGGTGCAGACGCTCAACGGCCTTGGGGCGCTCGCCGTGGGTGCGACGTCGGGCGTGGCGTGGTGGGCGCACGCGGGCGGGTTTGCGGCGGGCGTTGCGATGATCATTTGGGCGAAGCAGGCCCGCTGGGTGCGAAAGAAATGACGGACGACTACGATTCAGTCGGGGTAAAGCCGCGGCGCATCACGTTTTCAACGATGACCCGAGGAAAGAGAAAGTTCTCCAGATAACCTTTGCCGCCGGCCTTGGTGCCGCCGCCGCTCATCTTGTAACCGCCGAACGGGTGGCGCTCGACGAGGGCGCCGGTGATGGAACGGTTGAGGTAAAGGTTGCCGCACTGCCGGCCGGACGGTGCATGGACCGGATTTTTCCGGCCAATCGCGATCTTTGATTCTGCGCGAAACCGGCGACGCGCGGCTGAAGGGGTGGGCGAAGGTGGGCGGGGAGGACGGACAAAAAAAGGCGCGGACCGTGAGGTCCGCGCCTTGGGCG
>CALSBN010000101.1:0-16613 GCA_943373185.1 Opitutus sp. GAS368 | reverse complement strand
CCGGTTTGCGCCGTGGTCGCAAACCGGGCCCACCTCATCGGGTGCCTCCCGTCAGGCTCGATTCAGCTGCGGCCGGCCCGACTCCACCACAAACGAAGCCCGCGTGACCAGAGGCGCGCCGGGCTTGGTGACGAAGGGCACCGTTCGGTAGTCAGAACGCCACGTTTTCGGCGTCACTTCGCAACGCACGTAGCCGCGCTCGCCGTTGAAAAATTTCAGAAACGGATTCTCGGCCAACAAGTGGTCGTGGGCCTTGGGCGCGGCCGCCCCGTCCCCGCCCGAGCTGATCGAAGTCCCGACGAACTCGGTGCCGACGACGGGCGAATCGAGCTCGTCGAAATCGGCGATGAGTTCATTGGCCCAGTGCGAATGGATGTCGCCCGTGATGACGACCGGGTTCTTGACGCGTTTCTCGCGAAAATGCCGGAGCACGCGCCGCCGCTCAAATTCGTAGCCGGGCCATTGGTCCATGCTGTATTTCACCTCGTTGCCTCCGACCCGGTCGACGCGGGCCATCATGACTTGTTGGGCGAGGATGTTCCAGTTCGCGGGCGAACGTTCGAGCCCCGAGAAAAGCCAATCGCGTTGGCGGTCGCCCATCAATGTGCCGCGCGGATCGAGCAACACGGGCGTCGGGGCTTTCTGGCCGTCGCCGAGCGGTTGCGGCGTGCGGTATTGGCGGGTGTCGAGCACGTGAAATTGCGCGAGCCGGCCGAAATCAAGGCTGCGGTAGAGCAGCATCTCGGGGCCTTTTGGCAACGCCGAGCGGCGCAGGGGCATGTGCTCGAAATAGGCCTGATAAGCGGCGGCGCGCCGAGTGAGAAAGGTCGCCTGTTGCGCCGGCTTCGCCGCGATGTCGGCCGCGTAGTTGTTGGCCACCTCGTGGTCGTCCCATGTCACGATCCACGGGGCCGTGGCGTGCGCCGCCTGCAAGTGGGGATCCGTTTTATAGAGCGCGTAGCGCAGCCGGTAGTCGTCCAACGCGAAGCATTCGCCGCCGAAGTGGCGCCGTATCCGGCCATCGGCCGCGGGGCCTTCGTAGATGTAGTCGCCGAGGTGGACTACCAGGTCGAGGTCCTCGCGCGCGAGATGGTCATAAGCCGTGAAAAGACCGGTTTCGTAATGCTGGCAGGAGACAAAGGCGAAGCGCAGGCGCTCGGCCATCACATCGGCTGGCGGCGCGGTGCGGGTGCGGCCTTTGGGGCTCACTTCGCTGCCGACTTTAAACCGATACCAATACCACCGACCCGGCCGCAGCCCTGATACCTCGACATGGACCGAGTGCGACCATTCCGGGCGGGCGGTCGCCGTGCCGGATTGGACGACCCGCGCCATCCCTTCGTCTTCGGCGATTTGCCACGCTACTTCGACCGGTTCCGCCTTCATCCCCCCGCCGACTTCCAGCGGCTTGGGGGCCAGCCGCGTCCAGAGCACCACCCCGTCGGGCAACGGATCCCCCGAAGCGACCCCGAGGGAAAAGGGAGAGTCGGAAAACGATCCGGTTCGCGCCACCGCGCCGGCTACCCGGGTCGAAAGGAGCGCTGCCGCCGCGAAGGAAGCGCTGCCGGCCAGGAAGGATCGGCGGCTGAGTTGTTGGACGCCGGGTAAGGGAAAAAGCGGGCGGTTCATATGGGTAGAGGGGGGCGAAAAAAGGGCCGGGGCGAGCTGAGCCGCGGCCGGATTTCTAAGCGACGCAAATTCCCCGCTTTTTGTAACGTTTGGGCGACGGCAATTCGCGGGCGTCGGCGTCGGCCGCGGCCGGGATTTCGGTCGCCGCGCTTTCCCGCTTGCCGCCCGTTTCAGCGCGGCCAACCCTCGCCGAAATCTACGCTCATGCCCAAACGCCCTGATCTGAAATCCATCCTCATCATCGGTGCCGGCCCGATCGTCATCGGGCAGGCCTGCGAGTTCGATTACTCGGGCACCCAAGCGTGCAAAGCCCTCCGGGAAGAGGGTTACCGTGTCATTCTCGTGAACTCCAACCCGGCCACGATCATGACCGATCCGGAGTTTGCCGACGTTACCTACATCGAGCCGCTCAACGTCGAAACCCTCGAGAAAATCATCGCCGCCGAGCGCCCTTCCGCTCTGTTGCCCACCCTTGGCGGGCAGACCGCGCTCAATCTCTCGATGGAGCTGAACAAGTCCGGGATCCTCGCCAAATACGGCGTCGAAATGATCGGCGCGAAGCCCGACGCCATCAACAAGGGCGAGGACCGCGAGTTGTTCAAACAGTGCATGATCAAGATCGGTCTCGATGTCGCGAAATCGCGCACCGTGAAAAACATGACCGAGGCCCGCGAGGCCGCCGATCATCTCGGTGCTTACCCGCTCATTATCCGTCCCTCTTTCACCCTCGGCGGCAGCGGCGGCGGTATCGCCTACAACAAGGAAGAATTCGAAGGCATCTGCGCCAACGGTCTCGATCTCTCGCCCGTGCACGAGGTCCTCGTCGAGGAGTGTCTGCTCGGCTGGAAGGAATACGAGATGGAGGTCATGCGTGATCACAAAGACCAGTGCGTCGTCATCTGCTCCATCGAGAATTTCGACCCGATGGGCGTCCACACCGGCGACTCCATCACCGTCGCCCCGGCGATGACGCTCACCGACAAGGAATACCAAGTCATGCGCGACGCGTCGTTCGCCGTCATTCGCGAAATCGGCGTCGAGACCGGCGGCTCCAATATCCAATTCTCCGTCGATCCCGTAACCGGCCGGATGGTCGTCATCGAGATGAATCCGCGCGTCTCGCGTTCCTCCGCGCTCGCCTCCAAAGCCACCGGCTTCCCCATCGCCAAGATCGCCGCCAAGCTCGCCGTCGGCTACACGCTCGACGAGCTGCGCAACGACATCACCCGCGTCACGCCCGCGAGCTTCGAGCCCACCATCGACTACGTGGTGACGAAGATCCCGCGCTTCACGTTTGAGAAATTCCTCGGCGCCGACACCACGCTCACTTCCGCGATGAAGTCCGTCGGCGAGGCCATGGCCATCGGTCGCACGTTTAAGGAATCCATGCAGAAGTGCCTGCGCTCCCTTGAGGTCGGCGCCCGCGGTTTCGGCGGCGGCGGCAAGTTCGGCGGCGACGAGATTCTCGACGAGAAAATCATCAACGCGAAGCTCGGCACGCCCAACTCCGAGCGCATTTTTTATCTGCGCCACGCCTTCCGCGCCGGCTACAGCGTCGAGCGGATTTTTGATCTCACCAAGATCGATCCGTGGTTTCTCCACCAGCTCCGCGAGATTCACGAGATGGAGCAGGAGTTGTCGGCGAAAACGCTCGCGACCGTCGAAGTCACCGCACTCCGCCGCGCGAAACAGTTCGGTTTCGCCGACGCCCAGCTCGCCCACATTTTCAAGACCGACCTTGCCGCCGTCCGCGCCCATCGCAAAGCCGCCGGTGTCAACACGACCTATCGCCTCGTCGACACCTGCGCCGCCGAGTTCGAGGCGTTCACGCCTTACTACTACTCGAGCTACGGCGACGAAAACGAGATCCTGCCCCCGAGCGGCAAGAAGAAGATCATGATCCTCGGCGGCGGTCCCAACCGCATCGGCCAGGGCATCGAGTTCGACTACTGCTGCGTTCACGCGAGCTTCGCCCTCCGCGAGATCGGCTACGAGAGCGTGATGGTGAACTCCAATCCGGAAACCGTCTCCACCGACTACGATACCAGCGATCGCCTCTACTTCGAGCCGCTCACGCTCGAAGACGTGCTCGAGATCTACACGCAGGAAAAGTGCGACGGCGTCATCGTCCAATTCGGCGGCCAAACTCCGCTCAACCTCGCCACCGCTCTGAAGGCCAACGGTGTGAACGTCATAGGCACTTCGCCCGAGAGCATCGAGCTCGCCGAGGACCGGAAAAAATTCTCCGCCATTCTCGACGCCACCGGTCTCAAGTCGCCCGCCAATCGCACTGCGATGAACGAGGCCGACGCGCTCAGGGCCGCGCAGGAGGTCGGCTTCCCCGTTCTCCTCCGTCCGTCCTTCGTGCTTGGAGGGCGCGGCATGTTCGTCGTCTACAGCGAGGAAGAATTCAAAGCCGTTGTGCGTCAGGCATTCGATGTCATGCCTGACAAACCCGTGCTCATCGACAAGTTCCTCGAAGACGCCATCGAGCTCGACGTGGACTGCATCAGCGATGGCGAGACCAGCATTGTCGGCGGCATGCTCGAGCACATCGAGTTTGCCGGCGTCCACTCGGGCGACGCCGCGATGGTGATGCCCCCGCACACGCTGAGCCCCGAGATGCTCAACACCGTCCGCACCGCCACCTACGCGCTCGCCAAGGCGCTCAAGGTCGTCGGTCTCATGAACGTCCAGTTCGCGATTAAGGACAATGAGCTCTACGTTCTCGAAGTGAACCCGCGCGCGTCGCGCACCGTGCCGTTTGTCGCCAAGGCCATCGGCGTGCCGCTCGCCAAGCTCGCCGCCAAAGTCATGACCGGCGCCAAGCTGAAGGACCTCGGCTTCACCCGCGAGCAGACGCCGAAGCACTGGTGCGTCAAAGAAGCCGTGTTCCCGTTCGTCCGTTTCCCCGGCTCGACGATCGCGCTCGGACCCGAGATGCGTTCGACCGGCGAAGTCATGGGCATCGATGCCGACCTCGGCGTCGCGTTCGCGAAAGCGCAAGCCGCAGCCAAGCCCGGCCTGCCGACCAAGGGGAACGTGTTCCTCAGCGTCAAAGACGCCGACAAACCCCGCGCCACCGCTCTGGCCCGCGAGCTCGTGGAGCTCGGTTTCACGATCTATTCGACCAGCGGCACCGCCAAGATGCTCGCCGACAACGGCGTGCCCGTCAAACGCCTCGCGAAAATCACCGAAGGCCGCCCCAATGCGGTCGACATGCTGAAGAACGGCCAGATCCAACTCGTGATCAACACGCCCGCCGGGATGATCCCGCGGCAGGACGAAAACAAGATCCGCGCCGCCGCGTATTCGCATGCGGTGTGTCTCATGACGACGATCACCGGGGCCTTCGCTGCGGTCGAAGGCATCCGTGCTCTCCGCGACAAGCCCGTCGGCGTTAAACCTATCCAGCTTTATCGGGGCAACGTAAACTACGTCTGACCGGGGCCGGAAAAGTAGGGCGGGTCAAAGACCCCGCCCTACATTCAAGCTGTGGTTTGGCTGAGCTCCGGCCTGTCGCCCGGTCCACCACGCGATCGCGCCCCGCCGCACGATCACCACGACACTCGCGAGCCAGTAGATGGGATCGACGACGTAATCCCAGCAGTTGGACGACTCGAGCGCTCCCAGCGCAAACGCCACCAGCGCCGCCAGCAGCAGCACGCCGAATCGGTTTCCCCAGGCCAGAAACGCGATCGCGGTCAACGCGAGCGCTGCGGCGGCATAGTTCGAGTGCCAACCCCAATAGTGGAAATCGATGCCGCGGCCAAAAACCAGCGGTTGCAGGTAGACCAGCGAACCCACGACCACGCCGAAAGTCCACGTCGCCCACCAATCGGCCGATTGGAAAATCGTGACGCCGAGAAAGCGCGGGCTGCGTTGCGCGATCAACAGGCCGAGGATGGGCAGCGAGGGATTGGGGTAATAGCTGAACACCCAATTCCACAGCTGGAGATCCTTGATCGGCACCAGCATCACGCCCGCGGCCACCGCTGAGACGGCCAGCCGCGTGGCGATGGACGCCTGTGGCGTCAAAAAGCGGCCGCCAAACCCTAGCAGCATCAGCCACACGGCCGTGAACACCGCAATCGCGTCCGAGGGGGGCAGCCAAGCGGGAGCGATCATGGCCGGATCCCGGCCACGGGTTCGTGATAATGGTCAAGCCAGGCCAGATTAAACGCGATGTGTCCGATGCGTTCCCGTTTCCACGTGTATGTGAGATGGATCATTCCGCCCGGGCCCTGTGTCAGTTGCGGGTAGGAAAACTCTTTCTCCGTCTCGCGCTCCAGCACGGCGTGTTTCTTCCACGTGCGCCCCTCGTCGGAGGATATGGACAAACCGAGGATTTCGCGGCCGCTTGAGGCGTGGTTGTAGGCGAGAAGAATCCGACCGTCGGCGAGGCGCAGAGCGTCCACGGGCGCATCGGGATTGGGCAGGGAACTCGGGGTCGGGTCCGGCCAAGTCCAGCCGTTGTCCGTGGAGAGCGACGTGCGCAACGAGCGCTGGCTGCTCGTATCGCGCAGCATCATGAGAACTTGGTCCCCGCCGAGGGCGACGAGCACGGGCTGGATCAGGCCTTTGGAGGCGCCGAGATTGCGGACTTTGTAATCTTCCACAGTGCCGTCGGGGCCGGGCTGGAACCACAGGATCTGCGGAAACTTGGTCGCCATCTCGTGGTAGACGGGCAGCCCGATTCGGCCGTCGGCGGCGTAGATCGGCTTGTTACGCACGAGCGTGCTCATGTTGAAAAACGCGTTCAACGTGAGCCTCCGGCTTGGTCCCCAGGTGAGGCCGGCGTCGGACGACGATTTGATATTGAGCGCGCAACCCGACCAGCCGCCCAAGCTCACGCTGGCGTAAACCATCCAGAGCCGGCCGGTGCGGTCCGGGAAGATCACGGTATTGCCTATTTTCTTGATGCGACGGCCGAGTTCGCCTTCGACGCTGGCGCGGTCGAGCACCTTGACGGGCGGACCCCAGGTCTTCGTCCCGGCCGTCATGCGCGAGGTGAAAACCGCGACATCCGCCGCACCCTCGCGGGATCCGCCATACCAGAGCGCGAGCAAGTCGCCGCTCGGCAACACGCTCACCATGCTGCAATGGACGTGGGCGAGCTGGGCCTCCGGCGAAACCCAGCCGCGTTCGAACCGGGGCGTCCCGACCTCGCCCATGCTCTGGGGGGCGCGGGCCCAGGGGGCCGAGGCGGGCTCGAGCGCGAGGGGCGGGTTCACGCTGATGGGGGCCGAATACTTCACGGCGGCGCCGCCGGCGATGAGGGTCACGGCGATCCACGCGAGCCGTTGGACGGGGCTCAGCCGGGAAGGGCGCGATCGGACCGCTGGGGTTGCGGATTGATCCAGCAGGACCGGAGCGGCGGAGAGTTCAGTGCGCGGGGCAATCACAGGGGAAGGACGAGGTTGGGGCGGGGGACTCGCCGCTTCAACGGGTTTCTCTGCGGACGGACAGTTCGTCGCGGGGCTTTCGATTGTTCAGCAGGAGATAGCGCGCCGTCTCGTGAAACGCATCCGCCAAGGCGAGGTGTTCCGGCAAACCGGCCGCCGCCTCCACCGGGGGCGGTGGTGCGTTGAAATCGGCCCGGACGAAGCCAGTGCGGTCGCCCTGCAACTGGCGGTAGCCGTAGTGCCGGCCCTGCACGACGCCCAGCGTCTTGTTGTTGTGATCGAGAATGAAGGCGGCGTTGCCCCGGCCGCCGTCGATTTCCTGGCGGTGCAGGAGATCGCGCCCCAGGCTGGAGTTGCGGTAGGCGATCCCGGCGATCCCGGCGGCGGTGGGCAGGACATCGAGCATCGAAGCCGGCGCGGCGAGCCGGCGGGGCGGCAACAATTTCGGCGCGTAAAACAACAGCGGCACGTGGTAGGCGGTCAGCGCCTGCTCCGTCCAAGCCGGCGGGAACATCGTGCCAGCGTTGCCGCCGATACCGTGGTCGCCGATGAAAATGAACACGGTGTTCTCGAAATAGGCCGAACGTCGCGCGGCGGCCATGAACTTGCGGAACGAGAAATCGGTGTAGCGAAACGCATTGAACTCCTTGAGCGACTCGAAGCCGTGGGCCCGCAGTTTTTCCAAGGGCACGTCGATGGGTTGGAATTCGCCGAGGTCCTCGGGCGCGATGGTGTAGGGCCGGTGGTTGCCGGCGGTCTGGATGATGGCGAAGAACGGCTCCGTCTGCCGGGCCAACTCGGCCTCGGCTTCGAGAAACAGGCTCTTGTCGCTGATGCCCCACACGTCGATGCGGGGGGATTTGAAACTGTCCTCCTCGCGCAGCACGAGGTCGCGGATGTTGCCGGTGAGCACGCCGCGAATGTTTGCCCAGCTCGTGCTCCCGCCGAGGAAGTAAAGTTTTCGGTAGCCCGTGAAATCGTTGATGATCGTGTGTTGGTCGACCATCGCGGGGTTGCGGCTGGCGGTCTTCACCGGCGTCACGTCGGGCACGCCCGTGATCGTGGCCCAGACGCCGCGCGCGGTGCCGAACGTCGGCGTGAAGCAGTTTTCGAAAAACACGCCGTCGCGGCAGAGCTCCGCGAAATAGGGCGTCGTGTCGAGCGGGTTGCCCCACATCGAGCTCTTGTAGGCGCTGAACGATTCGCAGAGCACGAGCACGACGTTGGGCCTACGCGCCGGTGCGTCGGGCCGGGCGGGGACGTCGCGGACGAAGTTGAGCGCGGCCGCATCCGGCGCCGTGACGCCGAGGTAGCGGCTCAACCGGGGATAGTGCGCGAGGACCTTGGCGCGGTCATAGCCGGTGTCGCGAAACGCCAGCGAGCTGAAGAACGACTGCACGGGGTTCAACGCGAGGTTGGCGGAGAAATCGTTGCGCAGGTTAAACGCATCGCTCCAGCGCAACGGATACTGGCCCACGCGCCCAAAGACGGCGAGCAGCCCGACGAGTCCGGTGACCACCAGCCACGTCACGCGGGCACGGCGGCGGGGATTCTCGGGCGCGGCGACGGCGCGGCGGTGCAGCCACGCGTTGACCCAAAGCATCGCGATCAGCGCGACTGCGCAGAACAGCAAAATGCGGACGACCGGATACGTCTGCCACACCATGCCGGCGGAGATTTTTGCGTCCTCCAGAAAGCCGAGGGCGGTGGCGTTGAGCCGTTGCCCGAGGTAGCGGAAGTGGAGGAAGTCGCTCACATAAAAAAACAGCACGACCGCCGCCGCGCCGCCGAGTAGCCCGAGCCAAAGCCGCCGGCCCGCACCCGAATCGAGCGCGTGCCAGAACCTGAACTGGCCGAGCAACAATACCGGCAGCAACACCGCGCCCACGATGCGGGCGTCAAACCGCAGCCCGAGCCAGAATGCCGGCGCCGCCTGCGCGAGGGACACTTGGCCGTGGCCGAAGACCTGCCAGGTGACGAGCCGGAGGAGCGAGAGCACGATCAACGAAAGTCCGGCCAGCGAGAGCATCCAGCGGACGAGGCGGGGAAGGGGAAACATGCAGCTGGTCGAGCGGAGGCGTCGGATCAGCGGGCGTCAAGGCTCGGGGCGTGCGCGCGGGCCGCGCTTAGTCGAAGATCGGGAAAAACGTGTTGAATGCCTTTTCCCCGAAGTGGCCCGGATCGTTGAAACGGCGATGGCGGTCGAGGCCGTCGATCGCGGTCATCTCGGCGGGCGTGAGCGCAAAGTCAAAGAGCGCGAGATTTTCCGCGAGTCGCGAGGGCGAAACCGTTTTCGGAATGACCGCGCAGCCGCGTTGCACGCCCCAGCGCAGCGCGATTTGGGCGGGCGTGCGACCGTGGGCGGCGGCGATGGCGGTGACGACGGGATCGGCCAGAACATTCTCGGCGGGAGTCGCCATGCCGAGCGGCAGGTAGGACGGAGCGCCGAGCGGGGAAAACGCGGTGACGGCGATGTTCTCCTGCGCGCAGAAGCGGAGTTGGCGCGGTTGTGCGAGGTAGGGATGCAACTCGAGCTGGTGCACCGCCGGCCGGATCGTGGCGTAGCTGAGCACATCGCGGAGCGCGGAGATGTTGAGATTGGAGACGCCGATGCGTTTCACGAGGCCCGCGCGCTGGAGTTCCTCCATCGCGCCCCACGTGTCGGCGTAGGGCACGGCGATGGGCTTCATCGCGGGCGCGGCCGCGGCCGGATCGAAAAACCATTCCGGCGGGTAGCGCACATCGAACGGCACGTAGGCGAGCGCGATGGGAAAATGGATGAGGTAGAGATCGAGCACGTCGAGTTGCAGATCGCGCAGGGAGCGCTCGCAGGCGGCGCGCACGTGCTTGGGCTCGTGGTAGGTGTTCCAAAGCTTGGAGGTGACCCAAAGATCGTCGCGGCGGCAAAGTCCGTCGCGCAGGGCGGAGGCGATGCCGGCGCCGACATGCGGCTCGTTGCCGTAGTCGCACGCACAGTCGAGGTGGCGGTAGCCGAGCTTGATCGCTTCGCGCACGAGGCCGGGGAGTTCGGGCTTGGGCATTTTCCACATGCCGAGGCCGACGGCGGGGAAGCGTCCGCCGTCGGGCAGCGAAAGATGCGGGGAGGCGGAAGCGGTTGGAGAGGTTGTCATGAGCGTGGAAAGAAAAGGTGCGGCGGGCGGTTTAGCGGCGGGCAAACTTTACGTGAAGAGATTCGGCGGCGAGGCGGCGCACGTAGCTCGGCTCGGTTTCCGATTTCCACGTTTGATCAAGCACGTCGATGCGGGCGACTTGGTCGCACAGCGTGTTGAGCAACGTGCGCACGATGAGCCGGGCGTGCGCGGCGCCGAGGCACAGGTGCGCGCCGAAGCCGAACGCGACGTGGGGATTGGGCCGCCGGTCCAGCTTCACCTCGTCGGGCGCATCGAACACCGTCGCGTCGAAGTTGGCCGACGAAAAGCACAGCGAGACGAACTCGCCCGCCGGCACGGCGACGCCGTGGACCGTGGTGTCGCGCGTGCATTTGCGGGCGAGGTGGGTGACGGGCGAGAGCGCGCGGAAAAATTCCTCGCTCGCGCCGACGATGCGCTTGCGGTCGGCGCGGAGGAATTCGAAGTCGGCGGGCGTGCGCGCCAGATGGGCGAGGATGCCGGTGATGGAGTTGATGACGGTGTCGCGCCCGCCCGCGAAAACGATGCTGCAAAACCCGAGCATTTCCTGGCGTGTGAGCGGACGGCCTTGAAACTTGGCCTGGGTCAGCGCGCTGAAGAGATCGTCGCCGGGGTTGGCCGCCGCGCGGTCGAGCAGGGCGTTGGTGTAGGCTTCGAGGGCCGCGCCCTTGCTGACGCCGTTGCCGTCGCGAAAGACATGGGTGCCCCAGCCGATCCAGATCGCGGCCTCGGCGTCGGGCACGTTGAGCAAGATCGCGAGCGCGCGCGATTGGAGCGGGATGGCGAAGTCGCGCACGGCCTCGAAGGACGCACGGTCGCGGGCGGCGGTCACGAGTTCGCCCACGAGCCGCTCCATTTGGGCGATGACCTCGGGCAACTTGGCGCGGTTGAAGAACGGCTCGACCACCTCGCGGTAGGCCTGCTGCTCGGGCGGATCGATTTCGAGGGGCAACTGGCGCACGCTGCGCACGTCCTCCTCGGTGGGGATGGGCACCTTGAACGGCGCGTCGGAGCTGAAGGTCTGCCAATTTTTCGCCGCCTGTCGCACGTCCTCGTGGCGGAGAATCAGGGGGATGTCTTTGCCCTGAAAATTGTTTACCAGCACACCGTCGCGCTCGCGGGGTTCGCGAAACGGATCGGTGGCGTTCTTGGGGTTATGAAAAGGGCAAGGCATGGGAGCGGGGCTTGGACGGAGACCGGCAAGAGGCAGCCAAAAAGATTGCCGAGCCGGGTCAAACCCTAGGCTGAGGTTCAGCCGTTATCCTTCGAGCTGCCGAGAGCTCGCGCGTTGGGCAAAGCGCCCCAAGTCGCCGACCTCATCGACGCGCGCCTGATCCACGACGGCGTAGGTGGCAAAGTGATTGGCCGTAGCTTGTCAGTTTGCGATTGGGTTATGGGGCGAGAAAGGGCGAGGGTGAGCGCTTGCGCAAAGATTGCGGATCGAGTTTTTGTTTGCATAGCCCGACCGGTCTCTTGGCTGGATGGAAAGGTGCGATTCGGGGCTGCGGCGACCTTGCGCGTCTATCGCCACGATAGAAAACTTGATAATGACTACTGCACAGCGCCAAGCCCCTCTCCCGTCTTCTCGAAAAAATGAACTCCAAAAGCCAATTCGTAACTCCGTCCGTCGTCGATCCCACCACAGGACGGTCCACTCCGCTAGAGCGAGTTGAGTTTTGCCCAGAAGGAACGGGAAGGTATGACGAGAGCTGGCTCCAGCAATTGCTCTTCGCCGCGCACAACCTCTTACCCGTTGAAGAAATTGAGCCCACCTTTGCGGGCGTGGTTCCAGTCTGCCGCGAATTGGTAACTGATGCCGGTCCTCTCGACCTCATGCTCATCAACCAGCACGGCCTGCTCACTTTCGTCGAATGCAAACTCTGGCGGAATCCGGAAGCGCGCCGTAAGGTCGTCGGTCAAATTCTCGATTATGCCCAGGAGATCAGCCGCTGGAGCTACGAGGACTTGGACGCGGCCGTTCGTAAAGCCAATGGCTCCACTGGGCGAAGCTTGTGGGAAATAGCTCGTGACAAGTTCGGACTCGATTCCGAGGCAACCTACATTGATCGAGTGACAAAGCATCTCAGGAACGGAACGTTTCTGCTGTTGATCGTAGGCGATGGTATTCGAGAAAACACCGAAGCGATCGCGAGCTACCTCAATCAGTATGCCGGACTTGGATTCGCTCTTGGTTTGGTGGAGCAACAGATATTTCGCCTCCCCGGGAGTGAAAATCTCCTAGTGCAGCCACGCGTCCTAGCGAAGACGGTCGAAATTGGTCGGCTCATCGTCCGTTCCGAACAAAGCGGAATCATCGTTGAGAACGAGGCGCGATTGGTTGACCGAACTGCACCCGTGTCGCGCACGATAACAGAAAACTTTTTCATCGAGGAAGTAGCTGGCTCATCGGACCTCGCCGCCCGACTTCATCGGTTCTTCGATAGCGTCAAAGCGGCCGGTCTCACGATTCAAGCCACTAAACGCGGCGCTAGTCTGAAGATCTGTTCGCCATCGGCGAATCAGAGTCTACTCATGCTTACGAGACAAGGTGACGTTGAAAATCGTAACCTTGGGACCTCTGATTTGGGTCGAAGGTATTTACACAAGCTACGCGCCCTGATTCCAAATGCGACGATCAAGGAGGACAAGAACAAGGAAAGCGGCTGGCGGACGATGATCACCAAAGATAATGGCAAACCAGTCCGAATCGAAGATGTGGTGAGCGTTAGCGAGGGGTTGATCGAACTAATGAAGAAGACCGCTCAAGAATTTGACGCTCTGCCCAGTCAAAGCGGGCGAAGCGACTCATCGGAACTTGATGCATGATCGTTTTCGGAGGCCGAAAAAGGGTCGGAGGCCGAAAAAGGGTCGGGCCTTGCTTTTTGCGGTCGTCGAACAAGCCGCGTCGATTGTCCTCCGGCGGTGGCGCGATAGTGGTCTCGTGAACTGACACACCAGCGCGCCGCTCATTTGGCGCGAATCGCAATAAGCAAGACCCGACACTTTTTTCACCCTCCGAAGCCAAACGCTTGGCGACCCGCCGGGTTTTCCCCATGGTCCGACCTCATGTCGTCGGAGCATTTACCCGCCCCCCGCTGTGAAAACTGCCAAGGCTTGCTCACCGGCCCTTGGTGCGGTCAATTCGGGCAGCGCGACTTCAACTTCCATCGGCCTTTCCGCGAAGTCACCGGCGAGTGGCTTGGTGACGTCTTCAACTTCGACAGCAAATGGTCGCGCGACCTGCCCGCCCTGCTTTTCACGCCCGGCCGACTGACCGCAGAATTTTGGGCCGGGCGACGTGCCGCCCAAGTGCCGCCGCTTCGTTCCTACCTGTTCGTTTCTCTCCTTTTTTTCCTTTGGTTGAGTCTTTCCACTGCCGGACCCGCCGTTTCTTTCGACCTCTCGGGCACCCCTTTTGACACGGCCAAGATGTCCGCCGCCGCCGCGACGGTCGAGTCGGCCGATTTCGATCTCCGACTGCGCGAATGGTTTCCCCACATTTTTGTCCTCGGCCTTCCGGTGCAGACCGCTCTTTCCCGACTCCTCTACCGCAAACACAGCTATACCTTCTTGCACCACTTGATCTTCGCCCTCCACGCCCAATCCTTCGTCTTTGTCTGGTTGATGACGGCGGCCGGTTGGGCCGGACTCGTCGGCTTGTTTTCAGTTTCAGCTCAAACGTTTCTCGAGCAACTGGTCGCGTTTTACTTGTTATCCTATCCGGCCATTGCGTTTCGGCGCTGCTTTGGCGGCACTTGGTCTGCCGCGTTGCTGCGCTCTTTTGTCTTCCTCTCAAGCTACGCCGTGTTCCTGACGTTGGGTTTGGCGGTCTCGGTCTTGCTCCTGCTCGCTCTGAACTGACGCGCCTTCACGCCGCCATTGCGGGCCGAGCCATGGGGGCCGGGCGGTGTATTTGCGATCGTCGATTGTCATCGTGCGGCGCCGCAATATCGGTCTCGCGGACTCACGCACCGGCTTGCCGTTCATTTGGAGCAAATCGCAACAAGCAAGGCCTGACCTTCTTTCAGCCCGCCACGTCCAGGAGCAGCTCAGGCGCCTGTGTTTGCAGCCGACGCCGACTTAAACGCGCTTCTCGATCCGGAAGCTGGAGCAAGTTCGCGTCAAAATCCCGATGCGAAGCTTGCGCCACGCGAGGCTTGCGCAGCGCATTGCGGCAATGCTGCATTGCCGCATGACGACACTCGCTCTTTCCAAACGCGGAAGCCTGACGCTGCCGCCCGCACTCCGGCGCAAGATGGGTCTCGATAAGCTCCGCAATCCGATGCTCATCGTCGAAGAGCGCGAGGGCGGTCTGTTCCTGCACCCGGCTGCGACTGTGCCCATGCGTGACATCCCCAAAGCACAAATCCAAGCATGGATCGCGCGCGACGAGGCGGACATGAAGACGTTCCAAGCCGTCAAGAAGACCAAGAAGAAGTGAGGCTCTTCCTCGACACGAGCGTCCTGCTCGCCGCGTCAGGATCGGGGCAAGGCGCGTCGCGCTTCGTCGTGATGGAGGCGGCGACCCACGGCTGGGAACTCGTCAGCTCCGATTTCTGCGACGAAGAGACGCGCCGCAATCTGCCTAAGGTTGGCCGGTCCGCTGCGGCCGCGTGGAAGAACGAGATCGCGCCGCGTGTGCGCTTCGTGCGGGCAAGCGTGGCGCTCGACAAGCCGCTCGTCTTCCCGAAGGCGAAGGATCGGCCGGTCGTCATCACGGCACTCGCAGTGCGGGCGGATTGGCTGCTTACCCTCGACGAGGGCGACTTCCATACCAAGCTTGGCCGTGAGGTTTACGGTCTGCGCATCGCCACACCGGGCGAGTTTTTATTGGAGCAGCGAGCCCAAGGCGTGCTCTGAACGGCTTCTTCCTTTAGTCGTCTGAGCCTACGGAGTCCTCTTAGCCAACGGGGTCTAGCTAGTCGCATGCGGGTCTTTAGGTCAGTGGTGAGCGCCAAATACAGAGCCTTGTGGGCGGTCGGACTTGAACGTGATTTTGGCTCCGGCCGCTTCGCGCAAAGCACTCGAATCGCCGACATGACCGGGACGCGCTTGTTCGCGGTGGGCTCGTTTTGGACCTCAGGGCGACAGGCACTCTGGACGCGTGACGGGGGAAACACCGATTCGATCAACGCCTGTTGGTCTTTTGATTCAAACCCACGGGCCAGATGCCCGTGCCACGACGGAGCAGGGAGGCTAGAAATCACCAACCATTGGTGTCAGCCGACATCAGGCTTGCGCGACCGGTCGCGTCCCGTGCGTGATGGCGGCGGTCGTTTTCACTTTTTTCCCTATGTCATCACCTTTGCCTACGCTCGTCGCTCTCCTTCACGGTCCCGATCAACCCGGCCTTGTCGCCCGGGTCTCGGGTTGGATCTTCGAGCGCGGGGGCAACATCCTTCATGCCGACCAGCATCGCGACATGGAGGCGGGCGTGTTTTTCCAACGCGTCGAGTGGGTGCCGGCGAACGGCAACGCTTCGGCCGACACCGCCGCCTTCCACGCGTTTGCGGCTTCGCTCGGTATGCACGCCCGGGTCGCCTCCTCCGCGCAACGTCCGCGCGTGGCGGTCTTCGTTTCAAAGTTTGACCACTGCTTCCACGATCTCGTGCTGCGGCACCGGGCCGGTGATTTTGCGGGCGACCTCGTCGCCGTGGTTTCGAATCATCCCGACCTCGCGCCGGCGGCTGCGGCTTATGGTCTGCCGTTTCATCTCATCCCGGTGACGGCCGCCGACAAAGCCGCCGCCGAGGCCCGTCAGCTCGCGCTGCTCCGTGAGCTGCGGGTCGATCTGGTGGTGCTCGCGCGCTATATGCAGGTGCTCTCCGCGGACTTTTTGGAACAGTCCGGCGGGCCAGTGATCAACATCCACCACTCGTTTCTGCCCGCGTTTGCCGGCGGGAAACCCTATCATCAGGCGGCGGCGCGCGGGGTGAAACTGATCGGCGCGACCGCGCATTACGCGACGGCGATCCTCGACGATGGTCCGATCATCCAGCAGGACGTCGCCCGGGTGACGCACCGGCACGATGTCGACGATCTGATCCGTAAAGGCCGCGATCTCGAAAAATCGGTGCTCGCCCAAGCCGTCCGCTGGCACCTCGAAAACCGCGTGCTCGTTTACGGACACAAGACGGTGGTGTTTGATTGAGCGGAGCGGAGTCGGCGGAGAGCGATTCGGTTCCTCGCTGTCTCCTGCGCGCATAGCGCAGGATGGATACGAAGCTCAGAAGTTTTAACCACGAATGGCTTCGCTACCGCTACGCCTTGGAAGTGCGTTTCGACTCATCGTCTCCACGGTTAGTTTTTGGACCGGCTAATCGCCGGCAGGAGCCTCGGGCGGTGATGTGCAGGTTGCTTCATGCTGTGCGCCAAAAAACAGGGCCGGGCCACAACGCCCGGCCCCATGAGGGTTACGATGTTCCGCTCC
>CALSBN010000100.1:0-16785 GCA_943373185.1 Opitutus sp. GAS368 | reverse complement strand
GAAGGCGCGGAGTTTTTGCTCGGGCTCGTCCACGGCGGTCATGAAAAGCACGGGGACGTCGCGGGCGGAGGGGAGTTGTTTCAGCGCGAGGCAGGTCGCGATACCGTCGAGGCCCGGCATCATGAAATCGAGGAGGACGAGGTCGGGCGTGGTGTGGGCGAGGAGGGAGAGGGCGCTGCGACCGCTCTCTGCGACGAGGATTTCGTGGCCGGCCTCGGTGAGGGCATCGAGGAGGAGCGAGAGGTTGGCCGGGGTGTCGTCGACGACGAGGATGCGACCGGTGGTGGGTGCTTTCATGGGTGCAGCGTGGAGGCGATGGCTTGGGTGCGGGTCGGAGGGCATGGGTTCGGGGCGAAGGCGCGGAGAGCGGGTCGGAGACCCTGCCCTGTTTTTGGATCAGGGGAGTTCATAGATTTCAATAAGGGCGAGGCCGGTGCCGCCGTCGGCACCGCTGACTTGGACGGTGTAGCCGCCGGGCCGGAGGTTGGCGATGAAGGCGGCGTCGCGGCTGCCGGGGACGAGGGCGAACGCGCCGACGGAGGCGAAGACGGGAGCGAGGGCGGCGTCGTAGGTGTCGTTTTCGCCGATGAGCGCAGGGATGGTGGCGGTGGTGAAGAGTTCGAGTTTGGGATCGGCGAGGACGCCGGTGAGGTTGAAGGGCGGCACGGCGAGACTGGGGCCGACGCCGCGGATGAGAATGCGCTTCTCGACGGGGCCCAAGACGGTGAAGCCGGCGATGAGCAGATCGGTGCCGGTGCCGACGCGGTTGCGGGCGGAGATGCCGGTGAGACGCGGGGCCATGCCGGTGCCGGCGTCGTAGGCTTCGACGATGAGGTTGCCGGCGGCGGGCCCGGAGACTTGGACGGTGCGGCCGCCGTTTACGTTGGTGACGAGGGCGGCGTCGAGGCTGGCGGCGGAGACGAACGGGAAAGCACCGGTGGCGGTGTTGGCGGCGATGACGGCGGGGGCTCCGGCCCAGTTGTCGTTGAAGGCGAGTTGAACGGGTGGAGTGTCGGTGCTGAAAACGGTGAGGCGGGGATCGGCCATGGTGCCGGGCACATCGAGGGCTCCGAGGCTGGGACCGGCGGCGCGGATGAGGATGGGTTTCTCGCCGCCGGCGACGTTGAGACCGACGATGAGAATCTGGTTGGCTGCGAGGGTGGTGCGGACCGAGACGCCGCCGATGCGGCTGATGACCGGAATCACCGTGAGAACCGACGGGTTGCTGATCACGGAAAGGCCGTTTGAGACGACGACCGTGTAGGTGCCGGCGTGGAGCGAGACCTCGACGGATGGAATGGTGAGGGTCGCGCTCGTCGCACCGGGGATGTCGGTGCCGTTGCGCCGCCATTGGTAGGTCGGTGGCGGAGAGCCGGTGGCGACGACGGAAAACGAAACGGAAGTGAACGCGCTGACGGTTTGGTTGGCGGCCGGTTGGGCGATGATCGTGGGGGCGTTGCTGACGGTGTTGGAGTAGGCGGACCTTCCGGCGATGTTTATGGCTTGGACCCGATAGAGAAATTCGATCCCGGATCCGACGGTGGTGTCCACGTAGGTGACGGTGCCGAAGAGCGGGCGGCCCGGAACTTGGGCGATGGGGGCAAACGGGGCGGTGGGCGTTCCTCCGCTGGCGGGCGCGCGTTCGACGGAGAAACCGGTTTCGTCAAAGGAGTTGTCGGTCCACGAAAGTGAAACGGGCGCGGCGGTTGCCGAAATCACCGCCGCGCAGCAAATCACAATCAGACCGAGCGCGGCGCGGAGGGCGGGTCGGAGACCCTGCCCTACTTTCGGATCAGGGGAGTTCATAGACTTCGACGATGGCGAGGCCGGTGCCGCCGTCGGCGCCGCTGACTTGGACGGTGTAGCCGCCGGGCGGGAGGGTGACGACGAAGGCAGCGTCGCGACTGCCGGGGACGAGGGCAAACGAGCCGACGGAGGCGAAGACGGGCGCGAGGCTGGCGTTGTAGGTGTCGTTGGTGCCGATGAGCTCCGGGACGGCGGCGGCGGTGAAGAGTTCGAGTTTCGGGTCGGCGAGAACGCCGGTGAGGTTGAAGGGCGGAGCGGCGAGACTGGGGCCGACGCCACGGATGAGGATGCGTTTGTTGACGGAGCCGGAGACGGTGAAGCCGGCGATGAGCAAATCGGCGCCGGTGCCGACGCGGTTGCGGGCGGAGATGCCGGTGAGACGCTGGGCGGTGCCGGTGCCGGCGTCGTAGGCTTCGACGATGAGGTTGCCGGCGTTCGGTCCGGAGACCTGGACGGTGCGACCGCCGTTCACGTTGGTGACGAGGGCAGCGTCGAGGCTGAAGATGTTGGTGAACGGAAAGGCGCCGGTGGCGGTGTTGGCGGCGGTGACGGCGGGGTTGCCGGCCCAGTGGTTGTTAAAGGCGAGTTGAACGGGTGGAGTGGCGGTGCTGAAGACGGTGAGGCTGGGATCGATCATCGTGCCCAGGACCCCGAGGGCGCCGAGGGCGGGACCGGCGGCGCGAATGAGAACCGGCTTCTCGCCGCCGGCGACGTTGATGCCGACGATCAGGATTTGGTTGGCCGCGAGCGTGGTGCGGACGGAGACGCCGCCGATGCGGCTGATGGCCGGGGTAACGGTGAGAATCGCGGTGGCGCTGGTGACGGAGCCGGCGGCGTTGGTGACGACCACGGTGTAGTTGGCGGCATCGGTGGCGGAGACTGAGGCGAGGTTGAAGGTGGCGGCGGTGGCACCGGAGATGGCGGTCCCGTTGCGGCGCCATTGAAACGTGAGCGGGGCGGTGCCGGTGGCCACGACGGAGAAGGTAGCTGGCGAGCCGGCTGGGACTGTTTGCGACGCCGGTTGGGTGGAGATGGTCGGGGAGATCGGCGCGGCGTTGATTGTGAGTGTGGCGGCGGTGCTGGTGACGGAGCCGATAGAGTTGGAGACGACGACCGTGTAGCTGGCGGCGTCGGCCGTGGTGGTGGCGGGGATGGTGAACGTGGCGGCGGTCGCGCCGGAGAGGGCGACGTTGTTTCGGCGCCATTGAAACGTGAGCGGCGCGGTGCCGGTGGCGGAGACGGTGAAGGAAGCGCTCGTGCCCGCGATGACGGTGAGCGAGGCGGGCTGGGTGATGATCGTGGGTGCGACAGCGGCGGCGTTGACCGTGAGGACGGCGGCGGTGCTGGTGAGCGAGCCGGCGCTGTTGGTGACGGTAACGGTGTAGCTGGCGGCATCTGAAAGCTGGACGTTGCTCAACGTGAGGCTGGCAGCCGTCGCGCCGGAAAGGGCGGTGCCGTTGCGACGCCACTGGTAGGTGAGCGGGGCGGTGCCGGTGGCGACGACGGTGAACGTCGTGCTGGAACCCACGGTGACGGTGCGGCTGGTGGGTTGAGTGGTGATCGACGGCGCGACGGTGACGGTGCCGGAGTCGTAGATCGCGCGGGCGCCGGCGATGTCGTCGGCAGTGAGGGTGTCGGTGTTGCCGATGGTCGAATTCATGATGGCGGCGACGGATTGGCCGATGTCGTCGGGGTGGTTGAGACCGAGGGCATGGCCGAACTCGTGCATCGCGACGCGGCGAAAATCCTGAAGGTTGCCACCGCCGGATGCGTTGCGGATATTGCCGCGGTAGGAGTTCCAACTTTGGGCGGTGCTAAAGAGAACGTCGGCTTCGGAGTAGCCGTTGGAGACGCCGTTGGTCGAGGAGGTCGAAAGAAGCGTGACGGCCAGGGTGCGGCTGTCAAAAGCGGCGCCGTAGATGGTGGCGGAAAAGAAGACGTTGTTCAGCCGATTGCTGCGGACCTGAGCGACGGTGGAATCGCGCACGACGGTGAATCTGAAATTGGTGAGATTGGTGTTCCAAGTGGCGAGGGCGTCTTCGGCGACTGCGCCCCAAGTGGTGCTGCCGTCGATGAGAGTGCCCGGCGAAGGGCCGAGCTGGAGGTGCATCGTCACGGGACTGGTCCGCCAACGATCGTCATCCAGATTAAAGGCGCGGGCCGGGGTGGTGGCGAGGATTGCGGCACAAACGAAGCCAAGGAGAATTTGGATCATGGGTGGGCGAGCTCGGTGAGGCGGGAGCGGAGGGTTTCCATTTGCTAGGAGGCGGCGAGGGCGGAGATTTCGGCGAGGGTGGGGTCGGCGGGGTGGACGGCGCGGAGGGCGATGAGAAGTTGGCGGAGTTCGGCGATTTTGCCGCGCTGGGCGGCGGTGAGCAGAGCGGTGAGGTCGGTGGCGTTTGGCGTGGAATTCGAAATTCGAGGACTTGAGATTGCAGACTAGGACGCGGAGTTCTCGGCGTGGGTCAAGGTGAGGCCGAGGTTGACCGTGGGCCGCGTGAGGAGGTCGGCATCGCGGAAAGGTTTGGGTCGGTGGAGAAAAAAAGAGCCGCCCCGCGGTGAGGCGGAGCGGCTCAGTTGCTTCGACACACCGGCCGGAGCGCGGGCTGAGCGCGTTCGGCCGGAAATTGAGAGGTGTGATACCAAGGTCTCTTGAGTTCTAGACGCTGATCAGTGCGAGGTGCGCGAGGCGCGTTGTGGCAATTCGGCTGGATTGCTTCGTTGCTAGGCTTCTCGGAATGACAGCCTGCTTAACAAGGGACGTTGGTATACGAGCGGCGGCTCAGGGGACCTCGTAGACCTCGATGATGGCGAGACCGGTGCCGTCGTCTTGGCCGACGACAGGGACGGTGTAGGCGCCAGGGTCGAGCAAGACGAGCGTCGCGGCGTCTTTGCTTTGGTCGCGGAGGGCAAAAGCGCCGACGAAGTTGGTGGCGAGGACGAGTTCGCTCAAGTAGTCGGCTTGGCCCCAGTCGAGGTTGTTGACGACGTCGCGCTGGTTGCTGTCGACCACGGTGAGTTTCGGGTCGAGGAGACTGCCGCCGATGTCAAATGGCGCAGCGGCGAGCGTGGGGCCGACGCCGCGAACGAGGAGCGTGCGCTGGCCGTTGCCGCGGACGTTTACGCCGAGAATCAGCGTCGAGGCACCGCGACCGGCGTTGGAGAACACGGAGACGCTGGTGAGTTTGGAGGCGCCGGACGTGTTGCCGAGGTCGTAGGCTTCGAAGAGGACGATGCCGGCGGTGTTGTTGTTGCCGGTGAGCTGAACGCTGTAGCCGCGGCCGGTGGGCGCGGCGTCCAGCTCGACGATAATCGCGGCGTCGCGGCTGCCGGGAGTGAACGGGAACGCGCCGACAGGGGCGAAGGCCGCGCCGGTGGCGGCGTCCCAGTCGTTGTTGGCGAGTCCGGGAATGGCGGTAGAGCCTTCGAACACGGTGAGACGGGGGTCCGCCATGACGACGGAAGCGGAGAGGCCGAAGTTGGTCAGAGCGGGCCCGCTCGCGCGAATGAGCAGGCGCTTCTTGCCGGTGCCCGAGATGCTGAAACCGGGGGTGATGATCTGGCCGGCGGTGGCGTCGACCCGGACGGAGATGCTGGAAATCACCGAAGCATTTGGGTCCAGGGAAACGGTGGCCGGTGCACTGGTGAGGGAGCCGGCGGAGTTGGAGACGCGCACGGTGTAGTTGCCGGCGTCGGCGGCGTTGACGCTGTTTCGGAGGATCACGGGCCCGGTCTCACCGGCGAGGGCGGCGCCATTGCGAAACCACTGGTAGGAAAGGCCGGCACCGGTGGCGGATGAGGCGAGGGCGAAGGTGCCGCCGGGCGCGACAACTTTGTTGAAAGGTTGCAAGGCGAACGACGGGACGCCGGCCGTGGCACCCGAAACGGTAACGTTGCCCGCGGCGATGGTGGTGGAGCCGGCGGAGTTGCCGACGCGCACGGTGTAGGCTCCGTTGTTTGCGGCGGTCACGCTGGCGAGTGAGTAGCTCGCGGAGGTTGCCCCGGAAATGGCCGAGCCGTTGAGAAACCATTGGTAAGTGAACGGTCCGACCCCGGACACCGGCACGGTAAGCACCAGCGGACTACCGAAGGCGAGCGTGCGGGCGATGTTGACCGTGCTGGCTGCGACCGCGAGCTGCGGCACGGCGGTGGCGGTTCCCGTCGCGCCCGAGCCGCCGGCAAACGAGAACGATCCGCCCCAGGCTCCCCAAGCAGCGCTGGTTTCTCCGTTTCGCGTGCTGCCGGGGTAACTGGACTGGCCCGGGAGAATCGTGACGGTGACGACCTTGGTCTCGCCGACGCGGACAACCCCGGCGTGCACGGCGGCGCGGGCGACGGAAGAGTCGTCGGTGTAAACATCCGTGCCCCAAACGCCGCCCGAGCTCACGCCGGTAACTTGGAACTGGAAGGTTGAGCCGACTTTGTTGCGGTAGCCAGTAAGGCTGATGGGCGCAACGATGGCGGTGGCGCCGGTAACCGTAGTCGTGCCGGCAGCGGCCCCGGCAGTCGAACCGGTGTCGCCGACGACGCCGTTGAGGCGGACGTTGTCGATCGCAGGTCCATAGAAGGAGTTGTCCTGACTCGTGAAAGTGAGAGTTGTGCTGGTCGCGGAAGCGGTGAAGACAAACGTCTGCGTCGTCCAACCCATGTTCGCGAGGGTCTTGCCCGTGGTATCGAAGGTGTAGGTTTGGCCGGTGGCGGCCGTGTTGTTGACCGAGACACGCATCGTTTTCACGCCGGTGCCGGAGCCGTAGCCGGGGTTGCCGGCGAAATCGAACGTGACGGTATAACTGGTGCCGACCGTGGTCGCAAAAGTCTGGGCGATCGCCCCGGCACCGGCGCCGGAAAGATCGATCGAGCGGGAACCGGAGGAGGACGACCATGCGGTTCCCATGTAGTCGATCGTGCCGGCGGTGACGCTCCAGCCGTTGATTGCGGTGGAGCCCGCGCTGAGGGTTGTCCACGCCGAGCCTGGATTCGGCCCGCCTTCGAACGAGCCGTTTTGCCAAGCTGAGGGAGTGCCGCCACCGCCCGAGCCACCGCCCGAACCCCCACCGGAACCACCGCCGGTGCCGCTCGCGGTGAAGCCGGTGCTTGGATTGATTCGGTATTGGGAAGTGTTGTTGGAGGCGGCCGTCAGTGGGCCGTAGGCGGAGCTGAGGGTGGTGCCGGTGATCGTGGCGCTCGTGAGTGCAAAAAAGGAAAACTGGGTGCCGCCCGTGATCGTAATGGCGCCTGTCGGAGATACGGTTCCCGTGAGCGTGCCATTGCTCAGGTTGAAAGCCCCGGTGCTTGAGACGGTCGCGCTATAGAATCCGAATGACGATTCGGTCGTGCCTAGAATCGGCACGGTGACTCGGGTGTTGAGCGTTCCGATGTAAGTGCCGGCGAACTGGGCTTGGGCGAGAACCGATGGGGTCGAGATGATTGAGGTAGCGGCGAGCAGCCCCGCGATTAGCGGGCGGCGGAACAAGGCGACAGCAGATGCGATGAGTGTTTTCATAGGCGTGGGAAGCGCGCCTAATCTATAGCTTTAGGGGTATTCGAAGAATACGCATAGGTGCGGAGGTCCAGCGCACTAAGGGGGTTTCGTAGCACGGTGTGGCGATGGGCTAGAAACCCAGGGCTCGACGGAATTCAGTGCGGCCGTGCGAACTTTGCCCTCGAAGGAAATGAACACAAAAAAGCTCCGAAAACTTCGGGGAAGTTTTCGGAGCCAAAATGGCTGCCCGGGTAGGGGTCGAACCTACGACCAAGTGATTAACAGTCACCTGCTCTGCCACTGAGCTACCAGGCATCGTTGTCTGGCCGATGAGATCGGTCAAACGAAGGGCTGAAAAACAGAAGCGGGCGAAGGCTTGTCAACGCTCCATTTGCTCTCGCCGAATAAAAAACGCGGAGACCTCAAACTTTTGATTGCTTTCGAGTGAGGCGTTTCTATCTCTTCAACCCTTTTCCACTACGCCTGCCCCCGATTCCCGGGGTCTCAGGGGGACCGAATTCATGAAAACTCAGCTCTCGCTCACTGTCACTCCACGCACGCAAACCGGTCGTAGCGCATCGCGCCGGGTTCGTAAGGCCAACGCCATCCCGGCAATTCTTTACGGGAAGCACACAAAGCCAGAAAAGCTTTCCGTTGATACCCCGGAGTTTGTTCGCCTCCTCAAGGTCGTTTCCGGCCGTGCGGTTCTGATCGAGCTCCAGCAGTCGGGTAAAGCCGAGAAAGCCCTCTCGTTTCTGCAGGAGATCCAACGGGATCCGATCACCGACAAATATCTACACCTCGATCTTCAAGAAGTGAAGGCCGATGAAAAATTTGAAATTCGGGTTCCTGTGATGGCGGTTGGGGAGGCGTTTGGCGTCAAAAACCAAAGCGGCGTTCTCGAAATTAACGCACACTTGCTCCGGGTTCGCTGTTTGCCCAAAGACCTGCCCGAGCTGGTCAACGTGGACGTTTCGGAGCTCAAGGTGGGCGAGACGATCAAGGTCTCGGAGTTGAAACCAATTCCCGGAGTTGAATTTCTCGAATCCAAGGGGCAGCCGATCGTTTCTTGCGTCGAACCCGTCGCGGAGATCGTCCAAGAAGCAGCTGCAGCAGCAACTCCGGCTGAAGGTGCCGCCGCGCCAGCTGCAGGTGCAGCTCCTGCCGCTGGCGCCGCGCCGGCCGCAGGCGACGCCAAAGCAGGTGCGGCACCGGCAAAGGCCGGTGCTCCGGCCGCCGCGGCTGCGGCGGCAGCCAAACCAGGTGCGACGGCCAAGCCGGCCGCTCCAGCAAAGAAGTAAGGGTTCGTCGATCGCTTGGGTGCCTGCTCGGTAGGCACCCAACGCGTGTGTTCTTTGAGTCATGCCCATCTCGCTCGTCGTTGGATTGGGAAATCCCGGCCGTGATTACTCAGATACGCGGCATAATCTCGGATGGACCATTCTGGACGCGCTCGCAAAAAAGCACGGTCTCGTTTGGCAGCACCGGGCGAATTTTGAGTCGGAAATTGCCCGCTGGGATGTCAGTCCCGGCTGCACGCGATGGTTGGTGAAGCCACAAACGTTCATGAATGACAGCGGACGGGCAGTAGGCGCTCTGGCTCGCTATCACCGGTTCTCAACCAAATCAATTGCTGTCGTTTACGACGACATCAATATCGACGTGGGTTTGGTAAAGGTCTCGGAATCCGGGAGTGCAGGTGGACACAACGGTATTGCCAGTTTGCTCGAGCATTTGGGTGAAGGCTTCATCAGATATCGGCTTGGTATTGGCCCGAAGATTCCGGCGGCGATGGACCTCAAGGATTTCGTTTTGGGAAAATTTTCTTCAGATCACAGTATTCTTTTAAATCAAAAAAACTCTTATTTTATCGAAGGCCTAGAATTGCTGCTGACTCGCGGCCCTTCTTTAGCCATGAATCAGCTCAATCGCCGAGAATCTACCACATGAATCCGACCAAACGTAACTACCGCGCCACATTCATCATCGACAATCGCGGAAAGGAAGAATCCGTCGAACAAATCATTGACGGCGTAAAGCAAGTCATCACCTCCGCCAGCGGCGAAGTGACGGCGATTGAAAATTTGGGTCGTCGTGACTTTGTGCGCGTGACCGACCCGAAGCTCACCGGAGCGACCTACGTGCACATCTCATTCGTCGCACCGTCTGAGGGCCCAAGTCAGATCAAGGAGCGCCTGCGTCTCAATCAAAGCGTTTATCGGACTTTCGTAGAGACGGTTTGAATTTGATTTGCTGCGTGGGCGTGGCGCCATGGCATACCTCAATAAAGTTTTCTTGATTGGGAACCTGACTCGGGATCCTGAATTGCGGGTCACGCCGAAGGGGACCGCTATTTGCCAGTTTGGCTTGGCGGTGAATCGCCAGTTTAAGGATGAATCTGGGGCCACGAGAGACGAAACGACATTCGTCGATATCGAAGCTTGGGGAAAGCAAGGTGAACTCGTTGCAAAGTATCTCACGAAAGGAAGTCCAGCGATGGTTGAGGGGCGTTTGAAGCTCGACCAGTGGGAGGACAAGCAAAGCGGTCAGAAGCGGAGCAAGATGAAGGTGGTTTTGGAGAACGTTCAGTTTCTTTCAATGCGAGGTGCTGGAACCACGGGTGGGCCAGGGGGCGCGACCGCCGGCAGCACCTCGGGCGACGACATCGACCAAACTTCTCCAGAGCGTCATTCTTCTCCCGCGCGTGGAGCGGCTCCGAAGGCCCCAGCACCGGGAACTATTGATGAAGATGTGCCGTTTTGATTGCTTTCCCCATCTCTATTTCAGCGGTAAAATTTTAATATCCAAAAATTATGGCAAACAGTGAAATCCTCCTGCTCAAACCCGTCGAAGGCCTCGGCGGTGAAGGCGATCAAGTCAAAGTGCGTGCCGGCTACGCCCGAAATTACCTGCTTCCCCGGGGATTTGCGGCACCTGTAACCGTAGCCAATCGCAAGCAAGTGGATGCTCTCAAGCGCCGCCGGGCGGAGCGTGAGTCACTTGAACTCAACGGTGCTCAGGAACTCGCGAAGAAGCTTGAGAAAACGAGCTTCGCTTTCGCGGTAAAGACCGGTGAGGGCGGCAAGATGTTCGGTGCAATCACCGGCAACGACGTTCATGACAAGTTAACTGCGGCCGGCTTCTCCATCGATAAGAAGCGTATTCATTTGCACACCCCGGTGAAGACTCTCGGTAAACACACGGTGAAGGTAAAGCTCCACGCCGATGTGGCCGTTGAACTTGCGTTTGATGTGGTCTCGGAGAACCCCATCGAAGTGGCGGCGCCCGAGGTTAAGCCAGCTGGAAAAGCTGACCGCAAGTAAGCTAAAGACGCATTCTGTAACCGGGCCGCGTCGAAAGACGCGGCTTTCGTTTTTCCAAGCCGTTCGTGGACACGTCGGCGTTGCCGAACACCACTGTTGTCCTTTTTAGTTTGAGGATCCGCATGGCAGAAGAATCCAAATTCCAAAATCGCCGTTCGGAGGCCTCGCCGGGCCCGTTTGCCGGACGCACGGCTCCACATAGCCTCGAAGCTGAGGAGTATCTTCTCTCATGTTGCCTATTGGACGGCTCAGACGTGATTTCCCGCTGTTTGGAAGCGCGGATCAGGCCGGAGTCGTTCTACTTGGCTGCTCACGGGATCGTATTCGATCGGTTGCTCGATCTTTACAACCGGCAAACGCCGATCGACGTGGCGGTCTTGGCGGAAGATTTAAAAACGATCAAGCAGCTGGATTTGGTCGGTGGCTTTGCGTTTCTGACCCAGATAAGCAGCCGGATTCCAACTACCGCCCAAGCAGGTTATTTCATCGAAAAAGTGCGTGAACTGCACCTTTTGCGGGAGTTGATCCGTTCGGCAACCGGCGCCGTTGAGGAGTGCTACGCGTTCACCGGTGGCATCGACGAATTTGTGGATCAAATCGAGCAGCGAATCTTTAACGTCACCCAAAATCGCGTGAGCGAAAGTGCTAAGCCCATGCGTGAACCGACGCGTGAGGCCATGAGCGTCATCACAAAAATGATGATGAAGAAGGGGGAGATGACCGGTGTAACATCCGGATTCAAGGACCTCGATGCCCTCACTTGGGGATTTCAAAGGCAGGAGATGATTATCCTGGCGGCGCGGCCTTCGATGGGAAAGACGTCGCTCGCGTTGAACATGGCGGAATCAGCGGCCATGCCATTGCGTGGAGATCCGGTTGGGGTCTTGATTTTCTCGTTGGAGATGAGTTCGGCGCAGCTGGCGTTGCGCATGTTGTGTTCGCGTGCTCGTGTGAACATGAAACTCTTGCGTGATGGCTTGTTGTCGAAAAACGGTGACGAGCAGGCGCGGTTGCTCTCGGCCGCTGATCAATTCTCGAAGGCACCCATTTTCATCGACGATTCCAGTGCGCTTTCGATCATGCAATTGCGGGCGAAAGCGCGTCGCATTCACGCCCGCCACCCGTTGGGCTTCATCGTCGTAGATTATTTGCAGCTCCTTGCACCCACCGATTCAAAGATGCCGCGAGAACAGCAAGTCGCCGAAGCTTCCCGCGGTTTAAAGGCTCTTGCGAAGGAACTGAACCTCCCGGTCGTTGTATTAAGTCAATTGAATCGCTCCTCCGAAAAGGAAAACCGAACGCCCAAACTCGCGGACTTGCGTGAATCCGGCTCGATCGAGCAAGACGCAGACGTTGTGCTTATGCTCGCCCGACCCAAAGACGCCGATGAAAAATTCCAAGTCGCTGCCGACTCGGCCGAGTTAATCGTTGCCAAGCAACGAAACGGACCGGTAGGAGAATTGAAGCTTACGTTCCTAAGAGACATCACCCGCTTTGAAAACTACACACAGTAACCCTGCGCGCAGGGTCGCCTGCCTTGCCTTCGCCATTTTTGGATTCTTGTCCGCGGGCTCGTTGCCGGTCCTTGCTCAGTTGCAAGCTCCTGCGAGTGGCCAAGAAGCCCCTGCTCCCGTATTCAAAGTTGGATCGATAACCGTTAAGTTTGTCGGAGCGGCGAATGTCAATGAACAGGTGGTTCGCGCGAACATGCAGGTTCGTGAGGGTGGAGATTTGGACGACACGATGCTGGATCGAGATATCCGGTCTCTCTACCGAACTGGGCTCTTTGAATTCATCGAAATCAAGCGGGAGAGCGTTGACGGGAAATCGTTCAATTTAGTCGTCGAGGTAACCCCAAAATTTCGGGTGCTCGCGGTCAGATATGAGGGGAATAAACGGGTCAAAGGCACCCGACTTGAGAAGGAGATCAAGACGAAGCCGAATACCGCTTTGGACGAGCGTCAGGTGAAGGAAGATGCCGAAAAGATCCGAGAGTATTACCAGAAATCGGGCTACAATCAGGTATCGATTAATTATGCCGTCGAACGAGATCGGGCCACCGGATTTGGCACGGTAGTTTTCAAGATCAAAGAAGGAAATAAGGTTAAGATCTCGGATGTGCGTTTTGTTGGAAATGCCAATGTCAAGGCGAGGGCATTAAGAGGGGTGATGGAAACGAAAAAGTGGTGGATGTTTTCGTGGCTCACCGGATCAGGTCGCTTCAAGGATGACGAGTTTGACGACGATTTGGAGAAATTGCGGGACTACTATCGTGAAAAGGGCTATCTCGATGTCGAAATCGCGCAGGAGAACGTGCTGTTTGATTACCCGTCTCCCGAGAAATTGGTGCTCACGGTCAACTTGACGGAAGGTCGCCAGTATCGGATCGGCGAGATATCTTTCAAGGGCAACAAGCTCTTCACGTCTGCACTGTTGAAGCGCGTCGCTCGTCAGAAGAGCGGCCTCGTTTTTGTCCCGTCCAAGCTTGATAAAGACGTCGAGCGGTTGGAGGATTTTTACGGCAAAGACGGCTATTTGGATACCCGGGTTCGACTGACTCGGAAGCCCAACGTAACCACGGGCGATATCGACATCGAATATGCGATCAACGAGAGCGAAAAATTCAATGTTGAATCCATCGTGATCGAGGGGAATTCCAAAACGAAGAGCACGGTTATCGTGCGTGAACTCGTTTTGGGGCCGGGCGACGTTTTCAGCACGGTCTTGATGAAGATCAGTAAACTTCGACTTGAGAATACCCGCTTCTTTGAAGACGTGAATGTTACCCCGCAGGAGACCAACATTCCCGGGCGTCGGAACATGCGGATTGCCCTGAAAGAGGGGCGCACCGGCAATCTAACGTTTGGCGCGGGATTCAGCTCGCTTGAGCGGGCGACAATCTTCGCGGAAATCTCCCAATCAAATTTCGATATCTTCAACCGTCGGTCGCTGTTTCAAGGCGACGGCCAGAAATTTCGGCTGAGAATGCAACTCGGCAGTCAGTCCAGCGAGGTCGTTCTTTCCTTCGAAGAGCCGTGGCTGTTCCAAAAGCAGCTCGCGCTTGGATTTAGCATCTTTCGGACGAGCTCCGACTACAATAGCACCTTCTACAGCCAAGTTGAAACGGGTGCGGAGATTTATCTGCGTAAGCGTTTGTTCGAACTGGTCGAGGGTAAGTTGTCCTACACTTACCAGATCATCGAGATCAGAGATGTTTCCAGCAGCGCCTCGAATCAAATTCGGTCACTTGAAGGCAATAACACCGTGTCCAAAGTTGGATTCCAACTCTTGCGAGACACCCGCGACAAAATCATCAACACAACCTCGGGTAATCGCGTAGAAGTAAATACCGACATCGCCGGTGGACCTATCGGAGGGAGCGATAACTTTTATCGTTTCGAGTTTCGCGGATCTCAGTTCTTCCCCGTATTCGAAACTCAGGCGCAAGTTTTGTCCTTAATTGCGCGTGCGGGTGTGGTGCAGAATTTCGGCGATTCAAAGGTTTTGCCCTATTACAATGCCTTTTATCTGGGTGGCCCATATACCTTGCGCGGTTACGAATTCCGTGAGGTGGGGCCGCGAGACGAGTTCGGCGAACCGATCGGTGGTAAATCCTATGGTTTTTTCAGCGCCGAGTATTCAGTCGATATCGTCAGTCCGATCCGTTTTGCGGTGTTCTACGACGCGGGTTTTGTGAACAAAGGCGCCTATGACTTCAATCCGGCATCCTACAACGATAACTTCGGATTCGGTCTGAGGCTCTTTGTTGCCGGCGCACCACTTAGCTTGGATTTCGGTATCCCGATCACGGGCACGGTCCAAAATAAGAAGGGAAATCAGTTCAATTTTTCCTTTGGCACGCGGTTCTGAATTTGATTTGTTCGTCACCTCATTTCCAAACCCAACACATAATGAAATCCATTCGCACTCTCTCCTTATTCGCGGCTCTCGCGCTCTCTGCCGCGATCGCTAACGCTCAACCCGCGCCCAAGCTGCTCGTGGTTGATATGGCCAAACTCTACGACTCCCATTACAAGACGGAGGAACAGAACTCGAAACTGCGCACCGACGAGCAAAAGGCGCAAGAAGAGATCGAAAAAATGAACAAGGACGGCAACGTCCTCGTCGATGAATACAAGACCTTGTCAGATCAGTCCAACAACCCTGCATTGACGGCGGACGCCAAGGCCAAGTCGCAGACTGACGCGCAGAAAAAGCTTGAGGAGATCCAGCGGAAGAAAAACGAAATCAGCACCTTCGCGCAGAATACCCAGCGGTCCCTTCAGCAGCGCCTCCAGACCTTCCGTAGCCTGATGCTTGAGGAGATCAGCAAGATCGCGACGGACGTTGCCAAACGAAAAGGAGCTACCCTTTTGTTGGACAAGGCTGGTCCCACCTTGATCGGTGTTTCCAACGTGATTTACGCGGATTCGGCTTACGAAATTACCGATGAAGTGATGAAGGAAATCAACAAAGACCGCCCGGCGGCCTCGGCAGTCGCAGCCCCGGCTCCGGCGGCTTCGGCCTCGCCTGATGCTCCGAAGATCACGGTCCCAGGCGTATCTCCCAAGAAGTAAACATTCCGACGCTTACCTATCTCGCCCCGCTGGTTTCAGCGGGGCTTTTTTGTGCCCGAAAACAACTCCGGTTCTGAACATCTGAATGTTGCCGACGGGCCTTTGACCAACTCATTTTCCTTTATGCGCTTCGCCTTCTCTGCGGCTGAAATTGCCGATTTTATCCAAGCCTCGCGAATGCGTGGAGCTACGAAGGATACGATCTCTGGCGTGGCATCCTTGACTCGGGCGACGTCCGGGGACCTGTCTTTTTTGGGCAACCCTCGCTATCGGTCAGACGTTGCCAAGAGTCGGGCGTCCTTGATTCTGGTCACTCCGGATTACGTGGGCGAACCTCACGCTGGTCAGTGCTTTCTGGAGGTTCCGAGCCCTTCCGTCGGACTCGCTCAGGTGTGTGCGCGAATTGAGCACTTGCTTTGGCCCCAGCCGAAAGCCGGCGTGCACCGATCGGCAGTAATTGGAGAGAGGGTGGTGGTCCCGGAAAGTGCGACGATTGGACCTGGGTGCGTGATCGAAGACGGGGTGCATATCGGCGAGCGGGTGTATCTCCAGGCCCAGGTCTTTCTTGGAAGGGGAGCCAAAATCGGCGACGATTGTTGGCTGATGCCCGGTGTCATTGTTGCGGCTGAGTGCACGCTGGGGGAACGTGTCCGTCTTCAGCCCGGTGTGGTGATCGGCTCGGATGGTTTCGGATACGAGTTCGTCGATGGGTGTCATACGAAGGTTCCTCAAGTCGGCACGGTGATTATTGGCAATGATGTCGAGATCGGGGCCAACTCGACACTCGACCGGGCACGCTTTAGTAGAACGTCGGTGGGCGATGGTTCGAAGATCGATAATTTGGTCCAAATCGCTCACAATGTTGAGATCGGGAGGCACTGCATTGTCTGTGCCCAAGTGGGCATTTCGGGGAGCACGACGATAGAGGACTTCGTCGTTGTCGGCGGCCAAGCTGGATTGGCCGGACATCTGACGGTGCATCGGGGGGCTAAGATTGATGGTCAGACTGGCGTGAACTCTGATGTGGCCGCGGGAGCTTTTGTGAAGGGCTCGCCGTGTTTACCCTACCAATTGGAGCAGCGTATAAACGTTCTTCGACGAAAGTTACCCGAGCTCTTTCGCCGAGTGGATGCCCTCGAGTCGCAGTTTGGCGACTCTGTCCAAGAAAAGACTTCCGCCTGAACTGCCTGCCCTCAAGCTATCCGACACATGAGCGACTCCCGACTAAAGATTTTCACCGGAAACTCGAATCGGCCTCTGGCTGAGGAGATCTGCCAGGCGATCGGGATGCCTCTGGGGGAAGCAACCGTGACCAGCTTTCCGGACGGGGAGTCGTTCGTAAAAATCAACGAGAACGTCCGAGGTCACGACGTCTACATCATTCAATCAACATGCCCTCCGACCAATCATCACATGATGGAGTTGCTGATCATGATTGATGCCGCGCGGCGAGCTTCCGCTCAACGAATCACGGCGGTCCTGCCCTTTTACGGCTACGCGAGGCAGGATCGAAAGGATCAACCGCGCGTTCCGATCACCGCCAAGCTGGTGGCCAATCTGTTGGTATCCGCCGGTGCCAATCGTGTTCTAACGATGG
>CALSBN010000099.1:0-16829 GCA_943373185.1 Opitutus sp. GAS368 | reverse complement strand
CCGCCGACGCACGTCGCGAGCACGGGGCGCCCGCAGAACATGGCTTCGGGTATCGTCATCGGCACGCCTTCATCCACCGAGGGAGAGACCAGCAGATGCCGATCACGCCAGAGTTCCGCAAGGGGCGTGTCGACGTGGCCTCGAAACACGACCTGTTGTCCGATCCCCAGATGGGAAGCAATGGTGCGCAACGCCGCCTCCTGGGGTCCGCGACCAAACACGTGCAAGCTCCAGTTTTGCTCGGTGCCGAGCGCGTCGGCCGCGGCATGGAGCAAAAGATCGAGTCCCTTTACCGGCTCAAGGCGGCCTACGGTCGCCAGCCGCGGCGCCGCATCCGATGGAAAGGGCGTGAAGTCCGCGGGGGAGCCGCGCAGTGGATTGTGCAACACACGCGTGTTCTCCAAGGGCATGAGCAGATGCCGACGGGTGGTCGCGAGGTTGCGCGATGATACGAAGTTGAGCGAGTCGGCGGCGGCGAACGCGGCTTGCACCGAAGCAAGGTCGGCGGCGGCGAGATCGGGGAGTTCCTTCTGCCAGTTGGCGATGATGCGGTAGGGCACGCGCGCTTGCTCCAGCCAGCGGAAGACCTCCGGGTGCATCAACACGTCGTAGGTGCCGCCGAAACTGAAGACGACGAGCTCGGGAGCAAACGCACGCAGCGCGGACAACAGCGGATCGACCGGCGGCCGAAGGCGGGCCCACAGGCGGCGGGCGAGCGGCGGCGGGCTGAGTCGCGACGAGCGGAGGTGGAGTCTGGCTCCACGCGACTTAAGCGCCGCGATCCGGGGATGCGCCGCGGTATCGGGTGAAAGCGACAGCAAGAGCGAGTTGCCACCGTTCGCGGCGGCCTCGGCAGCGCGGGTCCAGAGAAAGTCAGCGCCGCCCCACGGATAGCTAAGAATGGTGGAGACAAATGCGATTCTCATGACTTCAGCCACGCGGTGGTGTCGGGTCCGTCGGTGGCAAGTTCGTAACCGAGAGCGAGCAGTTCGCCGTAGAAAGCGAGCCGCTCGGCCCCGGACACACACGCGTGTTCGAAATGAATCAGGCGAGGCCGGTGCTCCGCCAGCCCGGCGGAGCGGAGCAAGGTGAGATCATAGCCTTCCGTATCAAGGACGAGCAGGTCGCAGCGCGCCGCGCCGAAATCCCGCCAGACCTCGGACCAAGCGCAGGTCTCGACGGTTTCTTCGATGATCGCCGACGAATCCAGGCCCAGTTCGCGCAACGCGTTCGCCACGCGATCGCGGTCGAAACTCGCGAGACCGTAGGCCCAGTCCGGCAGGCCCGGATGAGTGCGGCGGTCTACGTCGTAAAGTGTTCGACGTCCGGCGACGGTATCGACGGCGGCATGGCGCAAGGTGAGCCGGTGATTGCCGGTGTGGCGGCGGGAAAGGGCCGCGAAATTTTCCTTCAACGGTTCAAACAAGAGGCCGGACCACGCGTATTTTTCAAGGTAAGGCAGCAGGGGATCGACGCGCTGGCCGTCGTTGGCGCCGATTTGGATGAAGCGGAGGCCGTCGAGATTTGGGAATGTCTGCAACAGGACGAGATCGAACGCGGTCTCCGGCGGCCGGTCGATGAAGGACGAAGAACGATGCCCGGTGCTCGCGACCATGAAGCCGGCTTTCCGGGCAAGGCGTTTTAACAGGCGGTTGATCATTTCAGTTGTGAGGCTGCGCACGACGCATCCAGACGCGCCAATGGGTGGACTCGGCGACCAACGAAAAGGCCGAGGCGAGGCCGGGGGCGAAGAGGCTGCGCTTGAATTCGAGCGAGGCCGGTTGCAACGATCGCACCGGTTCCATCACGATCTCGGTTCCGTTCAGAATTCGGGCCGGATCGGCGTGATAGTTCCGGCCGACATTACGACCGACGTGCCAAGCGATCACATCGTCCGGAGGCGGGATTGAACCGGTCGCAAATGGAAACGGGTTGTTCCAGTCGAGGCAGGCGACCGGACCGCCGCGATGATGTTTAGAGAGAAGCGCGAGCCCGTCATTTAACCAAAGGGCATAGTTGGCGGCGGAAGTCAGATCTCCGGCCGGATCCGCTACGGTTCCGGGAAAGGCGCGCAACGGGAGGCCGTGCCATGCGGCGGATGCGATGCTGACCGCAGAACTTGAACCTGGCGGCTGAATTGTTTTCCAAGCGAAGTTGTAGGCCATCGAGGCCAGCGGCTGCCACGTGAAGGCAAGGGCGAAGACAATTGCGGCGAATCGGGCCAGCCGGGCAACTCCGGTGCTTTCGACGGCAACTCCTGCCGTGATCCACGCAATTGCGCCCCAGATCGGAATCTCCGAAAATTGGCAGTTGGTGAGATTTGCCAAAAGAGTGGCGGCGGCGATGGCAATGACGGTCGCACCCAGCGCGATTCGGGGCACACCGGCGGCGGCCGAACGCAGCGCGGCGAAGCAGATGCCGGCCAAGCCTAGAAGTAGCCATCTGTTCTCCGACCAAGTCCGATTCCAGGTGTAAAGGAGCAAGTCCGCCGGCGCTTCAGTGGCCATCCCCAAATGGGTTTGCACGTAGCCAAAGGGAGAAAACGGAACGCAGGCGGCGATCAACGCGAGCGTTCCGACCGAGCCGCCGAGCAGTCCGACCGACCACGCCTGTAGACGGGGAGCTTGGATAAAAGCAAAAATCATCGGCGGCGAAAGGATCAGCAGATAGTTGGGTTTCAGCGCCCAAATCCAGACCGAGGCGGCACCCAGGCCGGCCGCAAGCCAAGTCGTAGTCGAGCCGGAGGTCGTGCGCGGAGGCAACAAGGCGGCGACGAGTGCGAGCGCGAGGGCCGCCCAAGCCAGCCGGTTGTAAAGCAGTCCGTAGGACAGCGACTTCCAATCGCCGAAATCCATCGGAAAGAGTCCGGCGGCAGTGCCAGCGACGAAGAGAGAAAAGCCGATCGCGTAGATGGAGTTGAGACGGGATTGCGCGATCATCCACGCCAGCGCTCCGAAACCGCTCCAAGCGATCACCGAACCTCCCACAAGTCCCGAAATGTCCGAACCGAAAAATCGCATGGCCAAGACCGTTGGCAGAAGCGCGGCCGGTCCGATTGGGGAAGTAAAATCACGTCCCAGCCATTGACCGCCGGCCGCCCGGTGACACGCGTCGAGGTAGGAAACAACGTCGGAGGCAAAAATGAGTTGCGGAGCCGGTCCCGCGAAGCCGAGGAGAGCGGCCCCAAACATGAGGAGCCCGAAACAGCCCAGAGCCGGGGTGATGCTTTGCGGGCTGAAACCGGCATTAAGTGTCATGCCGTGCGCGGCAGCCGCAGCCAGCCGCTTGGAACGAGGTCGCCGGCATCAAGGGAGCTGCGGTCGAACCAAGGGTCCGGTGCGATCACGATCTTGTTCGGTGAGGGATTCAGCCATGCGGCCCACCACGAAAACGTGGAATTCGCAATGATCCCGTGGTCGCACAGCGCCATGAGCCGGATCTTGTCGTAGGCGTTGGTATGGCCGGTGGCGCGCACAAACACGACCCGGCCGCCGGGGGCGAACTCGCGTTCCACGGCGTCGATGTCGTCGGAGAAAACATAGAGCGTCACATCGGGGTGTTCGGCTCGGATGCGATCGACGGCACGGCGGTAGTAGTCGGGGCCGATGACGCCCATTTCGGAGGCGAATGCCGGATTGCGGGCGTAGTCGCCGCGGCGGAAGTGGACGAACGCCGACGGGCTTGCGGAGATTTGGCCGGCCATGTTCGCGACCGCGGGTGACGCCGGGTAGCGGAAACTAAAATGCAGCCGGATCAAATCGGCCGAGGGTCCGAAGAAGAGTTCGGATTGAAACATGCCGTTGAGGTAGGTCCCGTCGGGAAGGTCGAAAAATCCGGGATAAAAACGGGCCGTGGGTGGCCGGTGCCAGCGGGGCTGGCTGGAGTGAAGCGCGACCATCCGCTTGAGACGCAACGCGCGGGCGGCGGTCACGGCCCAACGTTCGGTGCGGGTCAACTGCACGCCGCGGGACTGCTCGATTTCGGCGGCGGTGGCGAACTGCTCGGTGACGTTGAAGCACGAAAGTGCGTAGCGGTTGTGCGCCTCGTAGGCCGGATCTTCGCGGAACCACGACACGTCCAATTTTAGAACCGTGCGCCGTCGTTCGGCGAGGGCCAGGCCGGCGGCGTATTGGAACATCTGGTTGCCCAGACCGCCGGTGAGCGAAGTGATAATCATGGGAAGCTTTCCAATGGACTCACTGCGGACGTGCGCCCCCGCCAAAGGCCCGGCGGATACGGTTCAGCGCGCGCGTTGCCTGACGCCCGGCAAGGTAAAGCCAGCTGCGGAAGTGGCGTCGATTGAGGTAGAAATGGTCGCCCTCACCGGTCGCGTCGCCGAGGTAGGTCGCATGGGCCAAAATGAAGCCCTGCGAGCGCATGAATCGCGCGATCTCGGGCTCGAGGGCTTGGTCGCGGTAGAGCGGCCGAGAGGCAACTTCAAGCCAGACGGCGGTCGTGAGCGGCAGCATCGCGGAGGCACCGGTGAGCACGAGTTGCTCGGCCCCTTGGACGTCCATGTGGATGAAATCGATTCGCTCGATGTTTCGCTCGAGACAAAAGGCGTCAAGGGTCTCGGTTTTCACGGTGATCGCCTCCTTGAACTCGATCCAACCGTGCATTGCGCCGGTTGTCGCGGGCGCGAGCAACGAGGAGGACTTGTTGCCGTAGTTCCAATCTTCACCGGCAAACAGTTCGGGCGGCCGGCCGGATGAAACGTGGAAGGTTGCTTCGCCGCGGCGGTCCGAAAGGGCGAGGGGCACGAGTTCGGTATTCGGCACGGCGTAGCTGGCGAAATTGGCCCGGATCAGCGCTTGGTTGCCGGGCAGGGGCTCAAATGTGAAAATTTCTCCTTTTGGGAAGCGTCGTGCGTATCGGATGGAGTCCTCGCCTTCGCAGGCGCCGATATCGAAAATCGTTGGCCGGTGGCAGCCCACGAGCAACCGGACCACATCGCGCTCAATCGGAGTGGTCTGGGCCAAGTAGGCAGATATGTCGGCCGGGCGGGGATTCATGCAGGTGATGGTTCGGCACGTTGAACTTTGGCGGCAAGGGCGTAACCGCTGCGGGTGCCGCGGTCGGCAGCGCGCATCAGCCGGCGAACCGGTGTGCTCATCCGGCGTTCACTATAAAGTCGAAAAAGTCGGGCGACGGTCCCGACCGGCGGCGGCGGCTCGACGGGATGGCGCAGACTGCGCAACAGAACTTCCGATCGATACATGTCTTCGACCAGACGTTCCATGTAGTCGAGCGACACTCTACGGGCGGGAATGAGATGGACCAGGCGCAGACGCGGAAAAACTCCGGCCGCCATGCCCAAGTCGCACGCCGTGAAGGCCAGGTCGCCATCCTCGCCCGAGCCCAACGCCAAACCGATCCGACCCAGACGGAGCCGCAGTGGGTTCGCGGCCATGCTGTCCACCCAGCGGTCGGCGACTTGGCGACGAAAGCAGATGCCCGCACCGCAGGGGATGGCGTCGGTGAGCACGTCGCTTTTTGCCCAAACCTCCACGCGAGGCTCGCGGAGCGCGAGCAGTCCGAGATACGGTCGGATCCAATCGGGTGGCGGCGTTTCAAACTCGGGGATCACAGCTCCACCCCAAACCCCGAGGAAGGGTTTCTCGGCGCCGAGGCTGAGAGCGACGGCGAGGTAATCGGGCGCGAGGACGTTGTCGTCGTCCACTCCGACCAGCAGGGGCGCCGAAGTGTGACGGATGCCGGCGATTCTGGCCTGGGTGAGGCCGAGGGTCGGCTCCTCGACGATTCGGGCCCGGGGGTGCCACGAAAGATCAAGGCGGGTGCGCAGCGGCGGAGCGGAAGCGTTGTCGATCACGACAAGTTCCCAAGCCGCGAGGGGCAGCGACTGGGCTCGCAGAGAATCCATCGTGCGTTCGAGGGCATCGGGCCGTGGATTGTGCGTGCAGATGACGACCGACAACGCAACGGGAGCGGACGGGGTGCTCATCGGATTCTTGGCACAGTGTGAGGCAGGCCGTCGATCAACTCGGCCGGCGGACCGTGCAGGGCGCGTTCTACGTCCGCCTCGGACAGGCGGTAGACGAAAAAGTTGTGACCGACACGCGCGTCAGGCCGGCGTTGCCTCAGCAGGGCGCAGAGCCGAGCAGAAAACAGCTGGTGAAGCCGGACGCGCTCGTAATTGCGGAGCGACGCGACGCCTTCCGCGGAGGCCGCCGCCAGTAACGCCCGGTAGTCCTCCTCGTGGGCGCGGGACCATGGACCGAAAACTGACGAGTTTCCGCCCTGGAGGGTGCTCGGACTCACGCAATAAGTGCCGGCGGCCAGTTGCGACAGGTCAAACGGCGAGTCGGAGAAATAGCTGTCAATCTGGATGGCGTGCACGCCGTAGGCCGAGGGCAGCGCGGTGCCGAAGTAAGCGAGAAAGACTGGCGGTTTTGTCAGCGCCGCATTGGCAGGATTGGCGAGCCAGTCTGCGAGCGCCGGCAATTCTTCGCCCCAGTCGGTTGAACTGTCCAGAAACCAGGTGTAGCCCTTGCTCGTTCCGCCGGCAAAAGAGTTGAACCACGCAAGCGGTTGAGCCTGGGCTTGAATTGCGGTGAGACCAAGACCCAGCCCGAAAAACGCCAATAGTCCGCGGGAGAACAGGCGCCGTAACCCTGCCAAGGCAAAAACTGCTCCGCCGGCGAGCACGCACAAAGCGGGATAGATCGGTAGCAGATGTCTGATCCCAAGGTTGACCTTGCCGGTGATCGCAAAGGTTGAATAAACGGCGACCAAGACAAGATAGGGCAACAACCGGTAACCGAGCGAGCTGGGCACACTTTTTTCCGCCGTTGCCGCGGGAGAACCGCGCTGTCGCCACAGGCACACGGCGGCGACCGCTAAAGTCGCGATCGTAAGAACCGGGGTCTTGAGCGCGAACTGGGCTGGAAAGAACCACGCTTGGCCCTCCAACGCGTAGTGGCCGGCATAGAAACCGGGCCGATGCGCATGGAGCGTTCGGAGTCCGGTCAGATCATAGAGAAACGGATCCGGAAAAAGCCGAAGATCACGCAGAAGCCCGAAGGCCCGGTGGCTGAGTGTGCCCGGAGTCAGCACGGACCAGTCGTGCGTGAAACCGCCGGGATCGCGCGTGAAGCCGAAGAAAGCCCAGATGAAAAGCCAGGCAACCAAGCCGCTCACTGCTGCCGCGAGCGCAAGGCGCCCCGTCGATGCGAAGCGAGGTCCGGGACCAGCCTCCGGCATGCGGCCTTCCGTCCTGGGGATTGGCAACGCCGGGCCGCACGCAATTCGCGCGACCGTCAAGATCACGGCGATGACGACGAAGGCGGCGGCGGAATACTTTGTCAGCACCAACGCCGCCGTCGCCGCTCCGGAGAGCACGGCGGACCATGCATCACCCCGATGCAGCAGACGCCACCACGCGAGTGTCGCGAAAAAAAGGAGCAGTGCTGCCGCGATGTCGGTGGTGGCCAGGGCGCTATGTGCCATCAGCGGCGGGCAAGTCACGAAGGTCAAAAGGGCAACCAGGCCGCCGACGCGGCCGAAAAGGCGGGTGGAGCACAGCAAAACGGCCGCACCCAAAACGACGCCGAGTCCGGTGATCATGGCTCGCGAAGACCTCAAGATGACGCTGTGATCATTGCCCGATTGGTAGAGCAACCGATGACCCAGGGTGGTGGGATCTCGGGGTGACGAAGCATCTTCCCGATCCGGGAATGCCGGATTGAGCAAAACGATCGGTGCCGCCAAAAATTTCTGCGCAAGGAAGAGATTAAAGGTGGCGACGCGATAGTCGCCGTAGTGCCAGTAGCTGTAGCCGGCGGCGATGTGCCCGCCTTCGTCCCAGGTGGCGGATTTGCGGCGTCCCAGGTCGAGGCCAACGATGGCGAAGCTCCCAAGCAAAAAGAAGGCGACGAGTCGGTAGATGCCGTCGGACACGGCAAAAGTTCCGGAAGACTCGCTCATGAATGGGGCGTCCACTCGCCCCGGACGTGAACGTATCCGATATCTTTCGCGGGAGACGCGTTGGTCGGGAGATGGGAGCTCACCAGTTCGAACGTCACGGCGTCATGAACGACATCGACCGGCGTATTGCCATCGGAGAGCCAGAAGGAAGCTTTGTAAGTTCCGCTCCACAGCGGGACGTCGCGGATCCGCACTGTGCCCATACCCGTGGCGCCGAACCGAGGCGTAAGCAGCCACGGATGGTAGAGAGAGTTGGAGCCAAAGAGTGGCACGTTGTAGATTGAATAGACCACCAGGCCGATGGTCGGATTCGACAGCGGCGCGACGCAGGCAAACCGGACTTCGAAAACAAGGTCGTTTGACGCGGCGTCGGGTAACCGCGTCTCGACCTTCAGAATGCCAAGGGATTTCTCAGGGGGAGCCGAATAGTCGCCGCCGCCGTGCCCCTGCAGGTAGAGCGGCAAGACTTTGCCGGTCGGCCCCGCGTTCTCGAGCCGACCCTGCTTGAGCAGGATCGACGTCGTGCACAATTGCATGACGGCGTCCAAATTGTGGCTGACGAATAGCACCGTGCGCCCTTCACCCCGGGCAACCGCCTGCATTTTCCCGAGGCATTTCTTTTGGAAGGCGGCGTCGCCGACGGCGAGGACCTCGTCGACGATGAGGATCTCGGGCTCGAGGTGGGCCGCGACGGCGAAGGCGAGACGGACATACATGCCGCTCGAGTAGTGCTTCACCGGCGTGTCGATGAATTTTTCGACTTCGGCAAACGCCACGATCTCGTCGAATTTTTTCCGGATCTCGACCCGGCTCATGCCGAGGATCGCGCCGTTCAGAAAAATGTTTTCCCGGCCGCTGAGGTCGGGGTGGAAGCCGGTCCCGACCTCGAGCAATGAGGCAACGCGGCCGCGCAACGTGACGCGGCCTTTGGTCGGCTCCGTGATGCGGGAAAGAATCTTCAGGAGCGTGGACTTGCCCGCGCCGTTGCGGCCGATGATGCCGACGACTTCGCCCGGTTGAACCGAAAACGAAACGTCGCGCAGGGCCCAAAAATCCTCGGTGGCGAAACCGGTGCCCCAGCGCAAACGACGCCAGAGTCTTCGCACGGTATGGTGCAGGGTGTCGCGCAGGTTGTCGTGGCGCGACTCGTGTTTTATCACGTAGTGCTTGCCGAGGCCGGAGACTTCGATCGCGGGACGGCTCATATTAAATTACGTCCGCGAAGCGGCGTTCGGTGCGGCGGAAATACCAGATGCCGGAGGCCAGCAGCAGGAGCGCGACGACGCAGGACACACCGAGACCGGGGAGATAGAGCTCGGTGCGGCCGCCGAGGAGGCACCAGCGCACGCCGTCGACGACGCCTGCGAGCGGATTGAGGGCGAGCAGGTCGCGCCAGTTGGGGAGAAAGTCCGTGCGAAAGCCCACGGGCGTCACGAAAACGCCCACTTGCAGGATGAATGGCGTGATGAAGCGGAAGTCGCGGAATTTCACCGTAAGCGCGGCGATCCACAATCCGGCGCCGAAGGCGATCACGAGGGCGAGCAAGACAAACAAGGGAAGGAGGAGGAGCTGCCAGCCGGGAGCGCCGAGGTAGAAGAACAAAATGGGCAGCGCGAGGCAGAGCATCACCGCAAAGTCCACGAGGGCGACGGCCAAGCCCGAGAGCGGCACCAGCAATCGGGGGAAGTAGACTTTGCTGATGAGATGGGCATTGCCGACGAGGCTGTTTCCCGCGCCACCGAAGGCGCCGGTGAAGAGCTGCCAAGGAAGCAGGCCCGTGAGCACGATGAGCGGGTAGGGGACGTCGCCGGCCGGCATCTTGGCGAGTTTGCCGAAAACAAACGTGAGCAAAATCGTCTGGACGGCGGGTTGGATGACCGCCCAGGCGATACCAAGCACCGCCTGTTTGTAACGGACCTTGATGTCGCGCCACGCGAGGAAAGCGGCCAGTTCGCGGTATCGCCACAGGTCGCGCCAGTAGTGGGCGGAGGACCGGCCGGCCTCGAGGACGATCTCGGGGATTTCCGGCGCGGCGGTGGTTTCGAGTCGGCTCATCGGTTACGGCAAGAGCGAGGCGAGGCGGGCTTTGAACGGCGAGTAGGAAAATGATTTGGCGCGGGCGAGGATGGCGGTTTCGTCCCAATCGCGTTGCAACGCGTCGATGCAGGCGTTGGCGAGCCCGGTAATGTCGCCATAGTTCGAGAGCACGCCGCTTTCTGGCGTGATCACCTCCGGGATGCCGCCAGCGCGGGCACCGAGACAGGGGCGGCCGTGGGCCATGGCTTCAAGAAACACGAGGCCGAATCCCTCTTTCTTGCTGGGCAGCGCAAAGAGGCGGCAGGAGCGGAGCTCCTCGGCCAGTTGCTTGTCGTCGACGAAACCGAGAAATTCGGTGCCTTCGGCGAGCACGCCGTGCTGGCGTGCGAGGTTTTGCAGGCGCGGGAGGTCGTTGCCCCGGCCCACGACCCTTAGTGTCGCCCCGGGGATGGCGGCGCGCACGGCGGGCATGGCGGCGATCAGGTGCTCGATGCCTTTGTAACGGTCATCGTAAGTCAGACGGCCAACGGTCAGAATTACCGGAGGGCAGTCGGGCAACGGGTTGCCGCGGCGAATCTCGAAGAAGGGATCGAGCGCGTTGGAGACGACCAGCACCCGCTCCGGCCGCAGCCCGGGGCAGTGGTTCAAAAGTTCGTTTCGGGTGTAGTCGCTCACGCAAAAAATGCTCTCGGCCCCGCGCAGCGCGAGCCGTTCCACCAAGGGGAAATCGCGCCACACCTCGATGCCGTGGGCAACGAGGTGATAGCCGAGGCGGGGATTCAGTTTTTTCGCCGCCCATGCGACGGGCAATTGGGCGACATGACCGCAAATGATGCGGTCGCAGCCACGGGCTTGTTTCAATGCGCCCCGAACAAACCGGGCTTTGTCGCGGCTGCACACCAGCCAGGTGGCGAGATGTTCGTTGGCGTAGCGCCGAATGTCGGTCGAATCGACCACGGTGTCGTTGAGCGAAACGATGCGCACCGCTCCATCCCGCTCGGAGGCGATTTCGCACAGGGCCTTGAGGTAGAGTTGGAGAATACGCGGGATACCACCCATTGATTCAAAAAGTTCCGGCGCCAGCAGGAGCGTGGTGGGGCCGCGTCGACGTTGCGGCGGCGGGACCGGCGCGGGTCGCGTGAAGGGCGCCTGCGATCGCGCCGTGGGCGAGACGACTTGCACGGGCTCATGTTTCGGGGCGGCGGCGCGGGTGCGCCGGTTGGCGAAGGCGACCAGCACGGCCAAACTCCAGACCCGCGACCATTCCCGCGTATCGTCGCGCTTGAGGAAGCCTTGCCAGCGCTGGGCGACGGCGCCGGCGTCGAACAGTCCGCTGCGGGCGATGCTGTCCGGGGCAAAGGTCGCATCGAGGAAGGGCCGCAGTTCGCCCCGCATCCAAACGGGAAACGGCAGGGAGAAGCCGCGTTTCTTGCGGGTCGAGATTCCGGGCGGGAGCACATCGGCGGCGGCGGCGGCAAGCACGCTCTTGGGTTGGCCGGGGTCCGATTTGAACGCCGTGGGCTGACGCCAGAGCCATTCGACAAACGGCCGGTCGATGAACGGCACGCGGAGTTCGAGGGAATGGTGCATGCTCATCACGTCGCTGTCGCGGAGCAGCACGTCGGTCATGTAGGTCCGCAGTTCCCATGCGCTCATCGTCGCGAAGGCGTCGGCCCCGGGGAGATCGGTCGAGAGCGTGGAGAGTTCCGGGTGAAAGGGCGAACGGGACTGGGCCGAGGCGCGGGCGTCCGGATGGAGCAACGTGGTGCGGCCGGCGGTGGAGAACACGCGCCGTTGCAACGCGCCGAGGTGATGCAGCGAGCGGGCGTGTTCGAGGAAATCGGCGAGCTTGCGGCTGCGGGTGTCGCCGCGGCGCAATTGCCTCAGAATCGAGCCGCGCAAGGCCGCGGGCAACAGCCGCCAACGGGGCAACCATCGGGCCAGCCGGGGCATGGCGGTGAAGGAAGGATAGCCGCCGAAGAGTTCGTCGCCGCCGAGACCCGAGAGCGCCACGGTCACGCCGCCGGCGCGCGCGGCTTGGCTGGCGTAGTAGGTGTTGATGCCGTCGCCTGTCGGCTGGTCCAGACTGCCGATGAGTTTCTCGATGTCGGCCGCGACGTCGCGACCGGTCAGAATCTTGGTTTGGTGGACCGCGCCGATGTGTCGGGCCGTCGCTTCGGCGGCGGCGGATTCCGAGAAATCACTCTCGTTGAAGCCGATTGAAAACGTCCGCAACGCCTTCCCCGTGGCCCGCGACATGAGGCCGGCGACGACGGCCGAATCGAGTCCCCCGGAGAGAAAAGCCCCGACGGGCACATCGGCGACGAGATGGGCCCGGATCGTGTCATCAAGCCGGCCGCGCAGCTCGCCGACGAATTCTTCCCGGGTGGCGCACACGCGCTCCGCGGTCGGAATGCGGCTAAACTCCCACGCACTCGCGACCTCGAGACGTCCGGCCCGAAACGTTGCAAACTCGCCGGGGCGAAGGCTGAAAATGCCTCGGTAAATCGTGCGCGGGGCCGGCACCGCCAACCAAGCCAGATAGTCGGAAACCGAGAACGGATCGATCTCGGGTTGGGTGAGGCCCGAGGCGTGAAGCGCGTTGAGTTCCGAGGCGAAAATCAGCCGCGAGCCATCTTGGCGGTAGTAAAGCGGTTTGATGCCGAAGGGATCACGCGCGAGGAACAGCGACCGCTCGAGCGCATCCCAAACCCCGAAGGCGAACATACCGCGCAATTTTGAAAGCGCCGCCGACCGCCACTGCACATAAGCCGCGAGCAGGACCTCGGTGTCGCAAGCGGTGCGGAAGCTCCAGCCGTGGCCGGCCAGCTCGTCGCGGAGGGCGGCGAAATTGTAGATCGCCCCGTTGAACACGAGGGTGAAGCGACCGTCCGGAGTGCGGATCGGTTGGTGGCCGTTGGCCGGATCGAAAATCGCCAAACGGCGCATTCCCAGCGTCGCCCCGCCGCAGTCCTCGCGCCCGGCATCGTCTGGTCCCCGATGGAGCATGGCATCGCACATCCGGTCCACGGCGACAGCCCGGGCCTCCGGCGCGGTGTTGGGATCAATAAAGCCGGCGATGCCGCACATGCAAAAAGACGGGTTACGGAGTTAAGTGAACACGGCTTCGCCCCGTGACTTCCGGCGTTTGGCAATTTGAACTACCGAACGCCGGTCTCAGACCATCGAATCGAGGCGCCGATGGCACGCCCGACGTCTTTGAGAACAAGAGGCCGACCAAGGTGATGCAACCCTGTTGAGGGCGGGCGAATTCACACGGCCACCGCGGCCGCGATGATCGCCGCTTTTTCGGCCGAAACCAGCGACGCGACCATGAGCAAAGCAAAGTCGAGCGAAGTGCCGGCTCCCCGGCCCGTAAGCAACCGGCCGTCGGTGACGGTGCGATGGTCGGACAGGATCGCCGGCAACTCGGCGGCAACGGAGAAATGAGCCGTATAACGCCGCCCGGCGAGCAGGCCGGCGTCGTGCAAAACGGCCGGTGCGGCGCAGATCGCGGCGAGCCAGCGGCCGGCCGCGTGCTGGGCGAGGACGAGCGCGCGGACTCTCGGGTCGGCGCGCAGCAAGGCAACGCCCGGCCCGCCGGGCAGAAAAACGCAGTCGAAGTCTCGGCCTACGGTCGCCGCCAGCGTGGTGTCGGCGTGAAGAGTGACGGCGCTACGGCCCGTGACCTGAAGGCGGTCGCCCAGCGCGGCGGTGGTGACTTCGACGCCGGCGCGCCGGAGCAGATCGATCGGGGTGACGGCTTCGATTTCTTCAAAACCCTCGGCGAGGATTGCCAGGACAGTGGGCATGAGGGAAGGTTGGCGGTCATGAACGGCGTTGCCCACGGTAAATTTTTTGAAGGAAAGCGATTGGTGATTTTCGGTTGCGGCTACGTGGGCGCGGCGGTGGCGAAACAGGCGGTCGCGCAAGGGCTGGAAGTGACCGCGTTGACCCGAAACCAAGCCAAGGCAGACACGCTCAAGGCCGACGGTGTGGCGCAGGTGGTCGTGGCCGATCTCACCCGACTTGACTGGCACGGGCGCATCGCGGGCGGGGCGGACTTTGTTTTGAACTGTGTGAGCTCGGGCGGCGGGGGAATTGAGGATTACCGGCGGAACTACCTTGAAGGCATGAACAGTGTGGTCACATGGCTTCGGGGCAGCCGGCCTGTGAGCGCCGTGGTTTATACCAGCAGCACTTCGGTCTATCCGCAGGACGGCGGGGGGCGGGTAGACGAGACGGCGACGACGGGCGGAACCGAGCGGGCCGACGTGCTGTTGGCGACCGAGCAGGCGCTGCTGGCGGCGGAAGACGCCGCGGTGACGCGGGTCGTGTTGCGGCTCGCGGGGATTTACGGGCCGGGACGGCATCACCTGCTGGAGCAGGTGAAATCCGGTGAAGCGGCGGGACGCGCGGAGTCGCATCTCAATCTGGCCTATCGGGACGATATTGCGGCGGCGGTGTGGGCGGCTTGGCGGGCTCCGGCGGGCGCGAGGATTTTTAATGTCGCCGACGACGGGGCGGCGACCAAGGGCGAGGTGGTGGCGTGGTTGGCAGCCCGGCTCGACGTGGGTTTGCCGCGATTTACCGGCGTGCCGGCCGGCGGGCGCAGGGCGGTGACGCCGGACCGGATCATCGCCAACGACCGTATCAAGACCGAACTGGGCTGGCGGCCCGGATGCCCGACGTTTCGGGACGGTTACGAAAAAATCTTGTCACTTTAGGCGCAGGGCCGTCTCTCGACGGTTCACGTTCGAAACCTTCCACCCTTAATTTTTCCCACTATGGCCGGCGTAGGCAAACTCCTCAAACAAGCTCAGAAAATGCAGCGCTCGATCGAGTCGCTCCAAACCCAGCTGGCGGCGAAGGAGATCGACGTCGCGGCCGGCGGCGGTGCGGTGAAGATCAAAATCAACGGCGCGGGCCATTTTACCTCGCTCGCGCTCGATCCGGAATTTTTGAAGGAAGATGCGAAGCTCGTGAGCGACACCGTGCTCGCCGCCGTGCAGGACGCCGCCAAGAAGGCGAAGGACTTCAACGATGCCGAGATGCAAAAGGTGACGTCCGCGTTTCAAATGCCGGGCATGATGTAGGATTTTTCGATTTTGGATTCCCGATTTTCGACATTCGCCGTGGGCTGACGGATTCGTTGCATCGGAAATCGAGAATCGAAGATCGAGATTCGAAAATTCAAAATTCCGATGACACCTGCTTTTGAGCGGTTGCAAAAGCAGCTGAAACAATTGCCCGGACTCGGCTACCGCTCGGCGGAACGCATCGCTTTGCATTTGCTCGTCGAAAAGCCGGCGCAACTGCCGGCCCTCGTCGAGGCCCTTGAAGCGGCGGCCGCCGGCGTGCGCCGTTGCGAACGCTGCGGGAATATTGCCGAAGGCGAACTCTGCGCGATCTGCGCGGACGAACGGCGTGACCGGGCGGTGGTGTGCGTGGTTGAGCATGTGCCCGACCTCGTGGCGCTCGAGCGGAGCGGAGCGTATCGCGGTTCCTACCATGTGTTGCACGGGAAGCTGTCGCCGATCCAGGGAGTTGGGCCAGAGCAGCTAAACTTGGCTTCGCTCCGGGCGCGGTTGGATGCGGGCGAGGTTACGGAATTGATTTTGGCGCTGTCCAACGACGTCGAAGGCGAGGCCACCTGTCATTACATCACCGAGCAGTTGCCGCCGGAGCGCGGGGTCAAGATCACGCGCATCGGCTTCGGTTTGCCGAGCGGCGGCGGCGTGCTCTACGCCGACTCGGTGACGCTGAAAAGCGCGTTGGACGGTCGGCGAAATTATTCGTGATTGCGGCGGGAAAATTTTCCGCTTCGATGCCGGCGTTCGAAGCGGGCGTAGTATACCGGTATTATGTGTGCTTCCCAAGCATGAGAAGCGGGTTCGATTCCCGCCGCCCGCACCAATCCCATAACAAAACAAAAAGATGAAGACCTCAAAACAACTGTTCGTGATCATCGCGCTGCTGGGTGCCAGCTTCGCGTTCGCCGCCGAAACCAAACCGGCCGCTCCTGCGGGTAAAAAAGGCGGCTGCTGCGTGAAGGCTGAAGCCGCCGGTGCCGCCTGCACGCATCCGTGCTGCGTTGAGTCGGCCAAGGCCGGGAAGAACTGTGAGAAATGCGGCGGCACCAACGTCGCCGCGACCAAGAAGTAAGCGACCGCGAGCTTCGGATCAGTTTCAAACCGCGCCCAGCCGGGCGCGGTTTTTTTGTGGGCGTTTTTGGGGGGGATCTGTAGCCGCGAGCGTGAGCGAGTGGTGGTTCGGCCACTCGCTCACGCTCGCGGCCAAGATCAGAAAAACCAAAACCTAATGGCCGCCGGTGGAAAACACGCGGGACGCAAAATCACGGGCGGGACGCCCGTGCCACGTTTCCCGATCAGCGGGTGGCGGGAGTTTTCGGCGCGGCGGCCTGACGGGCGCGGAGGGCGGCGACGCGGGCATTGACCTCGGCTTCGAGGGCTACGGCGTCGTGGTTCATGACCCGGCCGAGCTCCACGGTTTTTTTGCCGCCGATGTAGACGGCGGCGAGATTGCGGCTGCTGCACGCGAATACGAGCGTGGCGGCGACGTCCCAGACCGGACCGGTGCCGGGTTCGCCGGGATCGACCACGAGGAAATCGGCGAACTTGCCCACCTCGAGGCTGCCCACGTGGCGGGCGACGCCGAGCACCTCGGCGGTCTTGAGGGTGTGCAGGCGCAACAGATCGATGGGTTGGAGACCGCCGGCGTTTTCGTTGCGCATCCGCAGGGCGTAAAGACCGAGGCGCACGTTTTCGAACGGGTCGGAGATGTCGGCGCTCGCTTGGCCGTCGACGCCCATGCCGACACGGAGACCG
>CALSBN010000098.1:0-16905 GCA_943373185.1 Opitutus sp. GAS368 | reverse complement strand
CAATTAGGTGAGAGGCGACACCCATCAGCACGGTGACTACGAACCACGGAAGCCATGCACCACCTTCATTCGATTCCGTGACTGCTACTAAATCTACCGTGCGGACCTCTGTGCGATATTCCCGTGGCTTAAAGAATGACCTTAGGAGTTGCTTTATAGCACTCGGAAGTGCAAGGGCGTCTTCGGCAGAATGTTCGAAGAACATCCTGATAATTCCCGTGAAAAATAGCATCAAGAAGAGCGCGCCGCTTGTGGCGGTTGGCCCATGAAAGATATGTCCTAGCGCTTCCTGCCATTGTGCGTCCATTATCACTAAAACGCAGCCGACCAACCAAAACGCACCGGCGACCAACAGTGCCGCGCGGAAGTGCCAGCGGTATTGCTGAGCCGTCATTTCCCAGTCTCGATCAGCCGCTTGGCGCAACACGCGACGTGTATCATGTGATGCAAACCAAAGTCGCCATGTGTCCGTAATTGCTTGTAGTCGAAGTTGCTGTAGTAGCATTAGTGCCGCAAAAAAATATCCGATCGAGCAAATTAGAGATTCCACGGTGGGAAAAGGGGTTTTTCAGTGGTGTGAACCACTATCGTGAACTAAAGGGTGGGCTTTATGTTCCTATGCCCGGATTGTTGGCTGCCACTTGGGTTTTTGCTTCTGCGGCTTCGGCGGCAAGTCGCTTTTCGACGTTAAGATATGCCTGCCGAACTTTTCGTTGCTGGCGGGGCGAATAGGCTACGTCGAGGAGCGGTGTAACCTTTGCTGCTGTATCAGGCATGCCGCGCCTTAGGTCGGAAAGGAAAGTGCCCGAGTTCTCGATATATCTCTCAGTATCGCGATGCGCTTGAGTTTCACCGAGCACAGCCATCGGGGCGAGCATTGAATGAAACGTGTTGGCGGCCGTATTGATCGCCTTAGACCACGGACCATCTTCTGGCAGCCCGACGGAGAAAATTTTTAGGCACAGGCCCAGTAGCCATATCCCTGCTACCGCTACGAGGATTAGCTTTAAGCCGGTTGCGAGCGACTCGGCTGCCCCGCCAGTTTCAAAGGCCTCTTTGGCTTTGTTGATCCATTCCACGGTTTTCGCCGCGGCGGTCGTTGCTTTTTTCTGTTCTTCATTCGCTCTCGCGTTTTCCGCATTAAATTTACGTTCAGCCGTTTCGGTAGCTTCCCGTAAAACGACGAGCTTCGCGTTAAGAGTAGCGATTTCAGTCCTCTGCTTTTCGACCTCGGCTAGGGCGGCGGCTTTTCCTTCAAGTGCGTCGATGGCTGTCTGCTTCCAGTTTTCGACATGGTTGGCGAGTGGCGGGCCAAAAATGCCCGCGCTTGCGATGTCTATATCGCTTATTCTGGCGCTAAGGAAATCCCGCTGCTTCGATAAGGGCAGCTGCTGTATAGCGGCGTTTGCTTGCGTGCTTGCGCGCTGAATATTTCGCCCCTGATCAATTTCAGCAGTGCGTTGCTCGGCGCGTGCTTTTTCAGCTGCCACTCTCGAGGATTCTGCTTTGTCTCGCTCCAATTGCGCTTTTTCTGCCTGAGCTTTGGCCGCATTTGCCTCGCGTTCGGCTTTCTCTACCTTCTCCTTTTGTTGGTATTCAGTGATGGAGTGCTTCAACTCCTTCACACCGAACCAGCCCGCGCCACCGATGAGAAATACGGCAAGAATGACGACTTCGGCTGCAACTCCTCTTGTTGATATGGATTTTGGGTGCATTTGTATGTCCTCTTGTAATTCAGGGCTACTTTCCGTCCGGTAGTCTGCCCTACGCGCCGGACCAAAATCTCGGTAATAAGGGAACATCGATTGGGAGAAAATCCCATTTTGTGCGAGAACTAACCAAACCGGATTGGTCGGCGGTGCTAGGTTGGTTTCGGTAGGCCTGAGGTTTACCTCGCGGGTTGAGATTCACTTTTGCGGTTTGGGGAGTTGTTGCGCGGCAATGCTGGGTTTGCCGGACGGAGCGGTGGCAGGTGGGCGTTCTTCGCGCGGTTATCCCGCGCCGGCGGCCTTGGCAACGAAAGGCTCCTGAATACTTGAATTTAAGTAGTGTCCCTCGGCGGGATCGTAGGTCCGGCAGTGGGCGCGGCGGGTTCGTCTTCCAATCGTCACATCCGGCCCAAGTTTCTTGGAGACTTGGAACGACATCTGCATCTTATTGCCCGCGGCTTCAGCCGTTTAACTTACCCCGCACCATGAGGATCATCATCGTTGAGGATCATTCCATGATTCGCGAAGCCGTGCGCTCTGTCTGTGTCGCCGATTGCGGTTTCGAGGTGGTGGGAGAGGCGGTCACCGGCGCGGTGGGGCTCGCGCTCGTGGACGCGCTCCGGCCTGATCTGGTGATCCTCGACGTGGGGTTGCCCGATATGAACGGATTTTCCGTGGCGGAACACATTCGCGAAACCCTGCCGGCGGTGAGGGTGCTCATCCTCACGGGCCAGCTCGACGAGTGGACCGTCTTCCGCGCGGAGAAACTCCGCGTCCACGGTTTTTTGGACAAGATGTCCAACACCACGGCGACGCTGCGCGAGGCCTTGCAGACGCTGGCGGCGGGGCGGACATACTTTTCGCCCGCGTATGAGGTCGCCCGCGTCGCGCGGCATCTGAACACCACCTCGTTCGAAAAGGTGCTCTCCGATGCCGAGCAAAACGTGCTGTCACTCGTCGGCGAGGGGCTGAGCGACGAGGAGATTGGCGGTCGGCTCGGCATCGCGCCCACGACGGCGCAGACCCACCGCAGCAAGATTCTCCAAAAGCTGCAGATCCGGGGCTCCGCCAAGCTCGTCGCCTACGCTCTCAGCAACGGTTTCGCCCGCTTACCCAGCCGCTCGCCCTTTTTGCAGGGCGGGTAATCGGTGCGGAAGGCGGGTGGCCCCGAGAGGGCTGACGATCTTTCGGAAGGCAACGAAAGGGTCCGGCGCAGGCGAGCGTCTTGGATCAGATCACGGACGCCTAGGAAATGCGTCCCCACCGGCAGGTCTTTCGGGGTGCTCATCGCGAAGGGGAGACACCGCCGGCGACGTGGATCAAGCGTAGTAACAGCGGGCCGGATCTCTGGATCAATGAACACCTCCACCTGGGCCCACCCGACGCCGTTAGCCGCTACGTGGGCGAAGTCACCCGTCGCGAAGGATCCAAAGGCGTCGGGATTGCGACCGACCCGAATGAACTCGGCGCGAAGAAGGAGCTGTTCCTTAGCGGCCCCCTACCCGCTCACCGTGGACCGCGAACGCCACAGCCATAGCGGAAAACCACATCGCCACACGAATCGAGTTCGGTCCGGCAGGTCTTGAGTCTCCAATTCCGTCCGAGGAGCACGAGAACCGACGCGTCACCTTGGTGCCCAAAGTAGCTCCGTGACCGCAGACGCGAGTTTCCACAAAAAAGCCGCGGACGAATCCGCGGCTTTGACTGTTGTGAGAGGCCTCAGCAACCCGAGGTTTAGCCAGCGCTGACCTCGGCCGCCACGTTCTCGTCTACCGGCAGCTCCGCCCCGAAGGGCAAGCTAATCTTGAGCTTCTTGTAACGCGGCAGGCCAGTGCCCGCCGGGATCAAATGGCCCATAATGACGTTCTCCTTGAAGCCGCGCAGGAGATCGACTTTACCGAGAGTCGAGGCATCGGTGAGGACGCGGGTCGTCTCTTGGAAGGAAGCTGCCGAGATGAAGCTCTCGGTCTCGAGCGAGGCCTTGGTGATGCCCAAGAGGATGGGTTCCGCCTCGGCCGGCTTGCCGCCGGCTTCGTCGATGCGCCGATTGTCCGCGAGAAACGAGGCGCGATCAACCTGCTCGCCCCAGAAGTATTCGCTATCGCCCGGATCAGTGATTCGCACCTTGCGGAGCATCTGGCGGATGATGATCTCGATATGCTTGTCGTTAATAGTCACGCCTTGGAGGCGATAAACTTCTTGCACTTGTGAAATCAGGAAATCGTAGAGCGCGGACGGCCCGAGGATTTCCAAAATCTCGTGGGGATCTGCGGAGCCCTCCGTGAGATGCTGGCCCTTGTGGACGACGTCACCGGGCTGCACGATGACGTGCTTTCCAGTCGGAATGAGATGCTCTTCTTCTTGAGAAGTCTCCTCGTTTTTCACGACCAACTTACGCTTGCCGCGGACAGTGCCCTCGAAGGCGACGACGCCGTCGATGCGGGCCATCTCGGCTGCGTCCTTCGGGCGACGAGCCTCGAAGAGCTCGGCGACGCGGGGAAGACCACCGGTGATGTCTTTCGTCTTCGACGCCTGACGGGGCGTCTTAGCGAGGAGCGCGCCGGGGGCGATGGTGTCACCCTCGTTGACCGCGATCTGAGCGCCGACGGGAATCGAGTAGGCCGCGAGCGCCTTGTTCTTCGAGTCGCGGATCTCGATCTGCGGGTTGAGGTCTTCCTTGTGCTCAATGACAACCGTGGCGATGCGGCCGGACGATTCGTCAAGTTCGCGCTTTACGGTAACGCCCGGGATCATGTCCTTGAAGTGCAGCGAGCCACCTTTTTCGGAGAGAACGGGAACATTGTAAGGGTCCCATTGAGCAAGGATGTCGCCCTTGCCGATCTTCTCGCCGTCGCCGACGTGCAGGAAGGAACCGACCACAATGTTGTAGTTTTCGAGTTCCTTGCCCTCGTCGTCGATGACTTGGATCGTGCCGGTTTTATTGAGGGCAATGTTGCCGCCCTCGGCCGTCTGCACCAAGCGCAGGCCTTTGTATTTGATGGTGCCGGCCGAGCGGACGCGGATCTCGGGGGTCTTGAAACCGCCGGAGGCGACGCCGCCGATGTGGAAGGTGCGCATCGTGAGCTGCGTGCCGGGTTCACCGATCGACTGCGCTGCGATGATACCGACGGAGTCGCCGATCTTGGCGACGCGGCTCGTGGCGGGATTGATGCCGTAGGATTTCGCGTCGATGCCGGCCGGGCTCGTGCAGGTGAGCGGAGACATGACCTTGACGCGCTCGATGCCGACGTCGTCAATCTTGGAAGCCGCTTCCTCCGTGATGAGGTCGCCAGAGCCGACGATGAGTTCGGATGGATTGAGCGGGTTATAAACGTCGTCGCTGGAGCAACGGCCGATGAGGCGTTCCTTGAGGGCAACGATTTCATCGTCACCTTCGAAGATCGCCTTCTTCCAAACGCCGTCGCGGGCACCGGAGTCGTCTTCGCAGATTATCACGTCCATGGCGACGTCGCAAAGCTTACGGGTAAGGTAGCCGGCGTCGGCGGTCTTCAGCGCGGTGTCGGCGAGACCCTTGCGGGCGCCGTGGGTCGAGATGAAGTATTCGAGGACGGTGAGGCCCTCGCGGAACGACGAGAGGATCGGACGCTCGATGATTTCGCCGGAGGGCTTGGCCATCAAACCGCGGGCGCCGCAAAGCTGGCGGACCTGCTGTTTGTTACCACGCGCACCGGAGTCCATCATGATATAGACCGGGTTGACCTCGGTCTTGCCTTCATTGGTTTGGAGTTTCGAGAAGACTTCCTTCGCGATCTGATCGGTGGCGGCGGTCCAGATATCGACGACCTTGTTGTAGCGCTCACCGTCGGTGATCGTGCCCTTGTTGAACTGGGCTTCGACCTCGGTGATCTTTTTGCGCGAATCGGTAACGATCGCTTTCTTCGATTCGGGGATGATCATGTCATCGATACCGATCGAGATACCCGCCTGGAACGCGGTTTGGAAACCGAGCTCCTTAAGCTTGTCGAGAGTCTCTACCGTCATCGAGTGACCGGCACTCTTGTAGGTGTTGAGAATGAGGTCTCCCAATTTCGCCTTGGGGACCGGAAAGTTCACAAAACCCAATTCTTTCGGCCAGATCTGGTTGAAGATCACGCGACCTACGGTGGAACGGAGAACTTTCTTCTCTTTATTGCCGTAGACGGTGTCTTGACCGAAGTCAGGATTAGGCACCTCGACCCAGTCATGGACCTTGAGTGCTCCGTCGGCTTTCGCGTAGAGCACCTCGTGCAAGCCGCTGAGGAGCGGCACGCGCACGCCTTTGGCGGGCTTCGTGCGCGGCTCGATCGTGAGATAATAGGCGCCGAGAACGATGTCTTGGGATGGGGTGAGGATCGGCTTGCCGGATGACGGCGAGAAGATGTTATTCGTCGCCATCATCAGCAGCTTGCACTCGAGGATGGCCTCAAGGGAGAGCGGCACGTGAACGGCCATTTGGTCTCCGTCGAAGTCGGCGTTGTAGGCCGTGCAGACGAGCGGATGAACACGGATGGCTTCGCCTTCGATCAGCACGGGCTCGAACGCCTGGATGGAGAGACGGTGAAGGGTCGGCGCGCGGTTGAGCAGCACCGGATGGCCCTTGGTCACTTCCTCGAGAATATCCCAAACCTCGGGAGACTTCTTCTCGATCATCTTGCGGGCACCGCGGACGGTGTGCACGAAGCCGAGTTCCTTAAGGCGACGGATGATGAACGGCTCGAAGAGCACGAGCGCCATCTTCTTGGGCAGACCGCATTGGCTGAGCTTGAGCTCGGGACCGATGACGATGACGGAACGACCGGAGTAGTCCACGCGCTTGCCGAGCAAGTTTTGACGGAATCGACCCTGCTTGCCCTTGAGCATGTCCGAAAGGGACTTCAAGGGACGGTTGCCGGCGCCGGTGACCGGACGACCGTGGCGACCGTTATCAAAGAGCGCGTCAACGGCCTCTTGCAGCATGCGCTTTTCGTTATGAATGATAACGTCGGGCGTCTTGAGCTGCATTAGGTTTTTCAACCGGTTGTTGCGGTTGATCACGCGACGATAGAGATCGTTGAGATCGGAGGTCGCGAAACGGCCGCCCTCGAGCGGAACGAGCGGACGCAAATCGGGCGGGATCACGGGCAACACCTCGAGGACCATCCATTCCGGGCGGGACTTCGAGTGGATGAAGCCTTGGATCACCTTCAGACGCTTCGAGAGCTTCTTCTTGATTTGCTTCGATTTCGTCGCGCGCATTTGCTCGTGCAACTCGGCAACGGTCGCCTCCATGTCGGTCTTCACCAGCGCATCACGGACGGCCTCGGCACCCATCTTGGCGACGAAGGAATCCGCGCCGTATTCGTCGAGAGCCTGACGATACTCGGTGTCTGTGAGTAGCTGTTTGAGTTCGAGCGGGGTCTTGCCCGGATCAATCACCATGTAGTTCTCGTAATAGATCACGCGCTCAAGGGAGCGTGCGGTCATATCGAGCAACAAACCGAGACGGCTCGGCATGGACTTAAGGAACCAAATGTGCGTGACCGGCACAGCCATCTCAATGTGTCCCATCCGCTCGCGACGGACGCGGGCGATGGTGACCTCGACGCCGCAACGATCACAGACGACATCCTTATACTTGATGCGTTTGTATTTCCCGCAGGCGCATTCGTAGTCACGCACAGGCCCGAAGATCTTTTGGCAGAAAAGGCCGCCCGGCTCGGGTTTGAACGTGCGATAGTTGATCGTCTCGGGATTCTTCACCTCGCCTTTGGACCATTTACGGATGGTCTCAGGCGAAGCGACGGTAATGGACACGCAGTCGAACGGGCTCTCTTCGAGGCCCAAGGCGGCGCGGGCTTCATCACGGTTGGAGGCGGCGGTTTCGGCGGGTTGAATCATGGCTTTAGCTCCTGAATTTTGTGGAAGGTGAACGGGACTCGGGCGGCGGCTTAGGAACCGTAGCTGAGCGAGTCGCGTTTCTGGAGTTTGATATCCAGGCCGAGGGACTGGATTTCCTTAATAAGAACGTTGAACGACTCGGGCGTGCCGGCGACCAGGGTATTGTCGCCCTTGACCAGCGACTCGTATATCTTGGTGCGGCCCTGCACGTCGTCGGACTTGACGGTGAGGAGTTCCTGGAGCGTGTGAGCGGCGCCGTAGGCTTCGAGCGCCCAGACTTCCATTTCGCCGAAGCGCTGGCCGCCGTATTGGGCTTTGCCGCCCAAAGGCTGCTGCGTGACGAGCGAGTAAGGACCGACTGCGCGGGCGTGGATCTTGTGCGATACAAGATGGTTCAGCTTCATCATGTAGATGTAGCCGACCACGACCTCCTGATCGATCTTCTCGCCGGTGCGACCGTCGAAGAGCACGCTCTTGCCGGAAGTCGGCAACTTGGCCTCCTTAAGATATTCGCGGACGCGTTTCTCGGAGATACCGTCGAAGACCGGAGTGGCGACCTTCAAGCCGAGCTTTTTGCAAGCCCAGCCGAGGTGTGTCTCAAGGACCTGTCCGACGTTCATGCGCGAAGGCACTCCGAGGGGGTTCAAGCAAATTTCGACCGGAGTGCCGTCCGGGAGGAACGGCATATCTTCTTCGGGAACGATCTTCGCAACAACGCCCTTGTTACCGTGGCGACCGGCCATCTTGTCGCCAACTTCGAGCTTCTGCTTCGTCGCGACGTAGACTTTGACCTGCTTGATCGCGCCGTCACCGGAGCCTTCGCCGGCTTCGACTGCACCAATCTTGCGCTCACGATCGGACTCGAGTTCGTCGAACTTCGTCTGGTAGCCACCGATGATCTCCATGATCTTGATGCGGACCGGCGAAGGATCGATCTGGACGTGCTTGGAGACGGCCGCGAGACGACGGAGAAGGGTCTTCGTGATCTTGCGGTTGGCCGGGATGATGATTTCGCCGGACTCGCCGTTGATGACATCGAGCGGGATTTTTTCGCCAAGGAGGATGTTGGAGAGCGCCTCGGTGAGGCCTTCGCGCAGCTTGTCGATCTGCGTCTTGTATTCCTCTTGGATCTGTTTGCCCTGGCGACGACGGTCAGAAGGAGACAGTTTCTCCTCCTGATTGTCGATACGGGACGAAACCTTTACGTCCATGATGATACCGCCGACACCCGACGGAACCACAAGCGACGTATCTTTAACATCGGCGGCCTTTTCACCGAAGATGGCCCGGAGGAGCTTTTCCTCAGGCGCGAGCTCGGTCTCAGACTTCGGCGTAATCTTGCCGACGAGAATGTCGCCGGGCTTCACTTCCGCACCAATGCGAATAACACCGTTATGATCGAGGTTCTTGAGCGCTTCTTCACCGATGTTCGGGATATCGCGCGTGATCTCTTCCGGCCCGAGCTTGGTGTCGCGGGCGTTGACTTCAAACTCTTGGATATGAATCGAAGTGAAGATGTCTTCCTTCAAAACTTTTTCCGAAATGAGGATGGCGTCTTCGAAGTTATAACCGTTCCACGGCATGAAGCCAACGAGCACGTTGCGGCCGAGGGCCATTTCGCCTTTGTCCGTCGAAGGACCATCGGCGATAATCTGGCCGGCCTTGACCTTCTGGCCGAGGGCGACGATCGGCTTCTGATTGAAGCATGTGCCGGCGTTCGAGCGCATGAATTTCCGCAACTCGTAGATATAAACGTGATTTTTTGGATCGTGCTTAAGGTTACGGGGCAACTCGCCGTCTTTGGTGACGACAATGCGCTTGGCATCGACGGAGGCGACAACGCCGGCCTCGTCGGCGACGACCACGATCTTTGAGTCGCGGGCGACCCGTTCTTCGATTCCGGTGCCAACCAATGGCGACTCGGCTTGGAGCAGCGGCACGCCTTGGCGTTGCATGTTGGCTCCCATGAGCGCGCGATTTGCGTCGTCGTGCTCGAGGAACGGAATCATGCCGGCCGCGATCGAGATTACCTGCTTCGGCGAGACGTCCATGTAGTGGACTTCGGAAGCGGCAACTTCGAGGAACTCGCCGTCTTGGCGAACGGTGACCTTGCCGATAAAGTTACTCTTATCGTCGAGCTCGGAGTTGGCTTGGGCGATCACCTTGGCCTCTTCTTGGTCGGCGGTAAGATATTCGATTTTGTCGGAAACACGACCGTCCTTAACGATCCGGTAAGGAGTCTCGATGAAACCGAATTCATTCACCCGCGCGTAAGTCGAGAGGGAGTTGATCAAGCCGATGTTTGGACCTTCTGGAGTTTCAATAGGACAAATGCGTCCGTAGTGCGACGGATGAACGTCGCGAACTTCGAAGCCGGCGCGCTCGCGATTGAGACCACCTGGCCCGAGCGCGGAAAGGCGACGTTTGTGCGTCACTTCGGCGAGCGGATTGATCTGATCCATGAACTGCGAAAGCTGGCTCCGTGCGAAGAAGTCGCGGATGACGGTCGTCAGCGCCTTCGGATTGATGAGCTTCTGCGGGGTGATCGAATCGACGCTCTGGTCATACATGGTCATCCGCTCGCGCACTAAGCGCTCGGTGCGGCTGAGACCAACGCGGCACTGGTTGGCGAGCAACTCGCCCACGGTGCGCACGCGACGGGAACCAAGATGGTCGATGTCGTCGACAACGCCTTCACCCTTCTTGAGCCGGCCGAGATACTTCGTCGCCGCGACGATATCGCCGCTCTCGATAATGCGCTGTTCGAGTGTCACTTTGAGACCGAGCTTTTGGTTGACCTTGTAGCGGCCGACCCGGCCGAGGTCATAGCGCTTCGGGTCGAAGAAGAGCCGCTTCAATAGTGCCTTGGCATTCGCCGTAGTCGGCGGCTCACCGGGACGCAGACGCTTATAAATCTCCTTGAGCGCTTCTTCTTCGTTACGAGTCGGGTCTTTCTTGAGCGCGCGGATCAGCGCCCCCTCGTCGACAGTCGTGTCGATCACGCGAATTGTCGAGATCCCGTGTTTTTGGAAGGTCCGGACTATCTGCTTGGTGAGCGGTTCAAACGCACGCGCCAAGACTACACCCTGCTGTGCATCAATCGCATCCTCGACTAGCACCAGCGTCGAAACGTTCTCAAGGTCCAAGGCCTTCGCGACCTTGAGATCCTTGATCTCGTAAAAGAGATTTAGAATGTCGATGTCGCTCGAATAGCCGATGGCCCTAAGCAAGGTCGTGATAAGAAACTTTCGACGGCGACGGCGACGATCAAGGTAGACGTAAAGCAAGTCGTTGTTGTCGAACTGGACCTCGAGCCACGTCCCGCGGTCGGGAATGATTCGGAAAGAATGCAGCAGCTTGCCGTTCGGGTGCGGTGTAACTTCGAAAGCGATGCCAGGTGAACGGTGGAGTTGCGAGACAACGACGCGCTCAGCACCGTTGATGATGAATGAACCACGTTCAGTCACCATTGGGATCTCGCCCATGTAGATGTCTTCGTCCTTGATGAAATCCTCTTCGCGCAACCGAAGCTTCACGTAAAGCGGAACAGAATAAGTGATCCCTTCGCGCAAGCACTCGAGTTCGGTATTTTTGGAGTCGCCTAGGTTATAGGAAACATACTCAAGCACCAGACGCTCGTCGTAGGAATGGATCGGGAAGACCTCCCGGAAAACAGCCTCCAAGCCTTGGGGCTTACGTTGCTTCTCAGGGATTCCCTTTTGCAGGAACTCAAGATAAGACGTGATCTGAATCTCGATGAGATTCGGCGGCTGAATGACTTCGCGGAGTTTTCCGAAGTTAGTGCGTTCGGGATGTGAGCGGTCGGCCATGGGAATTTCCGGAGGAGGTGATTAACGAGGGAACGGATACACAGGGCTAGATTCGCCCCGCGCGGGAACCTGACAAAAGAACAGAGAAAAACCCATCAAAGGGATCGCGCATGGCGCGATCCTTTCGATGGATTCGTGAATCTATGCTAACTGAGTCGACCAAGTGATTACTTGAGTTCGACTTTGGCGCCAGCGGCCTCAAGTTTCTTCTTAATCTCTTCGGCGTCAGCCTTGTTAGCGCCCTCTTTGACCGGCTTCGGAGCGGCCTCGACGAGGTCTTTGGCTTCCTTCAAGCCCAAACCGGTAATCACACGGACCTCCTTGATGACGCCGATCTTGTTCGCACCGGCCTCCAAGAGGATCACGTTAAATTCGGTTTTTTCCTCGGCAGGAGCTGCGGCGGCAGCACCGGCGGCAGGTCCGGCGGCAGAGACAGCGGCGGCAGCGGAGACGCCCCACTTACCTTCAAGGTCTTTGACGAGGGTTGCGAGGTCGAGCACGGTTTGTGCGGACAGCCACTCGATTACTTGGTCTTTGGTGATGTTGCTCATGTTTGTATTTTCCTGGGCCTACTAGCGGTTTCAAAAAGCGAAACGCGTTTAAGAGACGAGTCTCCTAGCTCAACCCAAGTGATGTTTGGTTAACCCACGGCCCCGCCAAATAAAGCGGCGCCGCGGGAAAGTTACGCTGCAGGTTGCTCCTTCTTGACTTTCGCATCCAACACGCGGACGAAAGCGCCCGCATTGCTGACAAGAAGGCTGAGGAATTGGGAGCGAAGAGCTTCGAAAGACGGGAGATCGGCCATTTTTGCCAAATCAACCGCGCTCACCAATTTTTTGTTGAGCACGCCAATCTTCACTTCGAGCTTCTGTTTGTCTTCAAAAAACTTTTTGAGGACCTTGGCTACACCCGCCGGATTCTTTCCCCCGACAATAACCGCGGTCGGTCCGGTCAAAGCCGTTTCGATCTCAGGAAGGCCCAGTGCTTTGGCCGCGACGCGAAGAGAACTGTTCTTAACAACATGAAACTCTGCCTTCTCCGCGTTGAGTTTGGAGCGTAGGTCAGCAACATCGCTGACGGTTACTTTGGTAAAATTCGCCAAGATAACGTATTCGGATTTCTTGAGGTGCGTCTCAACTTCGGCAATCAGGTAATTTTTTTCGGGTCTCATGGGTCAGGCTCCGGTTAGTATTTACTGAACTCGCTTGAGGCGACGCGAACGCCGGGGCTCATGCTAGAGGACAAGGTTATAGATTTGATAAAGACGCCGCCCTTGAAGGAGGCAGGTTTTGCCTTGCCAACAGCATCGATCACGGCCGACGCATTCTCCAAAATCTGCGCGGAAGTGAACGAACATTTGCCTACGCCCACTCCGATGATCGCGGCCTTATCCATCTTGAATTCAACTCGACCGGCCTTTACGGCCTTGATTCCCGCAGCGATATCGTCGGTCACCGTTCCACTCTTCGGATTTGGCATGAGGCCCTTCGGACCGAGCACGCGTGCTAGCGTCCGGACTTGCTTCATTGCCTCAGTCGTCGCGATGGCAACGTCGAACTCAAGCCAACCTTCGTTGATCTTCTGCATGATATCCGCCAATCCCGCAGTGTCGGCTCCGGCGGCCAATGCAGCTGCCGGATTGTCGGTAAAGACCACGATTCTGACTTTCTTACCCGAGCCGTTAGGCAATGGAGTGGTTCCTCGGACGTTTTGGTCCCCAGAGGCGCCGTCTACGCCAAGCTTGAATGAAAGTTCGACAGTCTCATCGAACTTTGCCCTTGGGAATTTGCCCAAAATCGATACCGCCTCGGCGAGGGAGTATTCCTTTGATAGATCAGCGACTTTTTGGGCGCTACGATAACGTTTACTTGGTTTCTTCATGATGACTCCTTGCGGTTCAAGTGTTCCCAGAGGAACTCCCGCGGTGAGCTGTTGATGTGGCAGAAAACTTAACCGACGACTTCGATCCCCATGTTTCGGGCGGTGCCAGCGATGATTCGGATGCCGGCCTCGTCGTCCTTTGCATTCAAATCCTTGGACTTGAGCTTATAAATCTCAAGCAGTTGCTTTTTGGTTACCTTGCCAACTTTGTCTTGGTTGGGCCGCGCAGAACCGCTTGCGATATTCGCGGCCTTTTTGAGAAGCACAGACGCCGGCGGCGACTTGAGGATAAATGTAAAACTCTTGTCCGAAAACACCGTGATTACCACGGGAAGGATCATTCCATTTTGATCCTTGGTTCGGGCGTTGAAGTCCTTACAAAACGCCATGATATTGACGCCCTGAGCGCCCAGAGCAGGTCCCACCGGAGGGGCAGGATTTGCTGCACCGGCGGGAAGTTGAAGGCGGATATAACCTTGGATTTTCTTAGCCATTTTAAAAAAGAGTTAGTTCGGGCGCGTGGACGAAAGTCGCGGGTTGAAAAAAAATGTGAGTCTACTCGGTATTTCGTTGGACCTGCCAATATTCCAATTCAACCGGGGTAAAGCGTCCAAAGATTGAAACAGAAACCTTCAACTTACCCCGCTCAGGGTCAATCTCGTCTATTCGCCCGGTAAGACTCGTAAAGGCCCCGTCCGTGATCTTCACTTCTTCACCAACGGTATACTGAATCTTTGGAACTTCTTTCCCATTGGCAGCCTCGATTCGAGAGCGGATTTCAACAATTTCGGAGGGCTGCAAAGCTGCTGGTCGTTCACCGCCAACAAACCCAATGACTCCAGCCACTTCCTTCACAAAATACCAAGGTTTATTGATCACCTTTTTGTCCTCACCATAGAGCCACATCTGAATAAAGACGTAGCCAGGGTAGAGTTTACGGACCTTGGTCGATTTTTTACCGTTCTTGACCTCGGACACAACTTCCGTGGGCAAGAGGACCTCGAAGATGTGATCCTCAAGTTCTTCTGCTTTCTTGAATTTCTCGATGTAGGCTTTGACCTTGTTCTCTTGGCCCGAAAGCGTATGTAACGCAAACCACTGAGCCGTCGAAGGAATCGTAGATGTGGCAGACATGGTTGTAGAAATTAGCTAACCCAAGACGTGAGCAGATCTACAACATTGATCAGGGCGAAATCACTGATGCTGGTAAAAACACCAAGCAAAACGCCCGCAAGCACGACCACAATGGTCGAATCTCTCAGCTCCGTGCGCGTCGGCCAAGAAGCTTTCTGAAGCTCGCCAACCATTTCACCGATAAATATACGAGTGCTGCGAAACGGATTTTTCATGGACTTAAATTTGGCAGGCGCGGAGGGAATCGAACCCCCAACCAACGGTTTTGGAGACCGCTACTCTACCAATTGAGCTACACGCCTGTGGGATGGGCTTTCTTAGACGACGCAGCCGAGGCCCCATTGCGAGACCTCGGCAGAGTCGAGTTTAAGGTTTTGATCGAACTTATTCGATGATTTCAGTGACACGTCCTGCACCGATTGTGCGGCCGCCTTCACGGATAGCGAATTTCTGCGTCGTCTCCATAGCGATTGGAACAATGAGATCGATTTCAACCGCAATATTGTCGCCTGGCATGATCATCTCAACACCTTTAGGAAGGTTTACGATACCCGTGACATCCGTCGTCCGGAAATAGAACTGAGGACGGTAGCCATTAAAGAATGGCGTGTGACGACCGCCCTCATCTTTCGAGAGGACGTAAATTTCGGCTTTCGCCTTTTTGTGAGGCTTGATTGATTTTGGTGCCGCAATGACTTGCCCCCGCTCGATACCGTCTTTTTCAATGCCTCGGAGGAGCATGCCGACATTGTCTCCAGCCTGTCCTGAATCGAGGAGCTTACGAAACATTTCAATTCCGGTGATCACTGTTGTGACAGTGTCCTTAAGACCAACAATCTCAACGGTTTCGTTGATCTTGCAGGACCCACGCTCGATTCGACCGGTAGCAACGGTGCCGCGGCCAGTGATCGAAAAGACATCTTCAACCGACATCAAGAAAGGTTTATCGTTTTCACGAACAGGCTCTGGGATGTCCTTGTCGATCGCATCCATGAGGGCGGTGATTGCCGCATTACCCTCTGGCTTGTTATCGAGTGCCGCCGTAGCGGAACCGCGAACGATGGTTGCGTTGTCACCGTCAAATTGATATTTAGAGAGCAACTCGCGAATCTCCATTTCAACCAGATCAAGGAGTTCCTTGTCGTCAATGAGGTCGACCTTGTTAAGCCATACTACGATTTTTGGAACACCAACTTGGCGCGCGAGCAAAATGTGTTCACGGGTTTGGGGCATTGGACCATCGGCAGCGGAAACAACAAGAATAGCACCGTCCATTTGCGCGGCGCCGGTGATCATGTTCTTAACGAAATCAGCGTGTCCTGGGCAATCGACGTGGGCGTAATGCCGCTTCTCCGTTTGATACTCAACGTGAGCCACAGAAATCGTTACAATCTTTGAAGCGTCACGAACAGTTCCACCCTTTGCAATGTCCGCGTAGGTCTTGACTTCTGCGAGACCTTTCCGAGCTTGAACAGCCAAGATTGCGGTCGTCGTCGTGGTCTTTCCATGATCGACGTGGCCGATGGTGCCGACGTTGACGTGCGGTTTGGTGCGTTCGAAGTTACTTTTAGCCATGGGATACGGGTGTTTTGATTTGGATTAAATGTTACTTCTGAATTTTCGTCGCAGAAGCTATACCGACGTTGTTTTATGACATGGAGCCCAGAACCGGAGTCGAACCGGCGACCTCGTCCTTACCAAGAACGTGCTCTACCAACTGAGCTATCTGGGCAGACTAAGCCACCGTGCCAAAAAACGAAAATGAGGGGTTAACGTGCTGCGGGCATTTTGCGCCGTCAACAGCAAATTTTCCGTTTTCAACAGAAACTAAGGTCCCACAACAATTCGGTAAACGCCGGGAGACAATTTCTCGCCGATTCGGACCACTTTGACCAAAAAATCGGCAAAATAGAGATCAACCTCATCCAGTCCTGATCGAGTGATTGAAATCGGAGGACCAACAAGTCCCGCCGCTGAAACAACCGCCATCAATTCTATCGGGGTCCAGTCGCTCATTTTTGCCGGCATATCGAGCGACAAGGATTCCCGAATAACGGCTATTCCGTCTTTCGCCGAGTAAACCTCCAGATACCCAACCTTTCTTCGCGCCACCTTCGGAGTTTGCGCTTCCTGCCCAAATGAGAAGAATGCGGAATTGGGGCCGTCCAAAGACAAAACCGCACCGCTGAGAACATCTTGGGTAGAGTGAAGAATACCAAAGCTATGGTCTCCCTCCTTATAACCAAAAGCCGACGGGAAATCGGCGAACACGCCACCGGTTTTTGGCAACAAAACATCCTTAATCGATGTGTTCCACTCGGTCGGCAAAAACAAAGGGGTTTTATCGAGTAGAGCCGCTTCGTCCGCCACGACGCGTTGAACGACCAACCTTTCGAGACGCACACTTCCTGACGATTGGTTCAACGACATCAAGGGTGTCCGAAACCAAAAAAGCAATCCGAACCCAAATAAGG
>CALSBN010000097.1:0-16905 GCA_943373185.1 Opitutus sp. GAS368 | reverse complement strand
GATTGCCGCCGGGCATGTTGACGTTGCCGGCCGAGAGGCGCTGACCGATCTGGGTGATGTCGAGGCGAAGCTGGGAAAGTTTGCTCTCGTCGAGGGCGACGAGGAATTCCTCCTCAAGGCCGCCCTTGACCTGGACCGCCGCGACGCCGGTGAGGGATTCGAGGCGACGCTTCACATCTTGCTCGGCCATGTGGCGGAGTTCGAAGAGCGACTGCGGGCCGGAGAGGCCGACGCGGAGGATCGGGTCGAGCGAGGGATCGAAGTGGAGGAGGAGCGGGCGTTGGGCACCCTCGGGGAGGCGGAGGCGGTCGATTTTTTCGCGGACGGCCTGCGAAACGAGATCCATGTCGGTCTTCCACTGAAACTCGAGGACGACGTCGGATTGGCCGGCCTTGGAAACCGAGCTGATGGAGACGAGTTTGGGGATGACGCCGAGCTGTTGCTCAAGCGGGCGGGAAATGACGCTCTCCATTTCCTCCGGGGCGGTGCCGGGATAAACCGTCCGCACGGTGAGGGTCGGGTAACTCATGTTCGGCATGAGCGTGAGGGCCAGGCGCTGATTCGAGACCCAGCCAAAGACCGCGACGGCTATCACGACCATGAGGATCGAGACGGGACGTTTGACGGTGAAAGCGTAAAACGAGTCGTCGGCCCGGAATTTCGGGGGGCGGGTGCTCATGCGGCGGCGGGCGCGGGCCTTACGATTTGCTGGCGGGAGCCGGGATGGTGGCGGCGGCAGAGTCGGGCTTGGCCGGGGGATCTTCGGGAGCCTGGGGAATGGAGGCGAGAGGGTTGACGGCGCGGACCGAGGCGCCGTCTTTTAGGCCGCTGTGGCCGACGACAACGACTTCAGCGCCGGGCGCGATGCCGGACAGGGCCTCGATATTTTGCGGATCCTCGTAGCCGGCGGCGAGTTTGCGTTTGCTGGCAATCTCGTTGGCCACGGTGAAAACATAGCGCTCGCCGCCCTCGTAGACGAGGGCGCGTTTGGGCACGAGGACGGCGTTTTCGCGGGTGGCGGTGACGATGCGGACGCCGACGAAGAGGCCGGGCGGGAGTTCGGCGGGTTTGTCGCCGCGGACGCCAACCGTGACTTTGAACGTGCCGCTCTTGGGGTCGATGATCGGGCTGATGCGTTTGACCCAGCCCTTGAAGGACCGGTCCGGGAGAAACTCAGAAGTGACGACAGCGGGTTGGTCGACGGCGACGATCTGGAGGTAGCGGCCGGGGACAAAGACGCGGGCGACGATGTCGTCGAGTTTCACCATGGAGAAGACTTTGGTGCTGGCGGCGACGCGCGCGCCGACCTGAGCCTCGCGGGAGACGATCACGCCGTCGAAAGGGGCGCGGACCGTGGTGTAGGAGTAGCGGAGCGTGGCACGCTCAAAACGAAGGCGGGCTTGGTCGACCTGGAATCTTTGGTTCTCGTGGTCCTGCTTGTTGATGAGTTTGCGCTGAAACAGATCGTCGAAGCGGGCGAAGTTGCGCTGGAGTTGCTCGTAGTTGACGCGGCTTTCTTCGGCATCGAGGCCGAGCTCGCTGTCTTCAATTTTTAGGAGCGGATCGCCGGTTTTGACGATGCGGCCTTCCTCGGCGAAGAGGGTTTCGACCTGACCGGTGGTCTGCGGGTAGATGTCGACCGAGGCTTCGGTTTCGAGAGTGGTGTTGAACGCGAGAAAGGACGAAATGGGGCCGCGAACGACAACGGCGGTTTCGACCGGGACTTTCTCGAGGGCGCTTTGGCGGGCGCGCTCTTTTTCGGACGAGCGGGCAGCGGTGGACTTGGCGGGCGCAGCCGAGGTGTTGGCGGGTGCTGCGGGAGTGCTCAGCGCGGGAGCCGGAGCGGTGGAGGAAGGCGGGGTGGCCGCGGTCTTGGCCGGAGGAGCGGACGCTGGAGCTGGAGCAGCGCGGTCGCAGCCGGAGTGGATCAGCACGATGCCGAGAATGGCGAAGAGGAGGCCGGCGGGGCGGGGGAAGAGAGGCGACACAGGGAGGGGTTAAATAAGAGGTTAAGTCATCCGGCCCGACGTAGCGCCGAGGGAACGGTTTCGGGCAAGGGAGCAGATAACGTCAAGCGAGGCGGCCGACCCGCTGGAACGGGCGGGCATCAGGATTTGTTGGGCGCGAGCAGCGGGAGCACGGTCGACTGGGGTCCCAGAGCCGTCTGGCCGTGCTTTGCTCGTTTTAGGGTGGATTTTGCCCTACCGAGATCGCGACGCAAGAAGTCACCACCGCCAAGTTGCAGACACTCGGCCGACTATAAAACCGACGGTGTATCTCGATTGGAAATTCGATCCGCTATCTTTGCGCCATGCCCATTAGCTCGCCCATTCTCGCCTCCAGATTCAATCACGAGCCAATCAACAGCCGCCACCTAACCCTCTCGCCAAAGGCTTAGCGGGTTTTCTCGGCGCGCTCTACCTCGTAAACCGCGCCCCGATGCTCTTCGCCCCGGCGATGAACGGCAAGATGTGGCTCCACCCCGCGACGCAGGAGCACGTCGACACGCTGCGGAGTCGCGGCCACGGTTTCATCGGTCCCGAAGAGGGGATGCAGGCCTGCGGCAATGAAGGCGTCGGTCGGCTCTGGCCGGTCGAGGGGATCGTCGCCGAGGCTGAGCGCATGGTTCTCCCGCAAAAACCGATCTCGGCGGCAAAGTGACCGAAATCACCCGCGACCGGTCCCCACCGCGGCGGGGTCGATTGCGGGGAAGGTTCTTTTTTTTCGAAGCCCTTGAGCAGGGTCAGGCCTGCAACGGGCCGCGCGATTGGGTGAGTCGGCGAGCACAGCGCTTCGAAGGAGAACACCGCACTTTCTCGATGATCGCAAAAAGAAAGACCCGGCCCTTTCTTCAGCCACTCGTATGCCGCTTCGATCATTGCCGACGTTGCCGACGGACAATATTAATAGTTAAAACCTGACCCTTTCCGCTCTGCCCTTTCCGCTCTGCCCTCAAAGTCCCGGGCATAGACCAGAGGTCTGTCGTTATCGCCGAGGCGGCGAGCGCTGGGTTGGTAAAACTCTGCCGGTGTCTGCTGGTCGAGCGACTCGTGGGGCCGGTCGTAATTATAGGTGTGCTGCCAGCGGTCGAAGCGGCGCTGCTGGGCTGGCAGGTTGGCCGACGGCGGTTGGATCGCCTCGGCCTTGAGGTCACGGTGCATGCGCTCGTGGGAACCGTTTTCCTGCGGCGAGGCCGGATGCATGAACTCCACGTCGACGCCTTGTTCGACGCACCACAGACTCAGGCTGGAGAAGCGGCCCAGGCCGAGGGAGGCAAACGGCGAGCCCAAGTCGCACCGGATGATCTCCGGCCGGCCGTAATGGCGCATGAGCGCGCGCAAAGCCCGGAGCGTGCCTTTATACTGCTGGTCGGGCCGCGCATCGCAGGCGAGCAGGTAGCGGCTGTAGCGGTCGCAGACGGTCAGAGGATCGCAGCGCTGGCCGTCGCCGAGCAGAAACCAGCCTTTGAAGTCCAGCGTCCAGACGTGGTTGGGCTGCGTCGGCACGGTCAGCCCGTCGTTGCCTGCGGTGAAGGCACCGGGCCTTCGGCGCCGCCGCACGCTCAGCCCGTGCCGGCGCAAGATCCCGGCAATCGTGCTGCACGCCGGCGGTGCCTCGAGGCCGTGCTTTCTTTCCAGCACCGCCTGCAGCTTTTTTGGCCCCCACGTGCGGTGCAGCCGGCGTTCCGCGAGAATCATGGCCTCGACCGCTTCGTCGGTTCGTTGCGGACAATGATGCGGCCGGTGGCTGCGCGGCCGCAGGCCCGCCAGACCGAGCTCGGCGTAGCGCTCCAAATGCTTGTAGCCGGTCTTGCGGCTGATCCCGAACTGCTCGCACAGATCCGTGACGCTGAAGCGTCCGCTCTGCGCGAGGACTACGAACCGGTTGATCTCTTCCATAGGTGTTAGATTTTGCCAGGGCATACGCCCCGACTGTTACCTATCACCCCGGACAGAGTGTCACCTATCTCCCCGGATCATACCCATGTTGCGACATTCTCTCAAGCGCTCACCGATCAGCTTTCGGCGGAAGATTCATAAAACTAACAAACAACGGCCAGACCCCTCGGATCGGCCCCCCCGTAGCCTGCCCGGCTTGCGCGGCAAGGAGCAGACGGCCCACGCGGCCGTTGCCGTCGCGCAAGGGGTGGATGTTTTCAAAGCGCAGGTGGTAGAAGGTCGCGGCCCGCAGGCCGGCCGCCGGGCGGCCGTCCGTGCGGATGCGGTGCGTGAGGGCGGCCAGTTCCGCCAGCGCCGCCGGGATCGCCCCCGCCTTCGCGCCCCAGTAGCGTTTGGAGATCAGCATTTCCGGTCCGCCACGCCGCAGCCATCCGCCCGACCCCGCGCCCAATACTGAAGTTGCGGCGGTTTCCAGTTCGCGTTCGGTGGGAGCCCAGACATCCCGCCAGGTCAGCGCGGGCAGAGTTGGCGGCAGTGAGTGCATGGGAGGCAAAAGATGAATATCTTCAATCTGGGCGGATATTCACCGCTTCACCGCCCGGCCAGCTTCCGGTTTAGATTTCGGCTTGGTCTAGGGACCTTGAACCACAAGCAGGTAAAGTTTGGCTGAAACAACTTCCGGATTTCCCAATGATAAAATCACGAGGCTGCCATCAACAGATTTGGAGAAAACGTAAGGCCTTCTCCACGGATCGAGTATCTCGCGATTGGGGCTGAGTTTCTCACGCCTAAACTCCATCTGTTCCAACAAGGCTTGTTTTACATGATCAAAATCCCGAAAGCGTTCGGTCTTGGTGGCAGCTCGATATAGTTGCAAAGCCACCCGAAACTCACCGAGTTCTCTCTCTACGCTTGTTCCAATAGTGTTTGCCATCACTGAAACGTTGATCGCTAGACAAACAATCAATGAGAAGATGATTTTAACGTCCACGAAGTGCCTCCCTCAAAATTGCATCGATAATTGATTGTTGATACTCGTTCATAATGCGGTGAGCCTTTACGCCACCCGGATCTTTAACACCCTGCGCTTCAAGACGAAGATGCACGTTTTCATGAATAACCGTTTCCCCCACATTATAAATCCACGTCGGTTTCCCAGAGGCATCTGGGATTCTCAAAGTGCCACTAAAGAGATCCGGGTTCAAAAAGATCGTATTTGAATATATATCAGGATATGTATAACCGAACGTTGTGGAAGTTTTGCTCATCGTTTCCGGGCCGCTGATACTGCTATCAATATAGAAAACCCGAACGACCAGCTCTCTCGCCACTTTTACTAATTCAGTATCTGAGTATGTTGCAAACGCCTCTTTGAGTTTTACAATCTCATCCGCTTCTGGCCCCGACAGCGGCCGGATGACGCCCTGATTGAGTTTCTCGCCCATCTCTTTCCTGATGGCGGCAATAGCTTTAGCCGAGATACTTTCGGACCTATTGGAGGAATCAGCTCTCGATGCGCTATCTGGAGAAAAAAGAGCGCTCAATCCGTCTGAGAGTAGCCCGACCAAATCGCGACTAGTGGGGTCTCCGGGCGAAGACCGCCCTCCTGTCGGATCATCAGTGGTAGCACCAAGCGGAGCGTTACGGCCGTTGAGTGCGACCGTGTGAGTTTCCCAAAAGGTATTGGACGAGTCTCTGCCAGTCAGAGCGCTGACCCAACTGCTTTCGCCACCGCCAAAGCCGGACCACGGATCGTCACCGCCGGTGCCGTCCGAGCCCCACATTCCCAGAAAATCCCATTTATTCACTCCGTTGTTTCCGACGAAGCCGTAAAGATGCAGCCCGCCTAACTCCTCCGCAGGGTCCCGGGAGAGCCAGCGGCCGGTCTTCGGGTCGTAATATCTGCGGCCGTAGTAAAGCAGGCCGGTTTCAGCGTCGGTGTATTTGGTGGAGAAGCGGAAAGGATTGGACGCGCTCATTGCACCGGTGGCGCGGATCGTCTGGCCAAAGGCGTCATACTCATAGGCCGCCGTGATCGCGCCGGTGGTTTTGTTGATGAGCGCGGCGACGTTGCCGTTGCCGTCATGGGCGGTTAGGTGCGTCGTGCCGTTGGGCTCAAGGACGGCGAGCAAGCCACCCACACCACCGCCGTCCTGCAGGGTTTTGGAGAGATCAAGGCCCCAGACGTAGTTGGCGACGACGGAAAGGGTCGTCGCGTCTCGCTCGGTGAGGAGGTTCCAGCCGTCGTAGATGAACTTGCGGTCCACGCTGGTAACGTAGGCGGATCCGTTCCAAGTCTGCACGGTTTTTCTCACGCGACGGCCCAGATAATCGTAATGGAAATTGATGCGCTTGCGCGAGGCGGCGGGCAGCATGGACTCGATCGCGGTCAAGGGATACATCGAGGTGAGGCGGTTCTCGGCGTCCCAAGTGTAGGTCCAGGCGCCGTCGGAGGTGAGATTGCCGTCGAGGTCGTAGGTGTAGGCTTCGGGCGAGGCCGCAAAGAGGCGGCCACGCACGTAGTCACCGGCGGGTGATGGAGAAAGCGTGCTGGCCACGGTGAAGTTTTGCCAGAGGGGCCGGGTGCCGACGGTGACGTTTTTCGCGTAATACTCGCCTTGGCGGGTAACGCCGGCGGAGGTGCCGTTGATCGATACCGTCGCAGCGGTGGGCGCGAGCCCGGTGATCCAAGAAGATGCTGGCTCGATGCGCGAAGTGACTTGGTTCAGGGCGTTGTTGGCATAGGTGGTCGTGACGCCGTCCACGCTGGTGGTGGTGCGGCTGCCGATGTTGTCGAAAGCGTAGGTGAGCTGGCGCGCGGCGACGGGTTGGGTGAGGTCGTTGATGTTGTCGCCGTAGTAGCTTTGGGAGCCGATGACTTCGCTGCGGTCGTTGTAGGACCAGCGCGTCATGAGGCCGCCGTTTTGGTAACGGGAGAAGATTTCGCCGGATTGCACGACGGAGGTGCGCCGGCCGAGGGCGTCGTGGCCGTAGGCGAAGGCGGCTTTGCTCGCGGAGGCGTAGGTGGCAGTGATCGAGGCGAGCAGATCGCGGTTGGCCTCGTAGGCGAAGGCTGTGTTCATCGTCTGCGCGGGGCCGCCGGAGGTTTGAGTGAGCGAGGAGACGAGGTTGGAGTTGGGCGTGGCGAAGTTGTAAGTGAAAGCGAAGCCGCCGCCGTCGGCGACTTGATAGAAACGGCCATAGGCGTCGTAGCCGTAGTTGACGGCATATTCGCCGCCTGCCGCGTTGGCACCGGAGAGTTCGACCCGCGTCGTGCGACCGGCCACGCCGGAGGCGAGGCCCGAGAGCGAATAGGTGATTTTCCGGCCGCCAAAGTAGGTGTCGAAGGTTTCACCGGTGACTTTGCCGCACACGCAATGGTCGATCAGGCGGGTGCCGGTCAGATCCGCGACTTGGGTGTTTTGGCCGAGGCGGTTGTAGGCGTAGCCGAGGTTGGGGGTGGTGTCGGAATACTCAATTGCGCGTTGCTCGGCAGTCTTTGGTTCGGTGGCCTGGCCTGAGCCGTCACCAAAGTAGCGATAGGTCGTAATGACGCCGCGGGCCCAAGTGCGGGTAGCGAGCTGGCCGCGAACATTGTAGGTGTAGAGGACGGATTTGTTGTCGGCGTCGGTCTTGGACTTGAGCACACCTGAGGCGGGGTCGTGGTCCCAAGTGGTGACGTCGGCCCCGCCATGCGCCGTAAACGGCCAAGTGGCTCCGTCCCAGCCGGTGCCGTTCCGGAAGGTCTGCTGTTGGTAGAGTTCGCCGTAGTCGTTGAAGACTCGGCCAACGGGGTAAGTCGCGGCGCCCCATTGGGCATTGTTTTGGCCACGCAGATTGTAGAGGTGACGGGTGGTTTTATTGAGGGGATCGGTGATCGAAAACAGCCGACCATCGGTCGCGTAATAGGCGTAGTTCGTGCGTTTGCCGGCGGAGTCTTCGCGCCACTGAACCTGCCCGGTTTGGCCGGTGCCAGAAGCGTAGTAGCCGATACGCAGGGGCGTGGGGTCGGGGTCGGTGCGGGGATCGGTCTGTTTGGTCACGCGGCCGTAGGCGTCGTAGTAGGTGCGGGAGATGTGACCTTGGGCGTTCTTCGTCGACTGGAGGAGGCCGTTGTAGGCGACGGAAACCGAGTCGATGGTCGAGTAGGGGTCATCGGTCGTGGAGGTGACGAGGCGTTGGGCGCGGTCCACGACGGTGGTTTGCGTGGTAAGGTTGCCAAAAAGGTCGGTCGAGCGCGTCTCCTGCTGTTGGTAAACTTGGCCAGCAGCGGTAAAGCCGGTGAGACGCTCTTTGACGGTGCCTTTGGAGAAGGAGGTGCCGACGTTGTCCTGATTGTAGCCGAGGCTGGTGGTGACTTTCCACCAGCCCGGGGTGCCAGAACCATCATAGGCGAACGTGGTGACGGTTTCGGTGAAACGGTCGAGGGAGGCGGGATCGAGGACGTTGTTGGCGTTGAGGTCGAGACCGGTGCGGTAAGCTTCGCCCCAAGCGTTGTAGGCGACGAGGGTGGGCTCGAGGCCGGGCTCGGTGGTTTTGGTGAGCCGGCCTATGGTCGCGTCGTAGAAAAACTGTTTTTCGAAGATCGCGGCTCTCCAAAAAGGGGTCGGCTCTCCAAAAAGGGGTCTGGCCGTTGTTTGTTAGTTTTTGGCCTCTCTGGCCCGATGCAGATACCCGCGCAAAGTCGCGGAAGCGCCGAGGCCCAAATTCTCCGCCAACCAACTGATCGACGCTCCGGATTGCTGCCTCACACGCAGAGCCAAATCGATCTTCCAATCCTGCTTGAGCGGCTTGGTCTTAAGGTCTGCCGGCAACTTGCCCGCTTCGGCAAAACCGGCCGCCAAGCTCGCCCGCCAACTGGCCTCGCGCAGTTCCGTCCGCTCGGCCCGGGGCAGCCCGGTGGTCAACGCGCGGGCCGCATGTTCTTTGGCCAGGGCCCGCCGCCACGCGAGCGTGCCGATCGCCCAGCCTTTGCCCAGGCCGATCAAGCCTTCTCTCGCCCAGGCGGCTTCGTCCTGGGCGAGCCCGACTAAATAGGCTGCGTAGGCCCGGTGACCGGCCGCATTGTCGGGCCAATCGCCGGTTGCCATCAGCCAATCCTTCGCCGTCAAGGCCGGGGGCAGCGGTCCTTTCAGCAGCGCCGCCAGGCTGCTCCAGCGATAGCCCGCCGCGTGCTCGGGCCGGACGATTTTTGCCCGGACCGGGTTCAGATGAATGTAATCCACCACCCGGGCCAACGCCTTCACGTCTTCGAGCAGCAAGGCCTGGTAACGCCCCTGAAACAGATGCCCGCTTTCCGACCTGAGCCGGTTGAACCGGGTCGCCATCGAGCTTTGCAGCCAATGCATCCCTTCGCCCAAGGTCGGCTCCGGCGTTTCCACTGCCAGATGAAAATGATTTCGCATCAGCACATAAGCGTGCACCCGCCAGCCGAACTTCTCGGCCGCCTGAAACAACGTCGTCAAAAACGCCTCCGCCGCCCCCACGCTTTCAAACAGATCCCGGCGATAGTTCCCCCGGTTGATCACATGGTGCATCGCCCCGGGGTATTCGATTCGCAGCCGTCTCGCCATGCCTCAGACCGGCCGATACCGCACCGTTTTTCAATCCAAAACTAACAAACAACGGCCAGACCCCTTTGGCTCAGCGGGCCATCACTCCGCACACAACGCTCCGGTCGTGCACATTGTTGCACGAAGCGCCACCAAGGCTGTCCGTCCCAGATCGCACCGTCTCGTCACGAAGAGCGATGTCGCCCGCCGCGTCGGCGTGTATCCCGCGCTCCGGATCCGTCAGATCGGGGCAACTTCAGGCCATAGCCTGAAAGTGTAACCTATGTCCCCGGATCATACCGGCTGGGCTGACCCCTTCGGCTGGGCTTCATCAAAGAGTCTGACCTCCAACAGGCCGCGCGATTGGGTGAGTCAGCGGGAACTGAATCATCTAGCTGGCGTATTCGTGGTGCCCTTAACTTTCTCCTTCTCGAGAGCGACCCTCCTATTCTCGCGCCCTTGAATCGAAATTGCCGCGGTTTGGGCCTGATATCGCTCCCAATCTGAATCTGATAAGTTTTTCGTTACGTGAACTGGCATGCTAGTTCGGGCCATTGGAACCGAAATATCTAAGTGTAGCGCTCCGTTCGGTCGCCGGAACGCGATTAACTGTTTACCAGACTTTCGAGCCCGCTCGCGCGCTTCTGCAATTGTAGTCCCATCATCCAACTTCACGGAGCCGTCTACATTGAAATCAAGTTCAACATCCTCTTGGTATTTTGAGTAGTTTTGAGCGAGATTTGCATTCCAAACTTCAAGATAGTGGATGGCTTCAGCTCTCGACAAAGACGGGAGATCTTCACTGTTAATCTTCGAATCAGCCAAAGTTAATCTTACCAAATTGCCGCCTGAATCCTTGAGCACCAATATCTGACCCTTAACAATAAAATCCTGAATCAGGAATTCCCCGAAGCGTTGACCGAATTTCTTCCAGGCAGTTTCAGTCTTTTCTTTACGGTCGGATACCAAGGTAATTGCGAATAGAGACCTTTCAAGCGAACCGAGGTCCGAATAACCGACGAAAAGCGGAACCAACATTCTTTTCGGATCAGCTCCCTGCTCACTTTTCCCGATAGCAGCCTCGGTCTCTCCGACTGAAGCAGAGACGACGATGGCGATCGCAAAACAGAACAAGGCTACTCTGCGAAGATCGCGTTGTTTAGAAATGAACATTGGCGTTGGAGCGATCCAGCATGGCCGTGACGTTTCCGTGGCGGTCACAGACGGGCAATAGAATTTTCCCCAAAGCCGTCGCGGTCGCGAGGAAGCCGCCCACGCCGCGTTACCGAGAGAACCTGACGCAGCCCATCGTTCACGATTCCCGCCGCGCCGTCAAAAATCTGTCCGCGCCTTGCATCTGCCGGCGGCCCTCCTACGTTCCTCTTTGCCATGAAATTCCGCACCCTCCTCGTGTTATCCTCCCTCCTCGCCATGTTCTCCTCCGCCGCTTCCGCCGCTCCTCTCAAGGTCGGCGACGCCGCTCCCGTCGCGTCCGCCACCACCGATGCCGGTGTCACCCTCAACCTCGCCGACGTCTACGCCAAAAACGCCTACACCCTCGTCTGGTTCTACCCGAAAGCGCTCACCGGCGGCTGCACCAAGCAGGGTTGCTCCCTCCGTGACGCCAACGCCGAGCTCGCCGCCAAGGGCGTCGCGATCATCGGCGTCAGCACCGACACCGTCGAAAAACAGAAAGAGTTCAAAGACGTGAACAAATTCCCCTTCACGCTGCTGGCCGACACCGACAAGAAGGTTCTCAAAGCCTTCGGCCAAGAGCCGCTCATGTTCGCCAGCCGCGAAGCCTACCTCATCAAGGGCGGCAAGATCGTCTACAAAGACACCGGCGTCACCGCAAAGCAGGCCGAGAACGTCCTCGCCTTCCTCGCGACCCAGAAGAGCTGAGCGCCCCGATCGCAAAATCGCCGCGTTTCCCGAGCCCGTCTTCGCGACGGGCTTTTTTGTGCCCGCTTGGAAACAGGTGTAAGTGGAAATGACGTCATGGGGTTCGTTGCTCGGGTGGCACGGGCGTCTCGCCCTTGGACAAGCAGGCATCTTGCTCGTTCGCCGCCGATCCCATGGGCGGGACGCCCATGCCACTTCAATCGCCAACTCCAGTTCCAGGTAGACCACTTAAAATCCTGCTCCGGCGGCGAAGACCGTCTGGGGCACACCACCTGCTTAACCGGGGCGATTGAAAGCCTTCGTCAAAGCCGATTGGGACGGGTTCTTCGCGCTGGGGTTGGACAGCCTGATCAATCTCCTGCTCATGACCGGGTTTTGCGTCGGCGTGATGGGGTTTTCGCCGGCATTGTTCTACGGCAAGATTCTGCCCGCGATGGCCATGGGCGTTTTGATCGGGAATCTGTTCTACGCCCGGCAGGCCCGACAGCTCGCGAAGCGCGAGGGCCGGGACGACGTCTGCGCGCTGCCGTTTGGCATCAACCTGATCACGGTGGTCGTCTACTCGCTGCTGGTGATGCTGCCCGCGCAACAGGCGGCGCTGGCCGCCGGCTGGCCCAAGGCCAAGGCCGATGAGATCGCCTGGATCGCGGGCGTCGGGGTGTGCATCGGCTCGGGTTTGATCGAATTCTTCGGCGCGTTCGTCATCGCCCACCTCAAGCGCGTCACGCCGCTCGCCGCGATGTTGGCGGCGCAGGCGGGCATCGGCGTCTTCTTTATCGCGATGGATTTCATGTTCCGGGCGTGGACGTTTCCACTCATCGGCATGAGTTCGCTCGCCATCGCGTTGCTGATCTATTTCGGCGGGGTTAAATTCAAAATGGGCGTGCCCGGCGGGCTCGTGCTGATGACCATCGGCACGCTCACGGCGTGGGGCCTGCACTGGACCGGGCAGCCGTCGCCCGCCCCGGCGTTTGCCGAAGACTACTCCAACCTCGGGCTGCATCTGCCGATTCCGGTGCCGGCGACGGTCTGGGCGAGCCTGAGCTACCTGTTGCCGTTTTTCAGCATCATCGTGCCGATGGGGATGGTGAACGTCGTGGGCTCGATGCAGTGCATCGCGTCGGCGGAGGCCGCGGGCGACGCCTACGAGGTGAAGTCATCCTTGCTGGTCAACGGCGGGACGACGCTGGTGGCGGCGTTCTTCGGGTCGCCTTACCCGACGACGCTCTACATCGGGCATCCGGGCTGGAAGGCGATCGGGGCGCGCGCGGGCTACTCGACGCTCAACGCGATCTTCGTGACGGTGATTTGCCTGACCGGGTCGTTGAGCGTGGTCGCGCGGTTGATCCCGGTGGAGGCGGGCATGGCGATTTTGATTTGGATCGGCATCGTGATGGGCACGCAGGCGTTTGGCGCGGTGCCGAAGCGGCACATCCCAGCGGTGATCGTCGGGCTGTTTCCGGCCATCGCCGGCTACTGCGCGTTGGTCGCGAAGAATGTGCTGGGTGGCGCGGGCGTCGGCACGGTCCAAAACCCCTACGGGCAAGCGCTCGTGGACCAGATCACCAAGGGCCGAAATTTCTACGTGGAGGGGATGTTTGCCCTCGAGCAGGGCTATTTCTTCGCGTGCCTGATTCTGGCGGCGGCGACGGTGGCGATCATCGAGCAACAGTTCGTGCGCGCGGCCGTGTGGTTCTTGGTCGGCGCGGCGCTCTCGGCGGTGGGGTTGATCCACACGTTTGGATTCACGACGGGCGACGTGGTCGGCCTGTTGCAACCGGGTTGGAAATGGGTGGCGGGCTACACGGCGATGGCAGCCGTGATGCTGATCTTCCCCCGCTTCATGGTGAAAACGAAGGATGCGCCGCTGATCTGAGCGCGACGGCGCCGCTACGGACCGGCGCCTCAAACCAGAGCGGCGGCGATGGCGGCGAACTCGGCGTAGATCGGGACCTTGGCGGCGGGTGGCATTAGGGCGATGTCGATGCCGTTGCGGGCGACTTGGACCAACTCGGCGCGGGTGAAGCCAAGGTCTTGGTGCAGGGCGAAGTATTCTTCCTCGAGCCGGTTGCCGAAAAAGTAGGTGTCGTCGGTGTTGATCGTCACCTTTACGCCCGCATCGAAAAGCCGGCGAATCGGATGGGCGGCCATGGTCGGGATGCCGGCGACGGCGAGTTTGACGTTGCTGATCGGGCACACGTCGAGCGCTACACCCTCGGTCGCCAGCCGACGGACGAGCGCCGGGTCTTCGATGCTGCGCACGCCGTGCTCGATGCGGTTCACGCCAAGATGATCGAGCACCCACGAGACGTAACTGGCCGGCATGAATTCGCCCGCGTGGGCCTTGGTAAACTTCCCCGCCGCGCGCGCGCGCGCCCAGACATCGGCCGTCCACGGCTCCATCTCGAAAATCTCCGGCCCGTGCAGATCGAGTCCGTCCAGATCGGTCCAGCCGAGACAGGCTTCGATCAAGTCGCGGTGCGGGGCGTAGTCGTTGTGACAGAGACCGCCGAAAATCCGCAACGTCAGGCCCGGCGGCGCCGCGGCGCGAATCGCGGCGAGCACCTCGGGACCGTCGAGGCCGGCAAAGGCGACGCCCGGCAGGTGAATGCTCGTCTCGACGTAGCGGCAGCCTTGGGCGACGCAGGTCGCGAGCACGTGGCGCGCGGCGTCGTGGTAACGCTGCGCCGAGGAGTAGAACGGCATGATCTCGCCCACGTAGAGCGCCTCGAACTGGGCGAAACTCCCGTAGCGAAACTCCGGCGACCAAAACGCCGGCGCCGTGGTGAAGCGGCCGGGAAACGCCTCCGCCAAAAGCTCGAGCGGCGTCGAGCCTTCGAGATGGAGGTGCGTTTCGGTTTTGGGCAGCGCGTTCACCCAAGCGGCGAACTCGGGTCCGGCGGTGTAGGACGGCGTCCTCATGGCGCGGCGCGAAGCGAGAGGGTGGCGGCGAGATCGGCGACCTGGGGCACGCCGTAGTTCACGTTGACCGCGATGCGCGGCTGCTCGGCGAGCGCGAGGTCGTAATCGCGCAGCAAGTTGCCCACGACGATCGGCAGGTGCAGGCGCACGAGGTTGATGCCGAGGCAGAGATGCGTGCTGCCGCCGTAGGTGCCTTGGGATTTTTTCGGATAGTCGCGGTCCACCCAGCGGGCCGGGTCAAAGCGGTAGGGATCGGCGTAAATCTCTTCGAGAAAGTGAGGCAGCGTTTGGAGGTGAAGCACCTTGGTGCCCTTGGGCAGCATGACGCCGTTGAAAACAAACGGCTCGGCCACCATACGCGAGAGCACGGGCGCCGCGGGGAAAAGGCGTTCAATTTCCAAAATCGTGGCTTTGAGCAGAGGAAACGCACCCATGCCGCCGAGGAGCTTTTCGGGCGAGTAGCCGGCCAGCTCCGCGCGCAAGCCGGGCATCCAGTCGGCGCAATGGTAGAGATTTTGCAGGCCGGCATTGAGCAGCTTGGCGGTGTTCCCCGTGCCGGCCATGAGCAGGAGATAGGCCTCGGGAATCAGCTCGGTGCGCTCGACCGGTTCGCCGCGTTCGCGCCGCTCGGCGATCATGGTTTGGAAACTGTCGTCCACCGTTTCGCCGGCGAGCCGGCGGTCCACGATGTCGCCGAGATAGGCAAAAACCAACGCCCGGTCGCGCTGAAATCCCGCGTCCGCGTAGTGGGCGTGCCGCGCCACGCCCATCGACGTGCCGCGGATAAAATGCTCCTCAAAACGGATAAACGCCGCCGCCGTCGCATCGTCGAAATCACATTTCAGCACCGAGCGGCTGTTGGCGCGGGTGAGCGCCGTCATGAAAAAATCGTGGAGGCGCAGCGATTGCCCGGCCGCAGCGCGGAGGTCCGCCGCGATCGACCGGTCGATGACCGGGATCAGGCCGAAGATCGCGCTCATGGCGAAGCCCGGCTTCAGGTTGCGACGCTTCCGGCGGTGCGGATCGCCGTCGAGCTGGGTGACATGGCTCGGCCCCATCATCTCGCGAAACTCGGGCAAGGCCGAGTGGTAGTCCCATTGGTCCGGGTTGCGCCAAGCAGCCTCGTTGGCATCCATGCCGCCGAGCGCCACCCAGCGTTCGCCGCGGAACTGCAGCCGGTAGATCGGGCCGAGCCGGCGGTAGGCCGTGAGGTGATCGAATTGCTCAAGCTCCGTCTGCGCCGTCGGCAGGCCCAGGCTTTCGTAGGCGGGCAATTGGTCGAGCGAGTCCGGGGCGGAAGTCATGACGGGGAAAAGCAGGCTGCGTTCCAAACACAGGTCACCTACGCGCCGGGAGCGGTGGGCGCAGCGGCACCGCCCAACCGGGGCAAATGCGGCAGCGTGATCCCGACCAAAACCAGCGCCACCCCGACGAGTTGCAGCGCGGTGACCGACTCACCGAGCAGAATCACGGACGCGCCGATCGCCACGGGCAACTCCGTCGAAGTCAGGATCGAGCCCACCGCACTGCCGGTGCGCGGACCGAAGTTGACCAACAGGAAAAGCGGCACGACCTGCCCGAGCACCCCGAGCGAAACCAACCAGATCGCCGCCGTGGACACCGCGATTCCCGAGGGCACCAACGGCCAGCCGACCGTCAGGCCCAAGACCAACATGATGCCGCAGCCGATCGCGGAGCAGATCATCGAGCGAAACGCCGGCGTTGCGGAGTTCCCGAGGCGCGAGGTCAGCACAAAAAAGCCCGCGTAACACAACGCCGCGAGGACCGCAAACGGCGCGCCAGCGAGGTTGCCGGCGTTTACCTGCCCGATGAAATCGGCGCCCAACACCGCCCCGGCGACCACCAAAAGAGACGCGATGAACTCCCGCGGTGCCGGCGCCCGGCGCGTGACCACGGCGTTGATGAGCTGCGTGAAAGGCACGAAGAGAAAGAGCAACGTCGCCCCGATGGGCACCGGGCCGAGCCGGTAGGCCCAAAACAAAAACAACGGCACGCCGCAGCCGACCACGCCGGCCAGCACGAGAATTTTCCAGAATCGACCGTCCGCCGGAGCGCCCGAACCCCGCATCGCCACCGCCAGTCCGAAGACAACTGCGCCGACGAGATATTCGCCAAAAACCAGCTGCGGAAACGTCAACCCGGCCGCGAAGGCAAACTTGATGGCCGGCCCGTGCAGCCCCCACATCGCGCCCACAAGGGCCATCATGCAGCAACTGAGCGCGTCGGGTTTTTTCATGCGGGAGGCGGAGCGTTGCTAGTGTTGTGCCAGAGCGGGAGCGAATTCCGACCACCGCCGCCTCCACCGCCACACACCGCCGCCACTCGCCCCTTGACCACACGGGCGAGCAATCCGGAAATCATCCCATGCTTTCAAAAAAATTCTTCCGCTTGCTCGCTCTGATCGTCGGGCTGTTGGCTGCGTTGCCCTCCTTTGCCGCCGAGAGCGAGTTTGAAGCGGCCTTCCGCACCTCGTTGCTGCGCAGCTTCGACGAGGCCTCGGGCAAGATACTCCGCCTCGCCGAGGCGATTCCGGAAGCCAACTACGGCTGGCGGCCGATGGACGGCGTCAGCACCGTGCGCGAGGTGCTCGTGCACGTCACCGAGACCAA
>CALSBN010000096.1:0-16943 GCA_943373185.1 Opitutus sp. GAS368 | reverse complement strand
AATCCCATCGACGTGCTCATTGCCCTGCACGCCTGTGATACCGCCACCGATGACGCGCTCGCTTACGGCCTGAACGCCGGTGCCCGCTTGCTGATCGTTTCGCCCTGCTGCCAGAAGGAAATTCGTCCCCAACTGGTTGCGCCACCCGTGCTCGTCGACGCCCTTCGCCACGGAATCTTTCAAGAACGCCAAGCCGAGTTCGTGACCGATGCCCTTCGCGCCCTGCTCCTCGAGTGGGCCGGCTACAAAACGAAAGTTTTCGAGTTCATCTCCACCGAGCACACCGCCAAAAATCTCCTCATCGTCGCCCAACGCACCCGTCCTGCCGCCGCCTCCGACGAGTCCATCGCCGCGCGGCTCCGCGAATTCACCCGCTTCTACGGTATCCGGCACCAACGCTTGGCCACCCACCTCGGTTTCGTTCTTTGAACCAAAGAAAACGCCCGAAGTGCAAACGAGGTTGAATCACCCCGCGCCCAAGCTTTGCCTCTTCCCCGTGTCGATTCAGTCGCCTCTACTTCGACTTGTCCTGTTTGTTTTGTTTAGCGCAGTTGCCCGAGGGGACCACCCGCCGCTTCCCCTCGCGCTCGAAAACCCCGAAGGTCCGTGGCGCCTGCTTTCTCGCGAGCGTGCGTTCGACGACGGCCTTAAACTCGTCGCCGTGCTTATGCCTCGTGCGGCCGCCCCGGCTCGTGCGCTCATCTTCAATCGATCCGCGTCCGACTCGGATCCCGTGCCACTGCCGGCCCTCGTCGACCAAGTCATCGCAATCGTTCTTTCAGCACCCACCACCCGTCCCGAGACCCACGCCGCCGAGCGTCTTGGCTACCCGGGACAACTCACCCGCTTCGAAGTCAGGGCGACCGACGGAGCCTATCGCTGCGAGATCTTCGCATTCGCGACCGGCGCGGAGCGATGGGGAATTCTCCAGATCATTCGCGAGGAACTGACCGCCTTGCCCTCCGCTTTTGCTTCATTGGTCGCCGCAAAACCGGTGGCAGCCGGGGCCGTCGCCATCGCGCCGTTCCGGGTCAAAGCCGACCCGATCACCAGTTTTCCGCTCAGCCTAAAGGTCATCCCGGACTCAAACACTGACCGGATCGCCCGAATTTTGGTAACCGAGATCCCGTCCGATTCTTCGACCGAAAAGGCCGGCGTGAAGGTCGGTGACGAAATCCTCTCCCTCGATGATCGTGCTGTTCGGTCATTCGCCCAAGGTGTCGGCCGACGCAGCGAACTGGGCTTGGTGCTCATCGACCGGCCGCCCGGCACGCGCCTCACGCTCGAGATCATTTCCCCCGGGGATTCCGCCCCACGCCGCGTGATGCTCGAAAGCGCCAAACCGTCGGGCGGATTTCGCTGGTGGTAACTCTCCGTTGCAAATCATGACCTGGACCGAACTCGACTGGCCTGCCCTCGACCGCCTCCGCACCGGCTTTCTTTCCGGCACCGCCGCCGCCGGCCCCTACTGGCAAACGCGCTCCGCTCTCGCCAGCTACGACTTTACCTATGGCGCCCGCATCGGCTGGAAATGGGACGCTGTCCTCGCCGAACTCCGCCTCCGCGGCTGGCGCCCGGCGACGCGCACGGTGCTCGACTGGGGCTGCGGCAGCGGGGTCGCCGGTCGTCGCGCCATCGCCCACGTCGGCGTAGAGAACTTCGACTCCCTCCACGTTTGGGATCACTCGCCTCTCGCCGTCGACTTCGCCGCCGAAGCCGCCCGTCGCGAGTTTCCGGCGCTCAACATCTCCGGCACGCTTCCACCCGACGGCCCCGTCGGACTGCTCATCGTTAGTCACGTGCTCAACGAGCTCGATCCCACCGCTCGGGCCGAACTGGACGCTCTCGTTGCCCGCGCCGACGCCGTCATCTGGGTCGAGCCCGGCACCCACGAGGTCAGCCGCCAACTCGGCACCATCCGCGAAACCCTCCGCGGCTCTTTTTCCACGGTCGCACCCTGCACTCACGCCGGCCCTTGCGGCATGTTTCTCCCTGAGCACACGCGCGATTGGTGCCACTTCTTCGCCGCCCCGCCCTCCGAGATTTTCGCCATGCCCGATTGGGTAAAATTCGGCCAGCGTGCCGGCATCGATTTGCGCAGTTTGCCCTACGCCTTCTTCGCGCTCGACCGTCAGCCCACCGTTTCCGCTCTGGCCGACTTTTCACGCATCATCGGCCGACCTGAGCACTTCAAGCCCTATGCCCGGTTCCTGAACTGCGACGCCCAAGGTCTCACCGAGTTGGAGCTCATGAAGCGCTCCGACCCCGCGCTTTACAAACAACTCGACCGCGCCCGCGGTCCGCTGATCTACCGCTGGCAACGCGACGGCGACAAAGTCCACGGCGGCGCCCCGTTCGCTCCCTAATTCTTCCGAACAAAAGACCCCTTTTCGCTCGCGCCGACCGGAGAATCTTTCTCGCTTCGAAGGATGATTTTCCCCCGTTTCGCGTTTTTGTTGTTTCTCGCGCTGTTCGTGCCGCTCGCTGCCTCCACTCGTAGCAAGCCTACGCGCCCCGATGCCAGCGACCTTGGCACCTACAAAGGTGCTATTGTCACCGACGCGTCCACCGGCGAAGTGCTCTTCGAAAGCAACGCCGACGTCGTCACGCCGCCCGCGAGCATGACCAAGCTCATGACCTTCGCCGTGCTCCACGACAAACTCACCGCCGGCGCTCTTACGCTCGGCTCTCCGGTCACGGTCACGGCGGCCGATTCCCGGATCGGCGGCACTCAAGTTTATCTCAAGGAGAAAGAGGTCTTCACGGTCGAGGAGTTGGTTTATGCTCTCATGATCCAATCGGCCAACGACGCCGCTCACGCCCTGGCCCGCGCTGCCGCCGGCTCCACCGATGCCTTCGTCGAGCTCATGAACGCCAAAGCCCGCGCGCTCGGCATGAACAACACCACCTTCCGTTCGCCGCACGGACTGCCACCCACCAGTCGCCGCCTCGCCGAAGGCGATCTCGCCTCACCGCGGGACTTTGCCGTCCTCTGCCGCCACCTCCTCCGAGAAACCGACGTCCTCACCTACACCTCCGCCCGCGTCCGCGAATTCGGGACCGGCCGACCCAACGGCGCCCAGCGCATGGAGAATCACAACAAACTCCTCGGAAAGGTTGAAGGCGTCGATGGCCTCAAGACCGGTTACACCGCAGGCGCCGGCTACTGCCTGAGTGCGACCGCCCAGCGCAACGGCCGGCGGGTGATTGTCGTGATTATGGGTTCCTTCGGAAAAAATGGCGAAATCGACAAAGGCCGGACCCGCGACCTCAGGACCGCCGATCTCATCGAGAAAGGATTCGCCGCTCTGCCGGCCGGTTCCCCGCCCTTTTCCCGTTCGGTCGCGGCGACCGTCTATTCCTCTCCAGCATCGAATCTAAGCGCCGCGCCCCTCACGACCGCGGAAAAAAGCTCCGCCGCCACCGCCGAGCCTGTGATCAAATTCAGCCTGCCAGCAGCCAAGAAAAAGTAACCGCCCGGCTCAATGCTCGTGCTTAAGAACGAGCATCAACACGCCGAGCACGGTGAATATAACCCCGAGCAAAGCGGCTTCATAGCGTTCGAATTGTTTCACGGAGATCCGCTCGAAGCCCAACAAGGTCAGCCAAGTAAAGAGCAGCATCCCGCACAAGGTCGCGACCGCCAGAATCCCGCTGAGCACAAAAAATCCGGTCCAACCAAACTGCACCCCCGACAGATAGACCGGCAGGAACCCTTCGCAGGGCGAAAGCGTCAGCATCACAAACAAGCCGCTGATCGCGGCCCAATCGCCCGACTTGGGTGACGCCAACGGGCTTTCCTTCAGTTCTGTGTCCCAATGACTGTTGGCCCCCGCGTGATCATGACCGCACTTCGCGCTCGGCCGATGCTGACCGCCGATGAAGTGATGATGCCGCACACCGCCTCCCCGCACTTGTTGCCAGAAATAGTAAGCTCCGATCGCGATCAACAGTCCTCCAACGATCCAGGTGAACATCTCGCCGGCATGTTCATCGAGTTGGAAGCCGAACCACGCGATCGCCAGACCCAGCAAACTCGTCAGCGCCACATGACCCATCCCGGCAAAAACCGTCACCGCCAGCGTTTTTGCGCGGCTCCAACCCCGCGCACGCGACACGAGCACGAACGGCAACCAGTGCGTGGGAATCGCCGCGTGGAAAAAAGCCACGGTAAATCCGGTAAAGGCGATGGTGGTAAGAACGGGAGATTGCATGAGCGGGTGGGACAGCCAGCGCGGGTCCGGCGGCCGTGTCGAACGAGAACCATACCAAACTCGTCAAGGGCCTTGGCCGTCTATCGCTGAGCACTACGGCTGGAGCCGCGACGCCGTCGTCGCGGAACAAGCCCCGTTCCTCACGAGCTACAGCCAACGTTGCCCATCCCAACCGAGGTGTTAGGGCGAGCCAGCCCCCGAAATCTCGGATCACCTCTCGGTTCGCCGGGACGGCCCTGAAGTTAAACCATCGTGCCCGGGGGCAAAGATGTGCCCTTCGGCACGACCAACACGCCGTCGCGAATCACGACTGATCCGCCGACATAGTTGCCATCACGTTTGCCGGTCGCATCGAGCACGCAGCCGTCGCCGATGCGGGCGTTCTTGTCGATGATCGCGCCCTTGATACGGCAGTTCTTGCCGAGACCAAGATGCGGCCGCCCTTTGGCCGTGTTGGCGGCCAATTGCGCTTCGGTCTCGTAAATATCCGATCCCATCACGATCGAATCTTCGAGGACGCACCCTTCGTCGACGAAGGACCGGATGCCAAACACGCAACGCTTGATCACGGAGTCGGCGAGAATCGACCCGTCGCCAATGACGGCGTGATCGATGCGGCAATTGTTCAACTTTGAAGCCGGCAGGTAGCGGTCCTGTGTGTAAATCGGGGCCGAAGGGTCGAAAAAATTAAACGGCGGCAAAGGCTGTGCGAGCGCCAGGTTGGCCTCGAAGAAGGCCCTCACGGTGCCGATGTCTTCCCAATAGCCCTCAAAAATATGCGCGCAGAGTTTCTTCCGCCCGAGCAAGCTGGGGATAACTTCCTTCCCGAAGTCGGTCATCGGATTGTCGAGCGCCTCGGCCAACGCTTCGCGATTGAACACGTAAATGCCCATCGAGGCCAAACAGCGCGGCTCGTCCGACGGCGTTTTAAGGGATTTCTCCAAAGCCGGGCTAAGGGTCAGACTGGCGATCACCGCCGGGTCTTTGGGTTTCTCAACAAAACGTTGGATCGTAAGGTCGTCATTGACCTGGGTCAGGCCTAATCCCTCGACTTTGCTGACCGGAAACGGAATCACGGCAATGGTCACGTCGGCCTTCGTTTTGACGTGCTGATCGATGATCTCGCGGAAATCCATCCGGTAGAGCTGGTCCCCCGAAAGAATCAGGACGAGATCGTGCTCAAAAGAGCGGAAATGGACGAGATTCCGACGCACCGCATCGGCGGTGCCTTGATACCAATCCACGCTCTTTTCCGTCTGCTCGGCCGACATAATGTCAACGAAACCACCGCCGAATGGATCAAAATGGTAAGTGCCTTGCACGTGGCGATGCAGCGACGCCGTTTGAAACTGGGTCAGTAAAAAGATCCGGTTGATCTCGGAATTGATGCAGTTGGAAATCGGGATATCGACGAGCCGATACTTCCCGGCCAACGGAACCGCCGGTTTACAACGCTCCAGCGTCAGTGGCGACAAGCGGGTGCCCCGGCCTCCGCCCATGACCACAGCCAAGGTTTGTTTGCGTCGTTCGGTCATAATTCAAAGGGATTTTGAGAATCTCTTGCTAGGATTCGGCGCCCAAACAGAGTCGCAATTCAATAATCAAATCTATGTGTGGAATCGTCGGCTACGTTGGAAAACAAAAAGCATCCCCGTTTATCCTCGAAGGCCTGAAGCGCCTCGAATATAGGGGCTATGATTCTACCGGTGTCGCTATCCTGCAAGGCGGGGCGTTTACCCTCGTCAAGAAGACGGGTCGTGTCGCAAATCTGGAACGCGAGGTGGCCAAAATCAGCCTCAATGGCACCTTTGGTATCGGGCACACCCGTTGGGCTACTCACGGCGGCGTCACCGATGCAAACGCCCACCCGCATTTGAGCAGCGACGGCAAAATCGCGCTGATCCACAACGGTGTGATCGAGAATTTCTCTTCGATGAAGAAGTTCTTGGTTTCGAAGGGTTACATCTTCTCCTCCGAAACCGACACCGAGGTCCTCTGCAATCTGATTGCCTACCATTACGCCAAGGAGCCCGAGGTCGCGGGCGAGAACCGCTTCTTCGCGAGCGTCCGAAAAACCCTGCTCCACGCCGAAGGCACCTACGGGATCGTGACCATGTGCGTCGATCTCCCCGGCGAAATGGTTGCCGCCCGCAAGGGCTCGCCGCTGATCCTCGGCTTGGGCGACGGCGAAAACATCGTGGCGAGCGATGTTTCCGCGATCGTCGCGCGCACCCAAAATGTGGTGTATTTGAAGGACGGGGAGATCGTCCGCCTCACGCCCAAGGAATTTCAGATCACCACTCTCGACCAGGAAACGGTTTCTCCGTTTGTCGACAAAGTCACTTGGAGCATCGCCGATGCGGAGCTGGGCGCACACGCGCATTTCATGGAGAAGGAAATCTTCGAGCAACCGCTCGCTCTGGAGAACTCCATGCGCGGCCGCTTCTCCGAAGACGGCAGCACGGCCAATTTCGGCGGATTAAATCTGACCGCGTCCGAGTTGCGCCAGGTTGACCGGTTTATGTTCTGCGCCTGCGGCACCGCTTGGCACGCCTGCCTCGTTACCGAGCATTTGATCGAGCGCTTTGCCCGCCTTCCTGTCGAAGTGGATTACGCCTCGGAATTCCGCTACCGCAATTCGCCGCTCGACCGAAACACGCTCTTTTTTGTCATGAGCCAGTCCGGCGAGACGATCGACACCCTCGCCGCCCTTCGCGAAGCCCAGCGAAAAGGCTACCGCGTGCTAGCAGTCAATAACGTCGTTGGATCCACCATCGCCCGCGAGGCCAACGGCGGTGTTTATCAGCATGTCGGCCCCGAGATCGGCGTCGCTTCGACCAAGGCTTTTACCTCCCAGATTCTGATCGGAGCCATGCTCGCTCTCTACATTGCCCGTCTGCGCGACATGAGCTTCAGCGACGGCGTGACTTACGTGAACGCGCTAAAAGGGGCACCGGACCTCGTGCGCGAGGCACTCAAGCAAGCACCTCACATCAAGGCCATCGCGAAGCGCTTTGCCCACCATACGGATTTTCTCTTTCTGGGCCGCCTATCGCTTTTCCCGTTGGCCTTGGAGGGCGCTCTAAAACTCAAGGAAATCTCCTATATCCACGCCGAGGGCTACCCGGCGGCCGAGATGAAACACGGTCCGATCGCGTTGATCAGCGAAAAATGCCCGAGCGTGTTTTTTGCACCGAAGGGAGAAATCTTCAACAAGGTCGTGTCGTCCATGCAGGAGATTAAGGCGCGCAAAGGTCCCGTGATCGCCATCATCACCAAAGGCTGCGAGCTCCCGCCGGGCCTCGCCGACGAAGTCATCACCATCCCCGACTGCCACGAGGCGGTCCTACCCATCGTCGCGGCGATCCCGGTGCAGCTGCTCAGTTACTACATCGCCGTCGAGCGTGGCTGCGACGTCGACAAACCGCGGAACCTCGCGAAATCAGTCACCGTGGAGTGACCGCCATCCGTCGCCGTTCGCGACGCCGAAACTGTGCTCCCGCCGGTCTGACCGATCTGCGCAACGCGGAATCCGCCTTGCTCGCATCCGGACCGTTACGCATAAGCCCAAGCTCTCGCCGATGAACATCCACCCGAGCCCAGAAGTCTTTGTCCGTCTCGCTGCCCTAGGTAACGTCGTTCCCGTTTACACGGACCTCATGGCGGATTTCGAAACCCCGGTCTCGGCCTACGCCAAACTCAAGGAGGCCGGTCCCTCCTATTTGCTCGAGTCCATTGAGGGCGGTGAACGCCTTTCGCGCTACAGTTTCATCGGCTGCCGTCCGCGCAAAGTGCTCGTTTGCGGCCCTGCCACCACCGAAATCCGCATCACCGGTCAACCGACTCAAACCGTCGCGACCCCGGGAGATCCCCTCACTCTCGTTGAATCCGAGATGAAGGGTTACCACCCCGTCAAAATTCCCGGCCTACCTCCTTTTACAGGCGGAGCGGTGGGTTTCGTCGGCTACGAATACGTCACGCGCATCGAAGCCAGCGTGCCGGCCGCCGCGCACGACGAACTCAAGCTCCCCCTGCTCTACTTCATGTTCTCCGATTCGCTGCTGATCTTTGATCGCGCGAAACAAACCCTCCGGCTCTGCGTCAACGCCCACATCGCGTCCGACCCCGCGGCCGCTTACGCCTCGGCGGTCGCCGAACTGCGGGCGCTCTATGAATTGCTCAAACAACCCCGCGAACTGGCACCGGCCCCGTTGATCGACCCCGGCCCGCTCACAGTTCCACCGGGGAACTTCAGCCCGGCGCAATTCGAGCACACGGTCACGGCCGGGCAGGAATTCATCCGCTCCGGCGACATCATCCAGTTTGTCCCGTCCCAACGGTTCACCCGTCCGTTTGCCGGCACGCCGCTCGATCTCTATCGGGCGCTGCGCACCGTCAACCCGTCGCCCTACATGTTTGTGCTCGATACCGGCGACTTCGCGATCGTGGGCGCTTCGCCTGAGGTTCACGTGAGACTGACCGATGGCCGCGTCGAGATCCGTCCAATCGCCGGCACCCGCAAGCGCGGTGCCACCCCGGCCGATGATCTCGCCCTGGAAAAAGACCTGCTCGCCGACGAGAAAGAGCGCGCCGAACACCTCATGCTCGTTGACCTCGCCCGCAATGACATCGGCCGGGTCTGCCGCTATGGTTCAATCACCGTCCCCGAATTCATGGTCGTTGAGCGCTACTCGCATGTGATGCATATCGTCTCTCAAGTGGAGGGCACGATCGCCGAGGGCCATAGTGCTTACGATCTCATGCGCGCTACGTTCCCTGCCGGCACCGTCAGCGGAGCCCCCAAAATCCGCGCCATGCAAATCATTGCCCAAAGCGAGCCGTCGCAGCGCGGATTCTACGCCGGCGCCCTCGGTTACTTTGGCTACGACGGCAATTCCGACACCTGCATCATGCTTCGAACCGCCCTGCTCAAGGGCGGCCAGCTGCACATTCAGGCTGGCGCCGGTGTCGTCGCAGACTCAGTCCCCGCTTCGGAGTATCAAGAGACGATTAGCAAGGCGACCGCACTGCTCAAAGCCGCCGCCATCGCTTCCGAATTCTAAACGAAGGGGCATATTATTGCCCCCCCTCGAAGCGGTCGTGAGTCGGCGTCCGGGCCAACTCGCTCACTGCTTGTGCCAAAAATTCCCGAAATTTGTCCCACCGGCATGCAACCGGGGGTCGCGCTCACTCGTAGCGACTAAGTGGAACAGATTCCGCTCAGGTCAGGAACAAGTCAGTCCTTTGAACCTCTCATAACAAACGCACCTATCCATGCCCTCCAAAGCAAAGCTGCCCCGCACTTCGCAAAAAGATGACGCTTCCGGCTCCGAAGCTCTCCCGACGAGTGCCCTTAACCCGGTGCCAGACTCCGCACCTTCGTTCCTCGAAAAGTCCGACCGCACCGTCGAGGCTCCAATCCCACACGGCGAACGGAGCAACCTTCAGCTTTATCTCCAAGAGATTGGAAAAACTCCTCTGCTTACCATCGCAGAAGAGGTTACCTTGGCCCGCCGGATCAGGCGCGGCGACAAAGCCGCCCGCGATCACATGATCTCGGCCAACTTGCGTCTCGTCGTGAAGATCGCAATGGACTACAAGGACTTCGGCCTGCCCCTGCTCGATCTCATCAGCGAAGGTAACATCGGCCTGATCAAGGCCGTGGAGCGTTTCGATCCGCGAAAGGGCGGGAAACTATCTACCTACACCGCCTGGTGGATTAAGCAGTCGATTAAACGCGCTCTCGCCAACCAATCGAAGACCATACGCCTCCCCGTTCATCTGGTGGATAAAATCTCGAAGATGCGGAAAATGGCCATGAAGCTTTCCGAGCAACTCGGCCGCGAGCCGACCGATGAAGAATTGGCCATCGAACTCCAGATCCCGACTTCGAAGGTTGCCCACCTTAAATCGGTCAGTGTTCGCCCGGCGTCGCTAGACGCGCCGATCGGCGAATCGGGTGATTCGGGAACCTTTGGCGAGATCGTGGGCGACGAAAACGCAGTGAGCCCCTACGAGGGCCTGCGGGATCGAAACCGCAATTCCGACCTCAATGAGATGGTCAATTCGCTCGAGAAACGCGAAGCGGAGATCATCAAACTCCGCTTTGGTCTCGACGGCCGGGATGAGCTCACGCTGGAGGAAGTCGGTCGTCGCTTCAACGTCACCCGCGAGCGCATCCGTCAGCTCGAATACTTGGCGCTCTCCAAGATGCGGCGGGCGATGGCGAAACACGAAGCCATCCGCACGACCGAGGAGATCGACGAGGACGACCGTAACCGCCAGCGCATGGACGTCATCCGCGAATTCATCGAGAGCAAGGCCGCAAAGTCCGAGCTCAACTGACCGTCATTCAGATCACTTTTTGGCCACGAGGCCGGCGCATGGGCGCCGGCCTTTTTTGTCTCAACCGGGCTCGCCATCCAATCCCCAGTTCATCCAGGCGCGCTTGAAAACCGTGCCGTTTTTCCAAATGCCGAAAGTCGCTCGACCGTTGCAGACAACGCTCATTTCCCTCCCGGATCACTCCTTGACTCCCCTCTGAGCCGACCTAGCCTCCGCCACTTTTCTCCGGCATGGCGCAAGACCTGAAAGACACTCTCCAGCTTCCAAAAACGGACTTCTCAATGCGCGCCGGCCTTGCCCAGCGGGAACCTGGTCGGGTCGGCCACTGGGAGAAGATCGGTCTCTACGCGCGCCTCCAAGCCAACCGCGCAACTGCTGAAAAGACCTTCGTGCTCCACGATGGGCCGCCCTTCACCAACGGCGATGTGCACATCGGCACCGCGCTGAACAAGACGCTCAAGGACATCACCGTCCGTTACAAAACTTTGCGCGGATATCGCACGCCCTACGTTCCGGGCTGGGACTGCCACGGGCTGCCCATCGAGCAAAAGGTCACCCGCGAGCTTCGCGAAAAAAACGAGACCGTTTCCACCGGCGAACTTCGCGCCCGCTGCGATGCCTTTTCTGAATCTTGGATCGCCAAGCAGACGACCCAGTTCAAACGCCTCGGCATCCTCGCCGACTGGGCCAACGAATATAAGACCAAGGCCCCCTCTTTCGAAGCCGACATTCTCCGCACCTTCGCTGCTTTCGTTGAAAAGGGCTTGGTTTACCGCAGCAAAAAGCCGGTTTACTGGAGCATCCCTTTTGAGACCGCCCTCGCCGAGGCCGAGATCGAATACAAGGACCACACCTCCATCGCCATCTGGGTAAGGTTTCTCGTCCCGACCGGGGAGGCGGAAAAATTCGGCCTGCCGACGGACAAACCGCTCTACGTTGTGATCTGGACAACGACTCCTTGGACGATTCCCGCCAATCTGGCGATCGCCCTGCACCCCGACGTTGACTACGCCGTCGCAGACACCGGCAGTGAGCGCATTATTGTCGCCGCCGCTTTGCTCGGATCGGTTCTTGCCTCGGCGAAAATCGAAACTCCACCGACCATCACGGCAACGCGCAAGGGCTCCACGTTCGAACACCTCGCGGCCCGTCATCCTTTTGTCGACCGCGCTTCCCCCATCGTTCTTGCGGATTACGTCACCACCGACAGCGGCACCGGCGCGGTTCACACCGCGCCCGGTCACGGTGCCGAAGATTATCTCACCGGTCTGAACTACAAACTTGCGATCTATTGCCCCGTCGGTGACGACGGCCGCTACCTAGACGATGGTCAGGTGCCAGCGGATCTCGTCGGCATCACGACGTTAGAGACCGTTGAAGACTTGGCCGCCAAAAAGCCGTCGCCGGCCAGTCTCGCTGTCCTGAAGAAGCTCGCCGAGGCCGGCGCACTGTTTGCCAAAGCCAAGTATTCGCACAGCTACCCTCACTGCTGGCGCTCCAAGACCCCGATCATTTTCCGCGCTGTTGACCAGTGGTTTGTGTCGCTCGACAAGGCAGACACCCGCACGGCCGCACTCGCAGCGATCAAAACGGTCCAGTGGATTCCGGGCTGGGGCGAGGCCCGCATCCGCGGCGCGGTCGAATCCCGCCCCGATTGGTGCATCAGCCGTCAACGATCCTGGGGTGTGCCGATTCCGGCATTCTTCGACGAAAACAAGAATGCGTATCTTGACGCCGGTGTCGCTCGCGCCGTTGCCGGCAAGATCGCCAACGAAGGCACCAACTTTTGGTATAATGCCGACGCCTCCGATATCCTCGCCGGCATCGTGTTGCCCGCGCACTGGCCCGCGCCGGCGGCTCTGACCTGCGGTCGCGACACGCTCGATGTCTGGATCGACTCGGGCTCCTCCCATGCTGCCGTTCTCGGCAACGCTCAGGGCGGCACCTCTTGGCCGGCCGACCTCTATCTCGAAGGCAGCGACCAACATCGCGGCTGGTTCCAGTCCTCGCTTTGGACCGGCGTCATCGCCAACGGCACCGCGCCTTACCGGGCCGTCCTGACCCACGGATTCATCGTTGATAAAGCCCGGCAAAAGATCTCCAAAAGCAGCACCTACCAAAAACCCCAGACGAGCGACGCCTACATCGCGACCCACGGTGCCGACGTGATTCGCCTCTGGATTGCCTCCCAAGATTTCCGCGACGACATCCCGGTGGATGATGAGATTCTGAAAAACATCGCCGAATCGTATCGGCTCCTCCGAAACACCTTTCGCTACCAGCTTTCCAATCTCTTCGACTACCAGTTCGCGCGGGATGCCGTCCCCTACGCGCAACTCGACGCCCTCGACCGTTGGGCCCTGCATCAAACGGCTGTTCTCCTGCGCGAATGCACCGCGGCTTACGACGCCTACGAGTTCCATCGCGTCTACCAACTCTGCAACCAATTCTGCGCCGTCACGCTCTCGGCCGTTTACCACGATGTCCTGAAGGACCGGCTCTACACCCTCGGCACCCACGCTCCTCTGCGGCGCTCGTCACAGACCGCGATCCACCACATCTTCCACACCGTGGTGAAGATTCTTTCACCGATCCTCACTTTTACCGCCGACGAAGCCTGGTCTTTCGCCACGGCCAACGTGGAATACACTCAGGACTCAGTTCATCTTCAAGACTGGCCCGCGGCACCCTCAGAGTGGAGCGACCCCAACGTCGAATCGGATTTTGCCACGCTCTTGAGAGTTCGCGCTCAAGTCACAGAAGCCATCGAACCACTTAGGGCGGCCGGCCACTTGGGTAAGTCGCTCGACGCCGCCGTGACGCTGGCGGCCGGAGACGCTACCACCCTCGCCGTGCTTGAACGTCACCGCGAGTTTCTCCCCGAACTCTTCATTGTCTCGCTCGTGACCATCGTGACATCCGATGCAAGCACCCCTCTATCGGTGTCCGTCCGCCCGTGCGCGGATCTCGGCTACGTTCGTTGCCCACGCTGCTGGCGCTGGGTTCCCGCGGTGCAAAGCACGCCCAACGGCGACCTTTGCCCACGTTGCATTCAGTCGCTTGTTTCCTAAACTCCACGCTTCCCCATAAATCCCCATGGCTAAGAAAACAAAAAAGCCCGCCAAGCCTGCTGCGAAAACTGCCAAGCCAAAACTGAAGGCGAAGCCAAAAGCCAAGGCACAGCCCGCCCCAAAGGCTGTCGCAAAAAACCCCGTCAAGAGTCCGCCCGAATCCTTCCCCTCTAAGCCCAGCAAGCCTCTCGTTTCCGACAAAAGCGCGCCCAAGCCCGCCGCCAAACCGGCGCCTGCTCCTGCGCTTGCCAAAATTTCTACCAACATGGAAAAGCCCTCTAAGAAAAACGCCTTGCGCGACAGTATCCTGAAGCGCAAAGCCACCGCCAAACCCATCGCGTTCAGCCTCGACGAAGTCCGCGCCATCGCGCAGACTACCGTTGAGAAGCCCGAAAGCGACAAGTCCTACAAGGCTGCCGCGAAGGTGAGCCCGATCAAACAGGCGCTTACCCTCGAAAAGGCGGCGAAACCCAGCTACGTGAAGGCAGCCTCTCTCGCCGATATTCTCGGATTTAATCCGAAGAATGCAAAATCGATCGAAGCAGTCCTCGAAGTTGAAGTCCCGGAAAAATACAAACGCTATTACAAGCTCTTGCTCGATCTCCGTCGTCACCTGACCGCGGGCATCGAACTTCACTCCGAAGAGACGCTAAAGCGCTCCTCCAAAGACGACTCGGGAGACCTGTCATCCTACGGACAGCACCAAGCTGACTCGGGCACCGACACCTTTGACCGTGATTTCGCGCTCAGCCTTGTCTCCAGCGAGCAGGAGGCCCTCGGTGAAATCGAGGCCGCCATCAAGCGCATCAAAGACGGCACCTACGGCATCTGCGAGGTTACCCAGGAGCCGATCGCAAAAGATCGTCTGCTGGCGGTGCCCTTCACACGCTATTCGGCCAGCGCCCAGAAAGAACTTGAGCGTAACCGCCACCGTTCTCGCACCCAAGCCGGAATTCTCGGCGAACTGGGCGAAGACGCTGCTCCCAGCGGCACGAGCGGCGACGACAACGGCGAGTAACTCATTCGTCTGCGGGCACTCGACCTCGAACGCGACCTAGTCGGAGACGATGCCCGATCCCAGCGAGCCCACCGCTTCGAGTGCCTCGGTGACCGCACCTTGGCTCAGTCGGTTACTGGCTTACCGCCTTCTGCTCGTCATTGCAGCTCTCGTGCTGATCGCGGATCAGCTGACCAAATTGGCGATCGTCGCCCATCTGCCGTTCCCAACCTACGGCGAAGGCTTCGGGGCGATCACCGTAATCAGGAATTTCTTCTACATCGTCCACGTCGGCAACACCGGTGCGGCGTGGAGCATGTTTTCCGGGCAGAGCGTCCTGCTCGCAATCTTCGCCTTGGTCACGCTGGCGGCAATAGTCATCTGGCGTCACGCCCTCGGCCTGCGCGAGCGCCGCTCCCAGCTGTGTTTTGGTCTCCTTTGCGGCGGCATTGTCGGCAACGTCATCGACCGTCTGGCTTACGGCCATGTGGTCGACTTTATCGACCTACACTTTGGCAGCTACGTCTACCCGACGTTCAACGTCGCCGACTCCGGCATTTGCGTGGGCGTCGGATTCTACCTTTGGCATTCACTCCGGGAGCCGAAGTAAACGATTTCGTTACTCAACGTTGGCGATCTGTTCGCGGATTCGCTCGAGCTCGTTCTTCAGTTCAATCACCGCCCGCGAAATCGTGAGGTCGTTGGCCTTGCTGCCGATTGTGTTAACCTCTCGGCCAATCTCCTGCAGAATGAACTCCGATTTCCGGCCAATCTCGCCATCGGATTTCAGCAAAGCGGTGAACTGCTCAAGGTGACTGCGCAACCGGGTCAATTCCTCCGTCACGTCGCATCGGTCGGCAAAGAGCGCGAGTTCCTTCAGGACCCGCTCGTCGTCTACCTTAAGGTCCAATTCCGCCGTGCGCAGGCGCAGCAAGAGTTGATCCCGGTAAAGTGGCGGCACGAGCGGCGCCCGCGCGGCGATAACATCCACTTGCCGGCGCAACAGCTCAAGGCGGCCAAAGAAATCCACGAGGAGCGCTTCGCCTTCCTTGGCGCGCATCGCCACAAACGACCGCAAAGCCGATTCCAACGCGGCCATCACGACTTCCTGCGCGGACTCCATCGACGGAAAATCATTCGCCTTTCGCTGCGACCGGGCGATGTCCCACAGCAACTCGGGCGTCGGCCCGAACGTGACTCCCTGCTTGGCCGCGAACGCAGCCAGTCGGTTGAGCGTCTCAGCCGCGGCCGCCTCGTCCCAAACCTCTTGCCGACTGCCGGCAGCGCCGGTCAGTTCAATCTGCACATGGACTTTGCCGCGTGACGCGTGGCGCCGGCCTTTCTCGGTGATCGCCGGCTCCAGCGCCGCCCACTCCTCGGGCAATTTCACCGTCAGATCGAGCGTCTTCCGGTTAACCGAGCTCACTTGAATCGTAATTGTATCCGATCCGAGCCCAGCCGTCGCTCGTCCATAACCGGTCATGGACTTCATAAAGCAACGCCGAGGATTTTTGCCACTTGGTTCACATCCTTGTCCCCGCGGCCCGAGAGATTCACCACGAGGATCTCATCTTTCCGCATGACCTTCGCCCGCTTGATCGCGTGCACCACCGCATGGGTGCTTTCCAACGCGGGGATGATTCCTTCCAATCGCGACAACAGCTGAAACGTCTCCATGACCTCGTCGTCGCAGGCGTAGGCAAAATCGATCCGCTTTTGATCACGGTAGTAGGCGTGCTCCGGCCCGATCGCCGCATAGTCGAGTCCGGCACTCACCGAATGCGTGAGCTCAATCTGACCGTCTGGATCTTGGAGGATGTAGGTCTTGGCGCCCTGTAAGACGCCGAGCTTTCCGCCTTCGAATCGCGCCGCGTGTTCACCACGGCGAATCCCGCGGCCGCCCGCTTCGACCCCGATCAACCTCACCGACTTCTCCCCGAGAAAATCAAAGAAGAATCCGATCGCATTCGAACCGCCGCCGACGCACGCAATCATCTCGTCGGGGAGCCGGCCCTCGCGGGCCAGCAACTGCGTCTTCGTTTCTTGGCCGATCACCCGGTGAAAATCCCGGACCATCATGGGATACGGGTGCGAGCCAAGGGCCGAGCCGAGGATGTAGTGGGTTCCTCGAACATTGGTCACCCAGTCCCGCATCGCCTCGTTTACCGCGTCTTTGAGCGTCTTTTGGCCTGAAGTGACGGCCCGCACTTCAGCGCCCATCAATCGCATCCGAAACACATTCAGCGCCTGCCGCTCCATATCGACGGCTCCCATATACACGACGCATTCGAGGCCAAACTTCGCGCACACGGCGGC
>CALSBN010000095.1:0-17026 GCA_943373185.1 Opitutus sp. GAS368 | reverse complement strand
CAAGAAACCTTACGAACCCTCCCGCCATGACCTCAACAACCCGCTTCGCCGCTCCAAGACCCTCGCTAAACTCCGCGCCAAAGCCAAAAATCTCGGTTTTCAACTCGTTGAACTTCAAACCTCAATTTGATGTTTCTTGAGAGTTTGACCCCGACTTCAGCCCGCTGGGCGACCGGACGGCTAAGAGCGCGCTGGCGCACGCGGAGGAGTTGCTGGGGCGGTAGGGGTGGAGGCGGACTTACGGCCGGTGCTACCTGGGCGCATGCGTGGGCAGGGAAAACTACCTTCGAGCAAAATCATTCAATTCTATCTCGAAGAAAAACCTGTTCTGTAAGGTAGAAAACCGACTTTGACCGGTTGTTTCGACTCGAACGCCCTTGGTTTCACTCATCGGCGAGTAGTCCATTTTTGTGAAACCAATTACCTTAACTGGAGCGCCGTCGACGATGATGAAAATTTGCTGTTCGACGACCGGCTGGTGCAGGAACTGGAAAATCACGTCTTTGGTGATTGCCGGCAGATTGAACCGACCTTTCGCGTCAGTGCTCACACGTTGGTGTTGGCTCTCCTCATACAATCTAGAGTAGATTTTTCGCTCTAGGACAGCTCCCGCTACGGGGCGGCCGTTTTTTGTAACGGTGCCCGTGAAAGGAGACGCGAAGCACAGTTTTTCTGGCACGGGAAAGCATCCGGTGAATGTGAACGAAAGTAATGCGAGAACTACAAAGCGTTTCATTCGACGAAGTGAGTTGAGCCGCCGATTACGTCGGGCCGAGCTTAAAGCATAGTTGATTCGTCGATCCCGGCCTTAATGTTGGCCTTAGAAACTGTTGGACCTCTCGGGCGAACGCTATGGGCCTGAACGTTGCATGTGCGGTGCACTGCCGGCGATATTTAAGCTGACACGGTTGGCGGAGAAGCTGCGCCATTTTGAAAGCGGCACGACCGCGAGGGCGATGAATGCGAGCTGGCTGACGATGAAGGTCGACAAGGCCATGAAGCCGGAGTCGGTGAAACCGTAGCTGTGCAGGCCGACGCCGAGCATGTTGGTCCCGAACCAACTCCAGCTCGTGACCACGTTGCCGAAAACCGCGAGAGCCATGAGGCCGCGGGCTTTCACCAAGCCGCCCCAACGGGCATGGAGGATGAGGGCGTTCCAAAGAACGATGATGAGGGCGCCGTTCTCCTTCGGATCCCAGCCCCAAAAGCGGCCCCAGCTTTGGTCGGCCCAGATGCCGCCGAGAACCGTGCCGGCGAAGCTGAAGAGCGTCGCGAAGCAGAGAATGCCGTAGACCATGCGGTTGATGGAGTCGGCGGTGGCTGCATCGAGCGAGCGGGTAAAGAGCCCTCGCACGATGTAAACCAGAGCGAGAGCTCCCGCGAGGTAGGTCGCCGAATATCCGATCGTCACAATCACGACGTGCGTCGCCAACCAGAAGTTTGAGTCAAGCACGGCCCGCATCATCTCGAGCGTATCCCCGGCGAGCGAGAGGTGGTGCGCAACCAGCAAGGTGGCGAATCCGATGAGGCCGGCCGTGACGCTGCCGACGGCATTCTTGTAAATCGCCTCAAGCACGAGGCAAAGTCCGACCGAGCCCCAGCCGACAAAAAGGGCGGAGGAGTAGAGGTTGGTAACGGGAGGACGGCCTTCGAGCCACATGCGGACCGCGATGCCGGCAGTGGTGGCGATCCAAGCAAGGCTGGTGAGGTAAAAGGCGGAGCGGCCGAGAACCTCGGGCCACTTGAGCCAAGAGAAAATCGCGAGCAGGAAAGCGAAGACGTAAAGCGTCATACTGGCATAGAAGGGCTCGGCGGCATTGAAGCGGGCTTCGGCGTCGGCTTTCTTGATTTTCTCGCCGAAGCGGGGATTGATCTGGGCCGAGTAGAGCTCGATGATTTTATTGAACTGCTCGGGTTGATTGAGGCGCCACGCGTGGCCGAGGCCGGCGTAGGCGAGGACGCTGGAGTCGACCGAACCGCGCTGAAAGGCACCGAGGAGGGAGGCGCCGGTGGTGAGCCACGCGGTGTCGTCGGCGACGCTGTTGGGAGGCGGAATCGCGAGGTAGGAGGTGACCTCGGACATGAAGAGATAACGTTGGCCGAATTCGATCATCGTCTTGGCGATCGCTTCGTCGTGGGGCTGGTTGGCCTGTTTGGCGCGGACGGCGGCCACGCCCTCCGGGATAAGTTTCTGGAAGCGGAGAACCTCGGCCAGGTAGTCGTCGCTGGTAGGCGGCGACAGCGTGTGCTTGAGCTGCTGGTATTGGACGAGAGCGCCGTAAAGCTGGACTACCGCGCGCTGAAAAGGAGTGCGGAGAGCCGATTCGACGGGGCGGGCGAGCTTGATCTGCTTTTCGAGCTCGGGGATTTTTTTGGTCAGTTCCGCGTAAGAGAACCTTTTCTTGCCGTCGCCGTCTTCGGCTTTGAGTTCGAAGAGCGCGAGGACATCGGGGTGGACGATTTCGAAAACGCGGTAGGTGTCGGCGACGGGGGAGTTGAAGAAAACGTCGAGCAACCAGGCGTTGTGCGTCGTTTTCTGGCCGGCGGCGGTGGAAACGCTCTGGCGGCCTTGAAACAGAAGCAGGGAGTTGCGCGCGACGGTGTCGAACGGCTTCATGCGGCCGTTGACGAGGACGGGAAGGTCGCCAAAGCCGGCGAGGTTAAACTCGGAGGTGGAGCGCTGGGGCAGAAGTTTGCTGCCGAGGTAGAGCGTGCCGAGGAAGAGAACGAGAAGAGGAATGAATTTTTTCATACGGCGGCGGGCGCGACGCGGCGGCGGCGGCCGATAAAGGCAAAAAGGTGAATGCCGAACTGGATAATCAAACCGAGGGTCATCAAGGTGCAGGCGATGTAGGGCATCGTCCAACTGGGGTTGCGCACGACTTGGAGAATGGTCGTCTTGTCGTCGTTTTCAAAGCCGGCTTGGTAAAACGTGAGGCCGGCATAGCGCAGCGGGTTGTTCATATAGATGAGCACTTCGCGGTCGTCGACCCCGTCGGGCGTGTTGAGTTTGATTCGGCTGGAGAAGTTTTTCGGGATTTCGGTGCCCGGGTAACGGTCGTGGGAAAAATCAAGGAGGGTGAGCGAGTAGGGCTTGTAGTTGCGCTCAAAGCGGAAGGCGATTTTCCACGAGCGACCGCCGTAGTCGAAACGCTGCGGAGGGAAGCGCGGGTCGGCCGAGGTCAGCCACGTGCCCAAAGTTCCCTCGGGACCGATGAGTTCGACATAGGCGGCGGGGGCATTTCGCTCGTCTTGCTTATAGGTCATCTTGAGCGGCGAGGCGAGGGCTTGCAGGCCGATGCCCGTGGTGGCGGGGGTGACCGGAGCGGTTGGGGAAGAGGCGTCGCGTTGGGCGAGAGCGGCGTTGGGGTAGTAGACTTTCGGAACGACTCGGAAAGGAAGTTTCGGGTGTTGGATCGACTCGCCCTTGGCCACGAATTTTTCCGGGATTACCACCACATCATCGAAGCCCGGGTCGGTCGTGTCGGAGATGGCGAGTTCGTTGAAACGGTAGCTCTCGGCGTAGTTGCGCGTCTGGCCTTCGTCGAGGCGGAGGGCGAATTCCTCCTGCCACAGACCGGTGATCAGTTCGCCGACGAGCAGCGTGATGAAGCCCACGTGGGTCAGCCAGATGCCGGACTTTTTGGCGGAGAACTTGAAACGGTAAACCTGAGCGCAGATCAAATTGGTCAGCAGAAAACCGCCGATGAGGTAGCCTCCGGGGAAAACCGGGACGGGGACATCCCCGACGTTCCACAAGACGAAGAGCGAATGAAAATACTTCTGTTGGACGGCCCAGATGCCGAGGTTCACCTGATCAAGGGTCGCGACAAATACGAGGATGATGGACAGGGCGAGCAGGACGATCGTGAGCTTCAGCGAGACGAAGAAGTCCCGGAATTGTCGGACGACTTCGCTCATGGCTGGGCTCCGGCGGAGCGGATCGTCAGCAGAAACGCAGTGAAGGTCGCTTGCTCGCGACCCAGCAGATCGACCGGGCCGGTGAGCTTAAAAAACCAAGTCGAGTCGCCGACGGGAACAATCGCCCCGAGAACGCGGGTGGGCGCACCGGCGGCAGTGCCGGCGAAGTCGACGGTGGTCACTCGGAAGCCGTTCGTATCGATTTTGCGGGTGGCACTGGGCAAGTCGCCGGCAGTGATCGGCGGAAGTTGAACCTGGCCGCGCCAACGATTGATGTTGGCGAGATCGCCGCCGACCGAGCCGGGGAAAGCTGTGATCGACAACTCGGCGGTGGCGCCGGCGTCGCCCGTGATGACATAAGTGCCTTTGCGCATAGCTGAGGCGGGCTTGGCGGTCCAATGGGCGGGGGCGGTCCAAGTCAGGCCCGGGCCATCGGCGGTGCGGACGGCGGTGTTGGCCATGTTGGCATCGGCGCTTGACGCGGGAGCGGTTGGGCTGGGCGCGGGAGCAGTCGGAGCTGGAGCCGGGGCGGTCCGTGGGGTAGTGGAGGCCGCGGGTGACGCTGAGTCCTTTTCCTTCGGCACCCGGTAAGATTCGATCTGTGGATCGCGGCAGGCGCTGAGGCTTAGGATGAAAGCGACAGCGGTGAAGGGAATAGGAGTGAGGCGCATGAAAGGAGCAATCCATCGAAGGGGTAAATGTTCAACCCCTTCCGTCAAGTATCAGACCGAGGCGAGGGGTTGAATAAGCCGGAGAGTTTCCAAGCTTGGGCGCCGATTCCTGACGATCCTGTTACTATTTCGCAGCGGACGGATCCGCTTACAACATTCACCGACGTAGTTGCGGGCGGTGATCCAACGAATCGCTTCGCACCCATCTCATGAAAATTACCTCAATGATTGGTCGGATTTCGGGCGCTTTCGCAGCCCTTGTAGCTACGGCGACGGCTCAGATCGTCGAGTTTCGCGCCACCATCAACGCGGCTCAGGAAGTGCCAACCAACTCGTCTCCGGCGGTTGGTTCGGCGATCATGATCTACGATGTGGCGGCCAACACCTTCGACCTCGTGGTGAGCATCAGTAATTTTTCCAACACGCTTTCGGCCTCACACATTCATGAGGGTCTGACCGGAGCCAATGGCCCGGTTGTGACGAACTTCGGAGGCGAAGCGGTCTACACGCGCAGCGGCACGACTCTGACGGCAACGTTCCGCGGGATGACCTATGGTGGCACGAAGCTCACGCTGCTTCAAAATGGCGCCTATTTGAACTTTCACACCTCGGCGTTTCCGGGCGGAGAGGTGCGAGGGCAATTGATCGCGCAGCCGAAACGGCTCGTGGCGAAAATCGACGTGGCCCAGGAACAGGCGGCGTTCCCGGCGAACGCCGCTGCCCTTGGAGCTTCCAATGCGTTCGGCGCTGCGGTGATGAGCTACGATCCGGGCACCGGCCGGATCAACCTGCGGGTGAGTCTGTATAATTTTACGAACACCCTAAGCGCATCCCACTTCCACGTGGGAGCGCCGGGCGTGAGTGGACCGGTCTCAACCAATCTCGGCGCCGGGACCGTGGCCAACTACTTTCGTGACGGAAACACCATCACCGGCACGTTTCTCAACCTCGCCTATACCGGCGACCCGGTGTTGCTGCTGACCGGTGGGGCTTACTTGAACTTCCACAGCAACGTCTTTGCCGGCGGAGAAGTTCGCGGTCAGGTATTGGCCTCGGAGGAGTTGCCGAGCACGCGGGTGGCGAGTGTTTCCACTCGTGGGTTTGTCGGCACGGGTAACCAAGTTTTGATCGCGGGATTCAACGTGGCCGGAGCAGAGCCGGTGCGGATGCTCATCACCGCAAAGGGGCCATCGCTCACGGGCTTTGGCGTGGCGGGCGCGCTGACCAATCCGGTGCTCACTCTGATCGATGCCAACGGTCGGGTGATGGCGTCCAATGACGATGTGGGCGCGGCGACGGCGCTGCCGGCTCCTCTCTCCGAACTCAACGGTCTCTTTGGCGTGCCGACCAACAGCGTGGAATCCGCGCTGCTCGTAACGTTGCCGGCAGGGAATTACTCGGCAGTGGTTTCCGGCGGCGGTGGCGCGACCGGTATCGCGCTCGTCGAGGTGACCGATCTGCGCAACAACGCGACGATCTTCCAAAACCGCGCGGCCTCTGAGCGGGATGGCGGCGAGGTTTTGACGGAGTTCAGCCGTGACATTCAGGCGGCGAAGCAGAATCCGCGTCTGGCGGCGGCGAAACCGACCGGCCGGCCCGAACCGGAATTTTGTTTGCCTGTGGCGGCCGCGCCCGGGGTTCCGGCTTCGCTGGTTCAAGCGCGCTGAGCATCAGGAAGAGTTTTTTTTGGCCCACCCGCCGACCGGAAGTCGGCGGGTTTTTTGTTTTTGTTTTGGAGGAGGTGTGAGCACATTCGGCCCATGCAACTTGCACCGTTGGGCGATTCCGCCGTCGTCGTGTCGTGGCCCGATTTGGCCGCCGACGAACGTCGGGTCGTGATGGCGAGTTTAACGGCGGGGTTGAAAAAGGGCTGTTTGCCCGGCGTGACGGCCGTGGTGCCGGCGTATGCGAGTGTGACTGTCTTTTATGATTTGCTGGGTCTGCAGAGCGAGAATCTGAGCCCGTATGCGAGAATAGGTGCGATGATCGCCGAGATCGCGGCGGAAGTTAGGGGCGATGAGCAATCCGTCAGCGGACGGGTAGTGGAGTTGGAAGTGAGTTACGGTGGTTCGGCCGGACCGGACTTGATTGCGGTCGCGACGCACGTCGGACTGAGCGCAGAGGAGGTCGTCGCGCGCCACAGTGCGGCGGAGTATCGGGTTGAGGCGATCGGGTTCACGCCGGGTTTTCCTTACTTGAGCGGATTGCCACAGAAGTTGACGACGCCTCGACGGGCCACGCCGCGGGCAAGAGTGCCGGCAGGAACGGTGGGAATCGGCGGCGGGCAAACGGGGATTTATCCGTTGGAATCTCCCGGTGGATGGCAGCTGATCGGGCGAACCAATGCCGTTTTGTTCGACGCCGCCCGGCCTGAACCGGCGCTGCTGCGGGTCGGCGATCGCGTGAAATTCCGTGCCGCGACGGCGATAAGCGCGCCAGCAGAGAAAACCGACGGCGGAGTTTGTCATCCATCAGATGACACACTTCGGCGGGACGCGGGAAAGGGACTGCGCGTCGTGGGTGCGGGGATGCTGACGACGGTGCAAGATTTAGGGCGTCCGGGGCACCGGTCCGCCGGCGTGCCGAGCGGCGGGGCGGCCGATGCGATGGCGGCGCGAATCGCCAATTTGCTGGTGGGTAATCCTGAGGAGGCGGCGGGGCTCGAGATCACCCTGCTGGGGCCGGAGATTGAGTTCTTGAGCGATGGACTGATCGCGCTCGGCGGGGCGGAATTTGCCGGGTGCGCGGCTTGGCGGCCGGTGCGCGTCGTAGCGGGGCAACGGATCAAGTTCGGCGCGGCGGTGAAGGGTTGCCGGGGATTTTTGGCGGTTGCGGGCGGGGTGGACGTGCCCGTCGTGCTGGGGAGCCGGAGCACTTACGCGAGGGCTGGACTCGGGGGTTGGCGAGGGCGGGCTTTGCAGGCGGGCGACGAGTTGCCGGTGAGGGCGCAGCCGCGCGAGGTGGCAGAGCATTGGTGGTTGGATCGGAGAATTCTGCCCGCCTACGAAACGGTGCCGGCCGTGCGGGTATTGTTGGCCGGGCAGGCGGAGGAGTTTGGGGATGAGTGGCGCCGCTCGGAGTGGAAGGTGACTCCACAGTCGGACCGGATGGGGATACGGTTGGAAGGGGCGGCACTCGCGCGTCGAAGCGGCGGAGAGTTACTCTCAACGGCGGTGGCTCCGGGAACGGTGCAGGTGCCGCCCGACGGACAGCCCATCGTGTTGCTCGCCGATGCGCAAACGATCGGCGGGTATCCGCAGCTGGCACACGTGATCAGTGTGGATCTACCGTTGCTGGCGCAGCTGCGCCCGGGCGACGGGGTGAAGTTTGCCCCGGTTTCACTCGAGGACGCGCATCAGTTGTGGTTGGCCCGCGAGTATGCGATCGGTCTTTTGCGCGAGGGACTCGTGGGGAAAATTCGTTGATTCCATCGGATGCCGCCGACGATTGATCTCAATTGTGATTTGGGCGAAGGCAGCGGAGCCGACGGAGAGTTGATGCCGTGGATCACCTCGGCCAATATCGCGTGCGGCGCGCACGCGGGGGACTTGGCGACGATGCGGGAGACGGTGGCACTGGCGGAGGCGCACGGGGTCGCGGTCGGGGCGCACCCCGGGTTTCTTGATCGCGAGAATTTCGGGCGACGGGAGCAGGAGCTGACGGCGCGCGCGTTGCATGAACTCGTGACTTCGCAGATCGAGGCGCTCCGGGCGTTCGGCACGGTGCGTCATGTGAAGCCGCATGGCGCGCTCTACAATCAGGCCGCGCGTGATCCGGGAATGGCGAAGATAATCGCCGAAGCGGTCTACGCGATTGATTCGAAATTGATTCTGTTTGGCCTGGCGGGGAGTGAACTGGTGAGAGCCGGGCGAGAGCGAGGGTTGCGGGTGGCGAGCGAAGTTTTTGCCGACCGCACGTATCAGGCGGATGGTTCTCTTACCCCGCGTTTGCGACCGGATGCGTTGATCACGGACGAGGCGGCGGCCGTTGCGCAGGTGTTGCTCATGGTGCGGGACGGCTTGGTGCGATCAACCGACGGAAGCAATGTGCCGATCCAGGCTGACACCATATGCCTGCATGGTGACGGGCGGAAGGCGGCGTCCACGTCTCGTCGGCTCAATGAGGCTCTTCGGGAGTCGGGAATTGAGGTTCGGAGGTTCGGCTCGTGATCAAACTCATCGGGCTGGCGGTCGTCGCCGTGGGCTTTGCTTTTCGGATGAATCCCCTGCTGGTCGTGGTGGTGGCCGGCCTCGTGACGGGACTGGTGGCGGGTCTCTCCTGGCACGAAGTGGTGACTATGATGGGGCAATTTTTCGTGGATAATCGCTGGCTGACCCTGCCGGTGATCCTGATGGTGCCGGTGGTGGGTTTGTTGGAGCGACATGGTTTGCAGGAGCGGATGGCGACGCTGATTCGGCGGGCGGCTGGCGCGACGGCCGGACGGGTGCTGTGGATTTATCAAATTCTTCGCGGCCTCACGAGCATGGTGGGCATGGGGATCGGGGGGCATGCCTCGATGGTGCGGCCGTTGATCGTGCCGATGGCGGAGGGAGCGACGGCGACGAAGCTGGGCGGGGTGACGGATCAAGCGCGCGCACAAATCAGGGCGCATGGCGCGGCGGCGGAAAACGTGGGGAATTTCTTCTCGGACGATATCGTGGTCGCAGTCGGGGCAGTGCTTTTGATCAAGGCGTTTTTCGACAACGCCGGTGTCGAAGTGCCGCTCGGCGAGATCAAGTTGTGGGGCTTGCCGACGGCGCTCTGCGTGATCGCAATCGGGTGGTGGCGGTATCGGCGGTTGGATGCGCGGTTGGCGCGGGCGGCGGCAAAGCCCGCGACGGAGCGCGAGGTGAAAGGTCCGAAGCCGTGACGTTATTGACCCTGGATTTTTTCTTTGTCGCGGGCGGATGCGTTTTGGCGGCGGTGGGTGGATTGATTGCGGCGGATTCGGCTCATCCGAAGCGTTGGGGTTCGGCGGCGTTTTGGCTGTTGCTTGCGCTGGCGATCGGGGCGGGGAAGTGGTTGTCGCCGACGCTGGTGGGATACTTGGTGCTGGGCCTGACGGCTTTGATTGCGACGAAGCGCGTGGGCGCGCCGCAGGGTCGGGGCGGCGACCCGGTGGTGCTCAAGGAGCGGGCGGCGCGGTTGGGCAATCGTTTGATTTGGCCGCTGTTTTTGGTGCCGGCGGTGGCGGTGGTCGGGGGGCTGACTTTGGAGTGGGTGAAGGTGGGCGATTTTCTGCTGGTGCAGCCGAAGCAAGTGGCGCAGGTCGCGCTGGGTCTCGGTTGTTTTGCCGGGATCACGCTGGCGATGCGCACGACGGGCGAGGGGCCGCGGGTGGCCGTGCAGGAGGGAGGCAGGTTGTTGCAACTGTTGGGCTGGGCGGTGCTGTTGCCCCAGATGCTGGCGGCGCTCGGCGGAGTCATGGGCAAGGCGGGTGTGGGCGACGAGATCGCTCACCTAGTTGCCGCGGTGCTGCCGGTGCAGATTCCGGCGGTGGCGGTCTTGGCCTATTGCGGAGGTATGGCGCTGTTCACGATCTTGCTTGGCAATGCGTTTGCGGCGTTTCCGGTCATGACGCTCGGCGTGGGGTTGCCGTTCATCGTCAAGGCGCACGGAGGCGACCCGGCGGTGATGGGAACGCTGGGGATGCTAAGTGGCTATTGCGGCACGCTCGTCACACCGATGGCGGCGAATTTCAATCTCGTGCCGGCGCGTTTGTTGGAGTTGCGCGACGACTTTGCGGTGATCAAGGCACAGGTGCCGTTCGCGGCGGCGATCTGGGTTTTCAATGTCGTGGTGATGTATGTTTGCGTGTTTCGGCGCTGACGATTTTTCTCGGGCCATGGCATTGGTGAAACGACGAAGCCCTAAAGTGAGGCGAAAGGTTTTGATTACGGGTTTTGAGCCGTTTGGCGGGGAGACGATCAATCCTTCACAGGAAATCGCGCGAAATCTCCACGGCGCCGAGATCGGCGGACACGAGGTAGTCGGGGTGATCTTACCGTGCGTTTTTGGGGCGGCGAACCGGGAGTTGAACCGGCAGTTGCGGGCGATTCGGCCGAGCTTGGTGATTTGTCTCGGGCAGGCGGGAGGCCGAGCAGCGATTACGCCGGAGCGCGTGGCGATCAATGTGGACGACGCGCGGATCCCGGACAATGCCGGTGGTCAACCGGTGGATCGGCCGGTGGTCCGAGGCGGACCTGCGGCGTATTTTTCAACTCTGCCGGTGAAGGCGAGAGTCGCGGGCTTGCGGGCCGATGGGGTGCCGGCCGAAGTTTCGCAGACGGCCGGGACGTTTGTCTGTAACCACGTGTTTTATGGATTGATGCACGCGTTGCGCCGTGGGCGGGGCGTGCGGGGCGGATTTATTCATGTCCCATCACTCCCCGCGCAGGCGTCAAAAGGGCAGGCGAGCATGGCACGCGAGACGATGGTGGCGGCAGTCGCCCGCGTGACGGAGATCGCGCTCAAAGTGCGACGCGATAAGCGGGTCGGCGGCGGTCAGATATCGTAACTGACGGGGCGGATAACGCAGGTCGTGCCGGTCGATTCGATGGTCACGATGCAGACGTCATCTTCAAAATCGAGCCGGGCACTGTAGGTTTCGGTGGCACGCACGAGCCGGTCGCAGACGAGGGAGCCGGGAAGGCCGCGCGCACCCACGAGTTGAGCGATCAGGCGCTCTTCGCCGAAGATTTCCCCCGCGGGATTGGCGGCTTCGAGGACGCCGTCGGTGTAGGCCAAGAGACAGTCACCCGGATCAAAAGCAGTTTCCTGTCGTGAGTATTGAAAATCGTGGATTAGGCCGGCGGCAGGTTCCGGGTCCGCCGGAACGAGCCGAATGGCGGAATCGACTCCCGCGCGCAGAATCAGCGGGGGCGGATGGCCGGCATTGCTGTAAGTGAGCGACGCGGCGGCGGTGTCGATCACACCAAAGAAGGCGGTCGCAAACACGGGTTGCCCCGTTTGTTCGAGCACGGGGGTCAGACTGTGGTTGATCTCGGCGAGCACGCGGGCGGGATCGGTGGCACGTTCGCCCAGTTCGGCGACGACTCCGCGGATGAGCGCGGTCAGCAGGCCGGCGCGCACGCCGTGGCCCATCACGTCACAGATGAGGATCCCGCATTTGACGTCGTCGAGCTGGATGATTTGGAAGAAATCGCCGCCAAGGGTCGTCGTGGGAATATAGCGGTGCGCAAAGCGCAGCGCGCTGGCTTCAGCGGGCACGCCGCGCGGGAAAACGGGATACGAACGAGGCAGGAACGTTTCCTGGATTTGCCGCGCCATACGGACATCGGTCTCCATCGCGGCGGTGTGGATTTTGAGGGCTTCCTCGGCCTGTTTGCGCCGGGTTATGTCGTGACTGATGCCAACGAGGCCGGCGATGCGTTGGTTTACGTCGTGGAACGGGACTTTGGTCGTGAGCGCCCAGTGCACGTCGCCTTCGGCGCCGAAGTCGGATTTCTCATGACTGATGATGGTCGTGGCACCTTCGAGCACTTGGCGGTCGTCGTTGAGGGCTTGGCGGCCGCGTTCGCCCGGGAAAAAGTCGGCGGTCGTGCGGCCAACGGCCTCGGCCTGGTTCGTGACGCCGAGCAGATCGAGATGGGCGCGGTTGTTGAGAATGTAGCGGGAGGCAGTGTCTTTGATGTAAATCCGACTGGGAATGTGGTCGATGATAGTGCGCAGGAGATTACGTTCTTCGGTGAGCTTTTCCTCGGCGATCTTGGTGGCGGTGACGTCGCGGGAGAGGCCAAACGTGCCGATGATTTTTCCTGAAGAATCGCGCCACGGCATTTTCGTCGTCGAAGCCCAGGCGATGGAACCGTCGAGCAGCGTGAGACGTTCGATTTTTCCAATAACGGGTTGGCCGGTTCGGATGATGGCTTGCTCATCGGCGAGGGCGCGCTCGGCGTGGGCGCGGGAAAAAAAATCGGCGTCACTTTTCCCGATGACAAACTCCGGCGAAGACGCGCCCAAGGAGCGGGCGTGAGCGGGATTGTTGCGAACGAAACGGCTATGCAGATCCTTGAAATAGATCTTGTCCGGAATCGTAGCCATCAGCACGAGCAGAATGGCCGAGTCGAGGGACTCGGGCGTCGGCTGCACTAGGCTGGCGGATGCATCGCTCATCGGGGCGGAAGGGTGGGTCGCGGGAGGCGACGCGCACCCATCCAAACGAAGCGAAAGGGTCTGGCGACTCAGTTATTGAAGCGGAAAAGGGCGACGTCGCCGTCGGCGAAGACGTATTCCTTACCCTCGAGGCGATACTTTCCGGCTTCCCGCGCGGCAGCGACACTGCCGAGGCGGGTGAGATCGGCGTAGGAAACCACTTCGGCTTTGATGAAGCCTTTTTCGAAATCGGTATGGATCACACCGGCGGCCTGAGGTGCCTTCCACCCTTTCTTGATTGTCCAAGCCCGGACTTCTTTCTCGCCGGCAGTGAAGTAGGTTTGGAGGCCGAGCAGTTCGTAGGTGCCGCGGATGAGCGAGGATACGCCGGAATCATCGACCCCGAGATCCTTCAAGAAGGCCTTCGCCTCGTCGGCGGGCAAGTCGATGAGTTCGGATTCGATTTTGGCGCTGATCGGAACATAAGCGGCGTCGTGGTGGGCTTTCACAAAAGCAGCCACTTTTTGCACAAATTGATTTTGCTCGGCGGTCGCGAGATCGCCCTCGGCCACGTTGCATGCGTAGAGAACGGGCTTGGCGGTGAGTAGCTGAAAGAGCTTCATCATCGCGGTCTCTTCGGCGGAGGCAGGAAGGGTGTTCGCGGTTTGCCCGGAATTGAGGTGCGGGGTCAGGCGCTCAAGCAAAAGGATTTCGGCGGCGGCCTCTTTATCCCCCGACTTTGCTTTCTTTTGGGTTTTGTCGATGCGCTTCGACACGGCGTCCAAGTCGGCCAAAACAAGTTCGGTGGTGATCACTTCGATGTCACGCACCGGATCGACCCCGCCCATGGTGTGGATCACGTCGCCGTCTTCGAAACACCGCACAACATGGACGATCGCGTCGACCTCCCGGATGTTGGCGAGGAATTGGTTCCCGAGGCCTTCGCCCTTGCTGGCGCCGGCGACGAGTCCGGCGATGTCGACAAACTCGATGGCTGCGGGGATGACGACATTGGTCTTTGCGATCTTCTGAAGAACGTGGGCCCGATCATCGGGCACAACCACGACGCCGACGTTGGGTTCGATGGTGCAAAACGGGTAGTTTGCAGCTTCGGCTTTACGCGAGCGAGTGAGAGCGTTGAAGAGAGTGGACTTGCCGACGTTGGGCAGACCGACGATGCCAGCTTTGAGCATAAGAACGGGAACAGAGCGGCGGGAGTAGGGGCTTGACAAGCTGATTGTGGGCCCGTTTTTTCTTCCGCTTTTCAACTAAGAACAGACTCGCAAAAACATCGTCATGGCTCTCAAAATCCGCCTTACCCGCATCGGTGCTCTTCATCAACCGCACTACCGTGTGGTCATCGCCGAAGCACGTTCCCGCCGCGACGGCGCTCCGGTTGAAACGATCGGTTCTTATGACCCACGAGCCAAGGCCAACGGGTTCAAGATCAATATGGAGCGGGTTGATTACTGGCTGAGCAAAGGTGCTCTCCCGACGGATACCTTGCACGCGATGATCAAGCGCGCTCGCCGTGCAGCCCCCGCCGTCGAAGCCGCGGCGCCGGTCGCCGTCTGAGGACGAAGAAACCCGACACTCTTTGATCGCCCGACCGAAAGGTTCGGGCGATTTTTGTTTCTACCCAAATTTCTATGCTTCGCATCGATATCGTTACCTTGTTTCCGCGCATGTTGGACGGTTTTTTGGGTGAGAGCATTTTGGGTCGTGGCATCGAGGCCGGATACTTAAAGGTCGAAGTGCATGATTTGCGGCGGTGGACTTCGGACAAGCATCGCACGGCCGATGACCGTCCGTTTGGTGGCGGAGCCGGAATGGTTTTGAAACCCGAGCCGGTCTTTGCGGCGATCGAGCAATTGCAGACGCCGGGCTGTCGCCGCATCTATCTCACCCCCGACGGAACGCCGTTATCGCCGACGCTCGCGCTGGATCTGTCGCGTGAGCGGCACTTGGTTCTACTGAGCGGCCATTACGAGGGTATAGATCAGCGGATCCGCGATCGGATGATCGACCAAGAGATCAGTATTGGGGATTATGTTCTTACCAATGGCACCTTGGCTGCGGCGGTTGTGCTCGATGCGCTCGCGCGATTCATTCCGGGCGTGCTTGGTGAGGAAAAGTCGTTGACGCACGAATCCTTCACCAACAAGTTGCTCGACTTTCCTCAATACACGCGTCCCGCCGAATTCAGGAGTATGTCCGTTCCAGAGGTTCTTCTCTCTGGTAACCATGCTGAAATCGAAAAATGGCGGCACGCGCGACAAGTGGAGAAAACCTTATCCGTCAGACCCGATTTACTCAAATAATCCATAGTATGCATCCGATCATCAGCCAAATCACCGCCGCTCAGGTGAAAAAAGACATCACGCCGTTCAAAGTCGGTGACGGTGTGCGAGTCCACACGAAGGTCCGAGAGGGCGACAAAGAGCGTATCCAGATTTATGCCGGAATTGTCATCGCCCGAAAAGGCGCCGGCATCCACGAGACGTTCACCGTCCGTCGCATCAGTTACGGCGAAGGCGTCGAGCGCGTGTTCCCCGTGAACTCGCCCAATATCGATAAAGTCGAAGTTGATCGCGAGTCTGAGGTGATGCGCGCGCGGCTCTATTACCTGCGCAACCGCACGGGTAAGGCCGCAGTTGCGGTCAAGGAACGGGAAGTCCGCACGGTGCCAACGCCGGCGCCGGTTGTTGCTCCTGCGGCGACGCCTGCTGCGGCCAACTAAAAATCGTTCATCCGGACGATGGGATTTTTTCAGCCAAAGCGAGCCTTTCGAGGCTCGCTTTTTTTGTGCCCGGAAAATCATTTGTTCAGCCCTATTTTTACCAACTAGCTCTCTCCAATAATTCGTATGACGCTCCAAACTCACCTTCTGGCCAAAGCGGCCAACCAAGCACGCGGCCTTGCGATCGATGCGGTTCATGTCTGTTCGTCCGGACATCTCGGACTACCCCTTGGGGCGGCCGAAATCGGAGCGGTTCTTTTCGGACATGCGCTGGTGCACAATCCCGAGCGTCCTCGTTGGTTGAATCGGGACCGTTTCATTTTGTCGGCCGGTCATGGTTCGATGTTTCTTTACGGCTGGTTGCACCTGAGCGGCTATGATTTGCCTTTGGAGCAGGTGAAAAAGTTCCGGGCTCTGCATAGCACAACTCCCGGGCATCCCGAGTTTCACGAAACTCCCGGCGTGGAGTGCACGACCGGCCCGCTCGGGCAAGGGATCGGTAATGCCGTTGGTATGGCGCTTGCCGGGCAAATGACGGCGGCCCGTTTCAATACGGCCGAGCACACCATTTTTGACTACCATGTAGTCTGCTTGGCAGGAGACGGTTGCATGCAGGAAGGCGTCGCTATGGAGGCCGTCGCCTTTGCCGGCCACCAGAAGCTCGATAATCTGATTTTGATTTACGACTCAAATGACGTCACGCTCGACGCCATGGCGGACCGCACTCAGAGCGAGAGCGCGGCGCTCCGGTTCAAAGCGATTGGGTGGGAGGTGCAGACCATCGATGGGCACGATCTCGCGACAATTCTTAAGGCCTTCAACAAGGCCAAGAAGTCCAAGTCTGGAAAACCTCAGTTGATCATCGCCAAGACGATCATCGGCAAAGGCATCGCCGAGGTGCAGGGAACGGCAAAAGGACACGGCGAAGGCGGCGCGAAGTTCTCCGAGACGGCTCGGGCTTCGCTCGGACTACCTGCGACGGATCACTTTTTTGTGAGCGACGACGTGCGCGCATACTTTGCCGGGCATAAATCGCGACTCATTCGGACTTCGAACAAGTGGCACAAAACCCTGAAGGCGTGGCGCGTGGCCAATCCCGAGAAGTCAGCGTTGCTGGACTCGGCAACCGCGCATCCCTCTGCGGCGCGCCTGCTCGAAAAAATTCCGCTGTTTGCTCCTGATGTGAAACTGGGCGGCACCCGTGCCGCCGGGAGAGATGTGCTCCAGCCGCTGGCGGCTGAACTCCCCCTGCTTGTCGGGGGTAGCGCCGATCTCTATGGCTCGACTTTGAATCTCATCAACGGGGTTGCCGACTGCGATCCGGCTAACCGCGGGGGACGCAACATCCGCTTTGGCATCCGAGAGCATGGAATGGCGGCGATCGCCAACGGCATTGCCTACGACGGATTATTCCGCCCGAGCATCGCGACGTTCCTGGTGTTCGCCGACTACTCGCGCCCCTCGATGCGGATCGCGGCGTTGTCGAAGTTACCTGTCATTTATATCTATACCCACGATTCGATTGGCGTGGGCGAAGACGGGCCGACACATCAGCCCGTCGAGACCATTTCGTCGCTGC
>CALSBN010000094.1:0-17394 GCA_943373185.1 Opitutus sp. GAS368 | reverse complement strand
GATCAGAAACGAGGTGCGCCAATCTGCCGGCGTGCGCGTGAAGAGCGGCACGAGCGAACGTCCGTCGATGCCGGGCATGGCGGGCGCGCCGGCGAGTTCGACGATTGTGGGCGCCAAGTCCGTGGTCAGGGCCATGCCCACCGGCTCCGCACCCGCTTTGACCCGGGAAGGATAGCGCACCAACAGGGGCAACCGAATGGACTCTTCGTAGGCGAGACGACGCTCTTGGCTGAGGCCGTGTTCGCCGTAGAAGTAGCCGTTGTCGCCGACGATCATCACGAGGGTCCGGTCCAAGGCGTTTTGTTTTTCGAGCGCGGCCAGCATTTGACCAAGGCCCTCGTCCACGGCGGCCAACATGCGGAGGCGGTCGCGGATGGTTTCATCGGGCGTCACCGTTGTCGGACCCAGCGGAGGCAGGCCCGGGATCACACGCTCGAGGGCGGGTTTGCCCTTCGGCGGCACCGCGTAGTTTCCGCGTCGGGGCGGCTGGTTGTCGGCGTAAAGCGTTTTGTGCCGGTCGGCCGGGATGAAGCCGCCCTCACCAATTCGCACCGACGTCCCGTCGGCTTGCTGGCGGTTGTTCGGATGAAGGGCTTTGTGGGACAAGATCAGCAGAAAGGGCGCGGTGCGGGGCTCTTCAATGAAGCCGACGGCGCGGCGGGTGAAGATGTCCGTCACATAACCCGGCGAGCGCTCCAGCTTACCGTTTTCGAAGAGCTCCGGATCTTTCACCTCGCCCTGGCCCTTCATCGAAATCCAAAAATCGAAGCCGGGCCGCGGCGTGGGGTCGTTGCCCATATGCCATTTGCCGATGAAGCCGGTGTTGTAGCCGGCGGCTTGGAGCGTGCGCGCAAACGTCGGCAGCCGATGGCTGAGCGGGCTGCGATCGGTGTTGTCGAGGATGCCGTGGTGACGGGTCTCAAGCCCGGTGAGGATGTTGGCGCGGCTCGGGGAACACAGCGGTGTGACGGAGAAGAAATTTTTGAACTGCGCGCCTTCGCGCGCGATGCGGTCGAGATGGGTCGTGCGGGCAAACGGGTGGCCGGCCGCGCCGAAGTCGTCGAAACGGAGATCGTCCACCACGATGAGCAGGACGTTGGGCCGGGGCTCGGCGGCGAACGTGGCCGACGCGAGGAGGAGTCCGGCGAACGCGGAAAGAAGCGGGAGCAACGTGGTTCTCATGGGCACAAAAAATTAGGTTTAGCCGCGATGAACGGGCTTCACTCGAGGGCTTGCAGCACGGTGGCGGAGATCAGGTGTCGCAGCCGATTGCGGATTTCGCCGGGGGCCGCCGCCATCAGCACCGCGGTGAGTTCCTCTTTGCGATCGACCCAGAAATACGTGCCGCTGCCGCCGCCCCAGTTGAAATCGCCGGGCGTGCCCAACATGCCGGACCCGACCGTGGCGCGGCGCACGGCCACGCTGAGGCCGAAGCCGTAACCGTGGATATTTCCTCTCGACCACAACCGGTCCAAAGCGATCTCCGGCGTCATCTGGTCCGAGGTCATGAACTCCACTGTTTTCCGGCCGAGGTAGCGGCGGCCGTCGAGCGTGCCCTGCTGGCGGAGCATTTCCGCGAAGCGCAGGTAATCGAGGGCCGTCGAGTAGACGTGGTTGCCGCCGCTGTCGCGCAAGGGCGGGGCGGTGCGGAGCCGGGCGTTGGTCGGCTCGCCGGTGAGCGGATCGGTTTTGAACGGCCGCGCGAAACGGGGGGCTTTGGTGGGAGGCACGAAGTAGCCGGTGTCGATCATGCCCAGCGGCCCGAAGAGGTTCGCTGCCTGAGTGTCGCCCAGTCGCTGCTTGGTCAGCGTTTCGATGACGGCCCCGACGACTTCGAAGCCCACGCCGTAGTCCCAGCGCGTGCCCGGATGGTGGTGCAGGGGCAACCGGCCCAAGCGTTCGATCAAGTCGGTCGCCGTGCGGTCGGTCGCGGTGAGTTCGAGGTAGTTGCGCTCGAGCGCGCTGCCTTTGGCGGCGCCGTTGGTCATGCCGGCGGTGTGACGCATCAGGTCCTGCATCGTGGGTTGACGGCGGGCGGGCTCGGTGCCGGCGGCGGTGACGACCTGCCGGTCGGCGAGCTTGGGCAGGTGGCGGGACACCGGATCTTCGAGCAGCAATTGCCCGTTTTCGACGAGCATCAGGGCGCCGACCGTGGTCAGCGGCTTGGTCAAAGACGCGATGGGAAAGATCGCGTCTTTCGGCATCGGGGTGCCGCTCGCCGGATCGAGCGAGCCGAAGGCCTCGTGGTAAACTAGCTTGCCCCGCCGGGCGATGACGACGACCGCGCCGGGGATCGCGCCCTGCTGCACCTCGGCCTGGAGCGCGACTCCGATCTGCTCCAGCCGCGCGGCGGAGACTCCGACGGTCGAGGGCGCGGCGGTCTCCAAAGCCGCTCCGGCAGCGGCCGCCGCAAACGCGAGCAGCAGGGCCGTTCCTCCGACGAGCCGGGGCGTGGTCGTCATCGCGCCGTTTAGAATTTCAGGCCGGCGCTCAGATACCAAAGACGACCGATCGGATTATAGGTCGCAAGGTCGGCGCCGACGTCGGCGCCGAATGCCTGCGGGGCCATGGGCGGCATCCGGTCGGCGAGATTGTTGACGCCGAGGGTGAGCTTGAGACCCGAGAGGGTTTTATTCCAGCCCGGGATGCCGAGGTTCTTGAAGGCGTAGGAAACCGAGGTGTCCCAAGACATGTAGGAAGGCACCGCCACGCGTCGGAGGCTCGTGCTGTTGGCGAAAATGATGCCGCCGGCGCCAAGATCGACGACGCTGGAGATGTAAGTGTTGTTGAGTGTGGCGGACCAACGATCCCGGCTCCAATTGAGCGCGGTAAACCACTTCATCCCGGGAATGGTGCCTTGGCCCTCGGCGAGGGTCGTCGCATGGCCGGCGTATTCATAATAACGCTGGGTGGGGAGCGCCTGGAACTGGTAGTCGATGAAGAACGTCCCGGCCGTGCTGACGTTGAAATTGCCGAACGTGGATTTCGGGAATTCGTAGTTCGCCGACACGTCCACCGCTTTCAATTTCTGACCGGCAATGTTGATGCGGGAGTCGGTGACAAAAACGACATTGGGCGACACCCCCGAGAGCAGCAGCGATGAGAGCTGGCCGGCGCTGGTGATGCGCGTGGGCGCGGGGAGCGACGGATCGGGATTGGTGGGGAAGTTACCGATTGCCACTTGGGAAATGAAAGGCGACGCCGGCCCGGATGCATTGACGCTGCCGAGAATGTTGGCGGCACCGGCCACGCCGACCAAGGAAAGCTGCCGGACCTCGATGTAGTCGATCCCGAGGGTCAGACGCTTGATCGCCTTCGGAGAATAGACCGCGCCGAACGAGGACGTTTTGGCGGTGGACGGTTTGAGATTCGGATTTGCGCCGGAGCGCTGCCGGGCGAAACCGGGCACACCGAACACCGTCTGGATAACACCGGCGGCGGTGGCGCCTTCGGTCGTGGGGCCGAAGAGCGCGAAGAGCGAAGGGGCGACGAAGGCCTCGGAATACGTGCCGCGCACGGTGAGTTCATCGCCGAAGGGACGCCAGCGAACGCCGTATTTCGGGACGCGGGAAGCGCCGGCGTCGCTGTATTTTTCGTAACGGTAGGCGGCCGAGAGCTCGAGCAGGCGCAGACCGGGCAGGTTCATCTGCTCGCTCGTCACCGGCACGCGAATTTCGGCGAAGCCGGCGTCGATGGTGCGTTTGCGGGAGATGGGATCGAAGAAGTTTCCGTTCTGCCAGCGGCGGGCAGTGGGGCCGGTGCTGAACGAGTTTTCGTCGGGAGTTCCGATCAGTTTCTCCTCGCGATAGTCCAGGCCGAGGGCGGCGCCGAAGGGACCGGCGGGCAGCTCGAAGACCGAACCGGAGACGCGGGCGTCGATCTGGGTGAGGCCCGCCTCAAAGACGTTGGCGGTCGCGCCCCGGATGTTGTCGAAGACGGACGGTGAAATGCCTTCCGGCCGCGCAAACACGTCGATGGCGGGCTGGACGACGGAGTTGGCCGGGGTGAGGGCAGCGCGCCATTGCGCGAGCGTGGTCGTGTTGGCCGGGGCGTTGTAGTTGCGGAAAACGCGGGCAAAGCGACCGCCGACCTGGGGGTTGCCGTTGGCGTCGTAGCCGCCGGCGATGGCGAGTTGGAAATTGGGGGCGTAGTATTGTCCGGCTTGTGAGTTATCGAGGCGGTTGACGTTGGTGTTGTAGCCGGCCTCCCACTGGAAACGGTCGCCGATCTTCCCGCGAAAACCACCGACGAAACGGCGCAGGTGCCCGGCGCTATCGGCGCGGCGGACATCGGGATTGTTGCGGAACGCGGCAAACACGGACGAGCGCGTGGGGTTGAAGGGAGCGTTGACCGGGACGGTGGTCGTGATGCCGAGCGCGCCCTGCTGCAACCAGCTTTCACTGAGGGAGTCCATGGCCTCGGCGAACAGCTCGAGGCGGTCCGGGATGAGTTTGGCCGTGGTCGCAAACGTGATCGCCCGCTTGCGGGATTGGATCGTGAGGGTGACGAACGGGGCCAGATCGAAGGTGTCGGCGATCGGCTGGACGGAGGAGGCTTGATAGATGCCGGAAGCGACGAGGTCGTTGAGATTGGCAAAAACCGCCGCGGGCCCGGTCGGAGTCGCAAGGCTGGGAGAATTCAAGCCCGGCCGCAGAAAGGCCGTCGGGAACGCCGTCGACGACTGGCCGAGGGCGCCGGAAATCGTCGCCGATTTGCCGCGTTGGGGATTCGAGAACGGGCGTTCGGATTGAAACAACGGCGTGATGTCGGACTCGGTGAAGGAAACCGTCAGGCTGATCCGGTCGGTCTTGGCCCCGGCGACAAGATAGGCGGAACGCTGGGTGTAATCGCCGTCGCCGGTGGACCGGGCGTAGCGGGCGCCGACCTCGAGGCCTTCGTAGTCGTGCTTCAACTTCACGTTGACCACGCCGCCGACGGCATCGGAGCCGTAGATGGCCGAAGCGCCGTCTGTCAGCACCTCCACCGATTGGATGGCGGCCAAGGGGATTTGGTTCACGTCTACGAAGGATCGGCCGCCGCGGGCGCTGGCGCCGGAGTCGGGCAGGCGGCGACCGTCGAGCAACACGAGGGTGGAGAGATTGCGCAGCGAAATCTGCGAACCGCCGGAGGTGGCGGTGCCGCCGGCGATATTGCCGTTGGTCGCGCCGAGGTTACCGCTGCCCGCGAAGCTGGGCATGCGCGTTTGCATGACTTCGAGGAGATTTGAGCCGAGACCGGAGCGCTCGATTTCGGCTTGGTTGATCATGGTGACCGGAGCGGCCAGCGCGTCGGCGGCGGTGGGGATGTTGGAGCCGGTGATGACAAACGCGGCGAGTTTCACCGTTTCGTTGGCGGGAGCGGCCGCGGCGGTGGACGGCGCCGTCTGGGCGTCGGTGGGCGCGGCGGTGGCGATCCAGCCGGCGAGGACGGCGAGGAGGGTGCGGGAGGATTTCATGGCGTTTGGTTTTGGGCTGGGTGTTGGATCTGAAACGGGTTTGGCGTCGCCGGTGCGCGGGGTGGTTTCGGGCGGGGCAACGGTGATCATGAGCGCGCCGGATTTTTGGTCGTGGACGACCGTGAGCTTGGTGCGGGCGACGAGGCGGTTGAGGGCCTCGCGGGCGGTGAATTCGCCGGTGAGCGGGTTGGTGGTGACACCGCGCACTTTGGTCACGACGTAGACGACCTGCTCCCCGGATTGCTCGACGAATTGGCGGAGCGTCTGCTCGGCGTCGCCGCCGGCCATTTGGTAGCGGCGCACGCCGGACGGGTCGGCGGCGTGGCTGGTCGGCGCGGAAAGCGCGGCGAGCACGAGCAGCAGAATCACGCGCCGCAAAGCATCAACCGAGCGGCACATGCGCAGGAGAAATGAGGTTAAGGTTTGGGGCATCCATGACGGTCGCTCGGTCGCGGTGAGGCGGGGAAGTGAGCGGGCCGGTCATAGGTTCAGACGGACAGTGGGCGCGGACGGGCTACGCGGGGCGGAGAATTATTTCGCCGAGCGCAGCACGAGACGGGTGGCATCCGAGCGGTCGACGAGGATTTCGTTGCCGGACTCGAGCAGTTGGACAAAGGCCTCGACGTTTTCCGGCCGGAAGCTGCCGCCGATCGGGAGAGTCGCCAAGGCTGGGTCGGCCAAGACGATCTGGATCGGATTGCGGCGGTTAAACTGGGCGGCGACCTCGGCGAGAGGCGTGGCGGCGAACACGAGCGACGGACCCTGCCAAATGAGCGCGGTGCGCACGGCTTCGGGGGCGATGCGTTCGACCCGAGGCGGAGTGGCGGGGCCGGTGGTCGCAACGAAGGCGCGTTCGTTGGCGATGAGAAGAGTGGGGCCGGGGGTGGGCGGAGTTTCCGCCCGGTTGAGCGACGGCGGGCTCGCGAGGGTCAGAGTTTCGGTGGGCGAGACCGCGACCTTGCCCTCGGTGACGAGCACCTCGACCTCGCCCGCGCCGAGGCGGACGTTGAATGCCGTGCCGACGGCGCGCACGGCGACGCCCTGGGCCTCGACCTGAAACGGACGCGAGGGATTTTTGGCGACCGTGAAGTGCGCTTCTCCGTGCATGAGACGCACGCGGCGCTTGTCGGCGGAATAAGTGACCTCGGCGGCGGTGTCGCCGTTGAGCTCAAGCACCGAATTGTCGGCGAGGATGACGCGTTCGTAGCCGCCGGCGGTTGTGGCGTAGCGCAGCGTCGGCGTCGAGGTGGTGCGGAAGGCCCAGAAGCCGAGGGAAAGCATGAGCGCGGCGGCGGCGAAGGCGAAAGCGCGGACGGGAAAGATGACGCCGCGACCGGGCCGGGCGGGAGCGGCCAAAAGGTCGCGGTCGGGATGGCGCTGGGCGGCGGGGCGGAAATCGCGCAGCGGCTGCAACGTGGCCCATGCGTTTTCCAGGCGGGCAACGGCGGCGGCGTGGCGCGGATCGGCCGCGCACCATCGCTCGAATGCGGCGGCGTCGGCGGCTGAAAACGTGTCGTCGCGTTGCGCGAGCCAGGCGGCGGCGGTGGCGGCGATGGATTCGTCGTCGGACGGGCGCGGCGGAGGGGAGCCGGGAGCGGGATTCATGGCGTTTCCTCGGTGGCTGGGCGGCGCAGGGTAGGGACGCCGCGTTGTTCGAAGTAATCAGCGCAGCGCCTCATGCCCTTGGCGAGTTGGGCCTTCACGGTGTGTTCGGAGAGGCGGAGTTCGGCGGCGATTTCCTTGTGCGAAAGCGCATAGAGCAGGCGGAGCGTGACGACTTGGCGGCACCGTTCGGGCAAGTCGCGCACGGCGGCGGAAAGGAGCTCGAGCTCCTGCTGTTTATTGACCGACTCGGCGGCGTCGGGAGCGTCCTCGATCACCGACAACGCGGAGAGATCGGCCACGCCCTCGATGGAAACGACTTTGCGCCGGCGGAAAAAATCGAGGGCGGCGTTGCGGGCGGTCGTGAAGAGGAAGGCCTTGGCATAGCCCACCCGGCCGGTTTCCCGCGCGCGGATCAGCCGGGCGTAGGATTCCTGGACGAGATCGTCGATATCGGGGAGCGAGGGGAAGACGGCCCGTAAATAGGAGCGAAGGGACGGCTCGTGGGGTTGGACCTCTTCGGCAAACCAGCGGGTGTTTTCGGATTTCGGCATGGGCGCTGGGCGGGAAAAGCGACGAAATGAGGCAAGCGCCGCCGAAAATGGGCAAGCGCGCGGGCCGGAAATATTTTCGTCCCGAGCGTAGCCCGCCGCGGACCTTGGGCCGTCTTAAGGGGCGGACTCAGCTGCGAGGCGTGGGCGCGGAGGGCGGGCTTGGGCGTGGACTTGAGAGCGGAGGGCGGGTCGGAGACCTCGCCCTACTTTTTGGCGGGGGCTTGGGTGGGCCACTTTTTGACGGGCGGCTTGCGCTTGGGCGGGCGGCGGCGGGAAGGTGGGGCGTGAACTCCGGCGAACACCTCTGCCTTGCTTGCGGCTTGTGCTGCGACGGCACCCTTTTTGACAACGTCCAGCTCGGGCCGCGCGACGATGCGAAGCACCTGCGTGCGCTCGGTTTGCCGGTGGCGGTCACGCGCGGGCGGGTGCCGGTGACGTTTTTTCGTCAGCCGTGTGCGGCGTTGTGCGCGGATCGCACGTGTCGGGTTTATGCGGATCGGCCGGGGCAATGCCGGGCGTTTGAGTGCGGCGTGTTTAGGGCCGCGCAATCCGGCGCGATTTCGGCCGCCGTCGCCTTGCGCGAAGTGAAAAAAGCGCGGCGCGCGGCGGAAAAAATCCGCCGCCTCTTGCGCCGCTTGGGCGACACGGATGAGCACCGCCCGTTGGCCGAGCGCTTTCGGCGGACGCAGCGGCGGATGGAAGGCGGCGCGGCCGATGCGGAGGCAGGAGCGCTGTTCGCGGAGCTGGGTTTGGCCGTGCACCGCTTCAATCTGCTCGCGCATAAAAAATTTCACGTGCGGGCGGAGGCGGGCTGAGCGCAATCAGGAGCGGGGCTCAATGCGGGCGGTGCGGACGGCCCTGACCTCGTCCGCTACGGGCTATGATTCACGAGGCGCGACGTAGCGGCGTGCCTCCAGGCTTGAGCCCGGCGGCGGGCGTGTAGGTTGGTCGGCGCGGTGCGAACGCCGCTTTGACCCCGTGAAAAAAATCAACCGACGTTCTTTTTTGGTGAAAACGGGTCGATCGGCAATGTGCCCGAGAAGAGGGCAGGAAAAGGCACGTAGGGGGCCGCGGAGCCTGTGGAATTGATGTTGTCGGTTTGGATCGCCAGTGTCGGTCGTCGAGGGACGCAAGGGTGCCGTTGCCGAGCCGGATCAGGGCAAGCACCGGGATCAGAAGGCCGAAGGTCAGCAAACCGGCCCCGTTAACCCTGCCTGACGCTTCTTCCGCCGCCGGTGTGTCGCCACCTTTCGTCCACTTTGGCGATATCGACGTTTTAACTCCGCCCCGTTTTCAATCCCGGCCTTAACTTTTCAAAATGGACAACGCGTATTGGAGGAGCGGCTTGACGGTGGCCGCCTCCATCCCAATCGCGCGTTGAGACGCGGCGAGACCAATCTGGGCGTGCAGGTATTGCGCTGCGAAGCCGGGTGCGATGCTGCCCGGCCACTCCCCGTTCTTCCGGCCGTCCCGAAAGAAGCGCGTGTAGATCTCCACCGTCCCGGCCTCGATTTCCGTGACCTTTGCCTGCGTTCTTGGGCCGAGATCCTGCCGCGCGGCCCGCATCTTCACGAACAGGCAGCCGTGTTCGTTGCGAGGATCTTCGGCCGTAAAGGCGATCAGCGCCTCCAACTTTCCGGCAAAGCTCAGCTTGCTCGAAAGCACCTCTTGCAGCTGGCCCTGGATCATGCCGGCGTAGGACTCGAGCGCGGCCAAAGTCAGCCCATCCTCGCCGCCGAATTCACGGTAGAGCGATGGCTTCGATACGCCGGCCCGTTGGCAGATCGCATTCACCGAGACCTCCGGACCTTCGTGCCAATAGGCCGCCACGGCGACCTGGAGGAGATCCTCCGGGCTCATCGTCCGCGGTCTTCCACGTTGGAGTTTCGGTTCGTCTTCTGGCATTTTATACCGGATAGTATTTTTTTATTTGACGGCGAGTATTTTCTTTTAATACTGGATGGTAACTTAATGCCGGGTCCGGCGCTAAGGCAACCCTACACTCAAACGGTCACACCCTATCACACCATGAAAGATAACATCAAAACAGTCGTCATCACCGGAGCCAGCAGCGGATTTGGAGAGGGCGCGGTAAAAGCCTTCGCAGGCAAAGGCTATCGGGTCTGGGGCACGATGCGCGGGACCGACGGGCGCAATGCCGCCAAGAAGGCCGCGCTCGAGGCCGGCTCGCCGCTCATCACGATCATCGACCTCGACGTTGCGGACGACGCCTCCGTTTCGGCGGGGTTTACCCGGATTCAGCAGGACGGGCCGGTCGATATCCTGATCAACAACGCAGGCATCATGTATCTAGGCATCACCGAGGCCTTCAGCGTCGCCCAAGCCAAGGAACAGATGGAAACCAATTACTACGGTGCCATCCGCACGATCCAGGCCGTTCTGCCCGAAATGCGAAAGGCGGGCACTGGTTTGATCATCAACACCAGCTCGATCGTGGGTCGCATCTCGCCGCCCTTTTTCGGCACCTATTCCGCCACGAAGCATGCGCTGGAAGGCTACTCGCAAGCGTTGCGCTACGAAGTGGCAAAGTTCGGCGTCGATGTCGCCATCGTCGAGCCCGGTCCTTTCGGCACGGGCCTGCTTGGCTCCGGCAAGGCACCCGCTCATGGCGCGGTGCTAGAATCTTATGGCGAACTCGCCGGCGTCCCGGCCGCCATGGGAGCACAGTTTGCGAAAATGTTGCAGAGTGAAGGCGCTCCCAACCCGCAATGGGTCGTCGATGCCTATCTGAACCTCGCCGAAAAGCCCGCAGGCCAGCGCCCGGTGCGAACGGTTGTCGGTATCACATGGGGCGTGGACGAAATGAACCGCCTCAGCCAGCCCATCCAGGACAATATCCTCAACGAGATGCAACTGGAGGGCGTCCTTGGTGGAGTCTTCGCTTAAACATCTGCAACCAAGCCAATCCCCGGAATCCCATACCCAATGAAGAACTTCATCAGCCTCTTTGCTTTGTCATCTATCCTCACTTCTTCCGCCATGAGCCAAACACAACCAATCGATCCATCGAGTCCTTTGCAAAGTTCAAAGGCAGCCGCCAACAACGCCTTCTTGGCCCTCTTTAAAGACTACAGCGAAGAGGGTGTGCGCCGCTATATTCATCCCGATCTGGTGCAACACAACCCCACCGTGCCGACGGGACGCGAGGCTTTGATCGGATTCCTACCGGCCCTGAAGGCATCGGGGATCACCTATACCAATCACCGCATCCTTCAGGACGGCGAGTTCGTCGTGCTGCACAACTCGTTTAAAAACGCACAGGCCTTTGGAGCCGCAGAGATTGTCACCATCGACATCTACCGCATGAAAGACGGCCAAGCGGTGGAGCATTGGGATGCGATTACTCCTGTCGTAAAGACCACGGCCAGTGGCCGGAGTCAGACTGATGGCCCAACGCAAATCGAAGACCTAGATAAAACCGAAGCGAACAAAGCGCTGGCCGTTGCACTGATACAAGATGTGCTGATGGGGAAAAATCCAAGCAAGATTTCCGAATACATCAGCGCCGAACATTACCACCAGCACAATCCACAATTCAAAGACGGCTTGAGTGGCATCGTGGAAGCCGTGCAACACCTCACTGCACAGAACAACATGTTCAAGTATTCTAAAATCCACAAAGTTTTGGGTGAAGGGAATTTTGTTCTAACGGTAAGCGAAGGCGAATGGAGCGGAAAAGCGCAGGCATTTTACGACCTGTTCCGCATGAAGGATGGCAAGATCGTGGAGCACTGGGATGTGATTCAAGAGATTCCCACCGAAAAACTAGCCAATAGCAACGGCATGTTCGGCTTCAAATAAACCGCTTCTTTTGACGCCGTCATCAGCCCACACACTCATCTGCATTGGACAAAAACCAGTCGCAGGTGGAAATCCGCCTAAATCACAGAAGCCCAAATTTCGCAAACCATCCCCGAAGCAATCACCAGTAATCCAAGACCGCCAATATGAACAAGAAAGAAGTTGTAGGAACGTTTTTAGGCGCCGTAATCAAACAGGACAGCACAACCATGCGCCAAGTGGCCAATGCCGATTACATTCAGCACAACCCTTTTGTGCCAACCGGACTTGAGCCTTTCATCCAACTCTTGCCCGTTCTCAAAGAGCACGGAACTCACGCCGAAAACGTGCGGATATTTGAAGACGGCAACTACGTCGTCATGCACAACATCTGGAAAAACGCCAAACCCTTTGGAGCGGATGAAATGGTCGCCTTCGACATCCTTCGTGTCGATGAAAACGGCAAAGTCGCCGAGCATTGGGACGCCATGACCACGCTCGTTAAAGAAACCGCCAGCGGCAGAACTCAAACCGACGGGCCTGCTGCTGTGGAAGACCGGGACAAAACCGCCACGAACAAGGCGCTGGCCATTGCCCTGATCGAAGACGTCCTAATGGGGAAAAACCCGAGCAAGATCACCGAATACATCAGCGCCGAACACTACCACCAGCACAACCCGCAAATCAAAGATGGACTGGGCGGCATCGTGGAGGCCGTGCAGTTTCTGACCTCACAAAACAATATGTTCAAATACACCAAGATCCACAAGGTCTTGGGTGAAGGGAATTTTGTATTAACCATAAGTGAAGGAGAGTGGAGCGGGAAGGCGCAGGCATTTTATGACTTATTCAGAATCGAAGGTGGCAAAATTGTGGAGCACTGGGATGTCATTCAGGAAATCCCGTCCGCCGGCTTGGCGAATCAAAACGGAATGTTTGGTTTTCAATGAGCCTCCGGTTTGGAGGCCATGATCACCCTGCTCACCCATCTGCGGCTCTTGGGCACCGGCCAGCCGCAGGCGGGTGTGTTGGTCCGGGTAAGGGCCGTTGTTTTGGATTGGAGGGAGAACGAGCGTTCTGCGGCGGAGTTTGGTGGTAGCTGAATGCTCTCGGGGCGGCGTTGGATCGCACGGGGTTCGGAGCTTTCGGGCCGGCGGGGTATGAGGTCATCGGCAACGACGCGAAGCAGTTCCCGGTGCGCGAGCCCGAAGCGGACAGAGCCGGCGCGGGTCGGGTCGGGGCTTGGAGAGATCACTGCGCAAATCAGATCAGTGCTTGCTGTATTCGTAGCGGTCGATCGGCCGGCCCGTCTCGTAAAGCAGCGTCCGGGGGAAATAGTTTTCATCGGACGGTCTGGGCCGGGTGGCTCCGCCCCACGTCGAGCCGGGCTGGTGATTCCAAGATCTACGCGACCAGTGCGGGCCCCCTCGTGACCTCGTCCGCTACCGGCTATTATTCACCGCGTTCGCCGAAGAAAGACGCCTCCGGGCTTGAGCCCGGCGGCGGGCCTGTATGCTGGTCGGCGCGGTGCGAGTGCCGCTTTGACCCCATGAAAAAAATCAACCGACGTTCTTTTTTGGTGAAAACGGCTTGGGCAGCGGGAGCCGGTGCGCTGGCCGCCGGACTCCGGGCACCCGCGTGGGCCGCGCCGGTCGGGGCAAACGACGCGGTGCGGTTGGGCATCATCGGGTGCGGGGCCAAGGCGCAGGCGCACATCAAGCAGTTTATGCTGCGGACGGATGTGCGGGTCGTCGCGTTGTGCGATGTCGATCCGACGCAGATCGCGAAAGCGCAGGCCGGACTGAAACCGGGGGCGGCGGCGCCGTTTACCACCACGGAGGCGCGCGCGTTGCTGGCGCGGGCGGATGTGGACGCGGTGCTCGTCGTGACGCCGAATCATTGGCACGCGTTGCTCACGGTGTGGGCGTGTCAGGCGGGCAAGGATGTCTACGTCGAGAAACCGATGAGCCACACGGTGTGGGAAGGTCGCAAGATGGTGGAGGCGGCCGCGGCCTACGGGCGCATCGTGCAAGTGGGCACGCAGTATCGCTCGGAGGAAGGACTCGCGGCGGGCATCAAGTTTCTGCACGAAGGCGGGCTGGGGAAGATCAAGTATGTCCACGCGCCCTATTACGGGAAACGTGACGCGATCACGCGCCGGAAGCCGTGGTATCCGGACTGGATGAATTACGAGGCATTTTGCGGGCCGGCACCTGTGTCGCCGCTTGAGCGGGACAAGGTGCACTACGACTGGCACTGGTCGTGGGCGACGGGCAACGGCGAGTTGGGCAACAACGGCGTGCACATCCTTGATGTCGCGCGGCGCATGGTGCGGGCCGACGGACCGCCGAAGCGGGTGCTCGGACTCGGGGGACGCTTCGTGCACGACGATCCGGCGGAGACGCCGAACGCGCAGATCGCGGTTTACGATTTCGACGCGGCGCCGGTGATTTTCGAAGCGCGCGGGCTGCCGGCGAAGCCGGGCGTGACGTATATGGACCAGGCGGGCGGGCTGCGCGTGGGCGTGGTGGCGCATTGCGAAGGCGGCACGTTGGCGGGGCTGATCGGTTGCACGGCGAATGACCCGAGCGGCAAGGTCATCAAGAAATTCCCCGGGGAAGGCGGCGTCGTGGCGCACATGACGAACTTTCTCGATGCGGTGCGCAGCCGGCGCACGCAGGATCTCGCGGCGTCGGCCGAAATCGGTCACGCCTCGGCGGCGATGTGTCATCTCGGAAACATTTCGATGCGCGTCGGAGCGCCGGCCACGTCGCAGGAGATCGCAGGCGCGTTGGACGCGATGCCGGCGGCGGCCGGCGTGGCGAGATCGTTGGCGGACCACCTCGGGGTGCACGGCGTCGATTTGGCGAAGCGTCCGCTCTCGCTCGGACCGTGGATGGACATCGAGCGCAACGGCGACGGGATTGCGCGGGTGGCGTCGGGCGGGGAAGGCACGTTAGAGCGCGCGCGCTATCTCCTGCGCGAGACGCAACGCCCGCCGTATGTGATCCCGGAGAAGGTGTGAGTTGGGCGATGAAGATCCTGCGTGCCGGAGCCCGCGGAGGGGCGTTGAGTCTGATGCTGGTGATCGCGCTGGGTGCGGCGGAAACGACGGTGGCGGTAGGCGGGGCGAAAGTTGATATCACGCCGGAGCTGCCGATCCGGCTGGCGGGTTATCAGTCGCGGCTCGCCGAGGCCACGCGGGTGGAGGCGCCGCTGTCGGCGCGCGCGCTCGCGATCGGATCCGATGCGGACGGGCCCGTGGTGATCGTGACGGCGGACGTGATCGCGGTGAGCGAAACGATGAGCGATGTCGTGGCGGCGGCGGTGCGGGCGAAGCATCCGGGGCTCACGCGGGAGCGCATCGCGGTGTGCGCGACGCATCAACACACGGGACCGGCGATCGCGGGCACCATTCCCTTCATGTTTTCGCGGGACCTGCCCGCGGAAGAGAACGCGCGGATCGAGCGCTACGCGGCGAAGTTGCAGGAAAAACTCATCGAAGTGGCGCTGGCGGCGTTGGCGGATCGACGGCCGGCGCGGCTCGCGTGGGCGCAAGGCACGACGGAGTTCGCCGTGAATCGCCGGCTGATTGTTGACGGCAAACACACCGGTTACAAAGCGACGCCGGGCGGGCCGGTGGATCATGCGCTGCCGGTGCTGCGGGCGGTGGATGCGCAAGGCGCGGTGCGCGCCGTGTTGGTGAATTACGCGTGCCATTGCACGACGCTGAAGGGCGGGGACAACTACGTGCATCCCGACTGGGCCGGCGAGGCGGCGAAACGCATCGAGGGCAGCAACCCCGGTGCGGTGGCGTTGGTGGCGATCGGTTGCGGGGCGGACGCCGATCCGCAGCCCCGGGGCTTGCCGGCCGTTGCGACGAACGGCGGCGCGGTGGCCGATGAAGTGGCGCGGGTGATGGCGGGGGAAATGCGCGCGCTGGGCCGGGTGACGCACGCGGCGTTTCGGCGCATCGAACTGCCGCTGGGTCGCGTGGTGCCGCGGTCGGAACTCGAGGCGCGGCTGAAGGGAAAAGTGAATGTGACCTACGCGGCGGCGCAGTTTTTGCGGCAACTCGACGCGGGGAAACCGTTGCCCTCGGTCGTGCCCTATCCGGTGCAGGCGTGGGCGTTTGAGGGGGATTTCGCGATGGTGTTTCTGGGCGGCGAAGTCGTCGCGGACTATGCGCTGCGGTTGAAACGCGAGCTCGGGGTTTCGCGCTTGTGGGTAAATGCCTACGCGAACCATGTGCCGTGTTACATTCCCTCGCGCCAAGTGCTCAAGGAAGGCGGCTATGAAGCGGATGCCGCGATGGACTATTACGGTTGGCCGACTCGCTTGGCCGAAGACACGGAAGACCGGATCGTGCGCACCGTGCACGAGCTGTTGCCCGCGAATTTTATGAAAGGATCGCCGCGATGAAACCTTGGTTACGCGTGGGAATGCTGGTGGCCGCGAGTGCGGGGTTGGTCGCGTCGGTGCGCGCTTACAAGGAAGTCGCGCCGCCCGCCACTCTCGTGGTGCCGGAGGCGCGGAGCCCGGCGGCCTCGCTGGCGGCGATCAAAGTCTCGGCCGGATTTGAAGTGGAACTCGTCGCGGCCGAGCCGATGGTGCGGGATCCGATCAATTTCTCTTTTGGTCCCGACGGACGGATGTGGGTGGTGGAGATGGCCGACTACCCGAGCGGCATGGATGGCAAAGGGAAACCGGGCGGGCGGATCCGCGTGCTGGAATCGACGCGGGGCGACGGCGTTTTCGACAAAGCCACGCTGTTTGCCGACGGCCTGAGGGCGCCCACCTCGGTGTTGCCGTGGCGCGACGGCGTGCTCGTGACCTCGGTGCCGAACGTGCTCTTCCTGCAAGATACCGACGGCGATGGCCGCGCGGACCGGACGACGGTGCGATTTCGCGGGCTCGCCGAAGGCAATGAGCAGCATCTCACGAACAGCCTCGAGTGGTCGCTCGACGGTTGGGTGCATTTGGCGAACGGGGAGAGCGGCGGAAAGATCACCTCGACGAAAACCGAGCGGACCGTGGACGTGGGCCGGCGGGATTTTCGCATTGAGCCGGATACGGGCGGGATCGAGCTGTTGGTGGGGAACTCGCAGTTTGGGCGCAGTCGCGACGACTGGGGAAACTGGTTTGGCTGCAATAATTCGAACCCGCTCTGGCACTACGCGCTCGAAGAACGCTACCTGCGGAGAAATCCGCATCTGGTGCCGCCGAACGCGATCGTGACTGTGGGGGCGAGCGCGGGGGCGGCGCGGGTTTTCCCGGTGAGCGAGACCTTCGCGCGGTTCAACGACCCGCATGGTTTCAACCATTTCACGTCGGCGTGCAGCCCGGCGATCTACCGCGACGAACTGCTCGGGCCCGAAGTGGCGGGGAATATCTTTGTCTGCGAACCGGTGCACAATCTGGTCCATCGCGAGCGGATGCGCGCGGTAGGGTCGTCGTTTGTCGGCGAGCGCCCCGAGAGCGAAAAGGAGTCGGAGTTTTTTGCGTCGGCGGATCTGTGGTCGCGGTTTACGGCCGCGCGGGCGGGTCCGGACGGAGCGCTCTATATCGCGGATATGTATCGGCTGGTGATCGAGCATCCGAAATGGGTGCCGGCCGAGTGGCAGAAGCGGCTGGGCGATCTGCGGGCGGGCGAGGACAAAGGGCGGATCTACCGTGTGCGGGCAAAGGGTGTGCCGCTGCGCGCCGTGCCGCGGCTGGACCGGGCGGATGCGGCGGGCTTGGTCGCGGCGCTGGAAAGTCCCAGCGGCGTGGTGCGCGATCTCGCGCAGCAGCAACTTTTGTGGCGCGAGCTGCGCGGGGCTGCGCCGCAGCTGGAAAAACTCGTGGTGGAGTCGCCGCGGCCGGCCACGCGGGTGCAGGCGCTGTGGGCGTTGCAGGGGCTCGGAGAATTGAAGCCGGCGGTCGTCGTCCGCGCGATGGCGGATGTGCACCCGGGCGTGCGCCGGCAGGCGGTGCGGTTGA
>CALSBN010000093.1:0-17443 GCA_943373185.1 Opitutus sp. GAS368 | reverse complement strand
GCCCCAGTCGCAATTCGATGCTCACCGGCCTTCACGCCAACAGCACCGGCATCCACAACAATTCGCAGATCTTCCGCGAAACCATCCCCCATCAACTGAGCCTACCCCAAGCCTTCCGCCAACAGGGCTACTTCGCCGGCCGCATCGGCAAACTTTACCACTACAACGTCCCCAACTCCGTCGGCACCGCCGGCCATGACGATCCCGCCTCCTGGGAACTCACCCTCAACCCGGCCGGCGTGGACCGCACCGAGGAACACCCGAAGATCACCACCCTCACTCCCGGCCAATTCGGCGGCACGCTCAGTTGGTATGCTTCGCCGAAAAGCGACGAACATCACACCGACGCGATGCTCGCCACCGACGCCGAATGGGTGCTCGAGCGCAGCGCCAAACCCAACCAACGCCCCTTCTTCCTCGCCGTCGGTTTCTTTCGCCCGCACACGCCCTACGTCGCACCGAAAGATCCCTACTTCGGCTACTACCCGCGCGAGAAGATGCGCATCGTGCCCGACATCAAAGCCGATCAAGCCGACATCCCCGCCGCCGGCCTCGCCAGCTACAAACGCGAGCAGGACAACATGACCGACGACCAACGCCGCGAGGCCCTGCAAGCCTACTACGCGAGCATCACCTTCATGGACGCCCAAGTCGGCCGCGTCATCGCTGCCCTCGACCGCCTCGGCCTCGCCGAGAGCACGATCATCGTCTTCACCAGCGACCACGGCTACCTCACCGGCGAGCACGGCCTCTGGCAGAAACAAAGCCTGTTCGAGGAGAGCGCGCGCGTGCCGCTCCTCATCGTCGCCCCCGGCGTGTCCAAAGCCAAAACCGCCGCCGCGTCGCCCGTGAGCCAACTCGACCTCTTCCCCACCCTCGCCGAACTCGCCGGCATCGCGGCCCCCGCCAACCTCCAAGGCCAAAGCCTCGTGCCGATGTTGCGTGATCCGTCCGTCACGGGTCGCGGCTGGGCGCTCACCCAAATGATGCGCGGCGGCGGTGGCGGAGCCGGCAAGGGCAAAGCCAAGGCCGCGACGGCAAAGGCCGAATCCGGTGGCGGCCGTTTCTCCGGCTACAGCCTGCGCACGCCCCGCTGGCGCTACACGGAATGGGACGAAGGCAAACAAGGCCGCGAACTCTACGACCACGACTCCGACCCGCGCGAACTCACCAATCTCGCCACCTTGCCCGCGCACACCGCCACCGTCGCGGCGCTTTCGACCCAGCTCCAAGCCGCCGTGAAAACCACCTTCCCCCCGTCCGGCAAAGCCCCCGAGTTCATCAACAGCACCTGGCCACCGATCCTCGTGGCTCCGTGAACATCACCTGTCGTTCCAACGAACTTCCCGTCGGGTAGCCGCGAGCGTGAGCGAGTGGGCAGCCACTGCCCAAGCTCCTGCCAAAACCAACAAACAACGGCCGAACCCATTTTGATCGGCGATTTCGTCGAAATTTGCGTCCGTAGCGTCACCTGCCAAAGCCATACCCGCAGTAGAGCTTTCAACCGGATGAGCGCTATTGATATCTTGCCCACAATGCTCCTTGAGCCTGTGAACCGACGAACAGAAACTGTCCCAGATCAAAGGTTAATCCTATGCCAAGCTCCACCCCAGCCCTCGAACCTCGACCTCCCTCAGCCTTTGGCAAAGCCACACTGAGTATGGGCAAATAACACTGATCGGCAAAACGAAAACCCCCATGCCTCGCGTAAGTGAATCCGTCAGTGGCGCACTCAGGACTTTCTCGTTCTGGATCGCGAATCGAAGCGTCGGCCATCCGCTCTTAGAGGGCATCGACTATTCGTGTATTTTCGAAGAGCCGAGCGCGCTGGAGCAGGTGTATGCGATCTATGCGAACGTCCTGGAGTTCGACGAGCGAGGCCAAGTCATCAATGCGCGTCACGCCGAACGAAGAGCGGCCCAGTATATCCTGTCTTATGTTACCGGAAAGCGCCCAGTGCCGGAGTTCGAAGGCTGGGAGGTTGCACTCCACCAACCGCCACCGAAAATCGATCCGAAAGAAGCATGAAGAAGAATGCCGATCAAGCCGCCACAGACAACGACCGGGCTGCGCCCGGTCGTGTCTGAGCTCAATCGATGGGCGCAAAAGACTATGAGTCGCTTTCTACTAATTCTATTTTCTCTCTGCGGTTTCATCCACGGGGCAGAGCCAAAACCACTTTTAGTTGTTCTTGCGCAGAACCCGTGGCTCATGGTGATCGGTTCCGACAGTCCGACATTTGCGCTTTATGATGACGGCACTGTCATTTGCCCCCGCGAAAAGCCCACGCTGGAAGATCCATTCCAGACACGAAAGGTATCGGACGCTAAGAGGAAGGCTGAGGAGCTACTGTCTTTCGACGTCGGAAAGATGAAAGATTTCTATGAGCTCACCGCGTGGACAGACCAAGTTACGACCGTTATTTGGACGCCGACCAAGAAGATTGTGATCTATGGTGACTGGCGAAAGCCGCATGAGATTGGCCATGGGACAGACCGGAGTCTAAAGGATATAGATGATCGAGACAGAAAGATGTTCGAATCGCTACCTGCCGAGATTCGAGATGCACTGCTTCGTATTGATCGCGAGCGTTCCGTCGCTGGGACTCGGTGGTTTCCGACGACGATTGAGGTGATGCTTTGGCCGTATGAGTATGCACCTGACGCGTCGATTATTTGGCCGAAAGACTGGCCGGGATTGGGCGCAAAAGATACGCAGAAAAGAGGGGAAGATTCATTCAGCGTTTTTTTGCCATCCGAGAAATTGTCTGAGTTGCGCAAGTTACTCGACACACGAAAAGCGCGGGGCGCCGTGTTGATCGACGGAAAGAAGATGGCCGAGTCACATAGATTTCCCTTTCCGGGAGAAAAAGCATGGATGCGATGAAAGAACAGCCGAACAAGATCATCACAGCGCAACGCGCTTCGCGCGTGGCTGACTGATGGCAATCGGGGCCGATCCGAAGGGGCCGATCCGAAGGGGCCGATCCGAAGGGGTCAAACTCTCAAGAAACATCAAATTGAGGTCTGAAGTTCAACGAGTTGAAAACCGAGATTTTTGGCTTTGGAGACCGAGCCGAAGGGGTCAAACTTTGCACTTTGCACTCCCTGAAGACCGAGCCGAAGGGGTCAAACTTTGCACTTTGCACTCCCTGAGTCGCAGTGATCCGAGCGGCACAGCTCGCGCCAGCTAAGCTGTCACTTGCCTTGCTTCCTCCTCCGCTGCGACACCCGAGCCAGAGGATCTGGCCGTTGTTTGTTAGTTTTCCCCTCGAATCTTCTGAGCCTCGGCCAATTCAATCAGCCGAAGATGCACGCTGAAGCCTATCGCACGTTCGCCGACGTTGTTTTGGTTACGCACGTCAGCTTCGTTGCTTTCGTGGTTCTGGGTTTTTTCACGATCATCTGGGGCGGCTTCGCCGGCTGGCGGTGGATTCGAAATCCTTGGTTCCGCGCCGCGCATCTTGCCGGAATCGGTCTGGTCGTTCTTCAAGCGTGGCTCGGTGTGATTTGTCCGCTCACCACGTTGGAACTGTATCTTCGCGAAAAGGCGGGCGGCACCCTCTATGACGAGACATTCATCGCCCACTGGCTTCAGCGGCTGCTGTATTTCGAAGCGCAGCCTTGGGTGTTTGTGGCCTGCTACACGGCCTTCGGCCTCGCGGTGATCGGCAGCTGGATTAAATTCCCTCCCCGTCCGTTTCGCCCTTCGCCAAAGGCCTAACCCGATCTCGACCGTGCCGGTGGCACGCCCGCACGACGATCAGCTCTGACCCGATCCAGCCGCGTCTTGTTGGCTGGCCGAACTCAGGATTCACCGTATTCCTACCCCCATGAAACTCCGCCGCCGCCCCTTCGTCGCCGTTCTCTGCACCTTCGCGCTCATGCTTAACGCCGCGGCCTCCGCCGCCGAGCGCCGGCCCAACATCGTCCTCATCATGGCCGACGACTTCGGCTTCGAATGCGTCACGGCCAACGGCGGCCAATCCTACCAGACGCCGCACCTCGACCGGCTCGCCGCCACCGGCGTGCGCTTCGAACACTGCTACGTGCAGCCGCTCTGCACACCCACGCGCGTGCAGCTCATGACCGGCATCTACAATGTCCGGAATTACCTCAAATTCGGCGTGCTCGATCCCGCGGCCGTCACGTTTAGCCAGCTGCTCAAATCGGCCGGTTACACCACCGGCATCACCGGCAAGTGGCAGCTGCAGTTGGATCAGGCCAATGGCCTGCCGCAGCACTTCGGCTTCGACGAATCCTTTCTCTGGCAGCAGACCCGTCGCCCCCCGCGCTACGCGAATCCCGGCCTCGAACTCAACAGCGAGGAGATCGACTACACGAAAGGCGAATACGGCCCGAAACTCATCAACGACTTCGCGCTCGATTTCGTCACCCGCCACCGCGAGCGGCCGTTTCTGCTCTACTACCCGATGATCCTCACGCACGCCCCGTTTCAGCCGACGCCCGACAGCCCGGAGTGGGACCCGACGACGACCGGCGAACAGGCCAAGCGCGACGTGAAACACTTCGCCGACATGGTCGCCTACATGGACAAGATGATCGGCCGCCTCATCGCCAAGCTCGACGAACTCGGCCTGCGCGAAAACACCCTAATCCTCTTCATCGGCGACAACGGCACGCACCCGACCGTGACCTCGCGCTTCAAAGGTGCCGACTACCCCGGCGGCAAAGGCACCGGCACCGTGCGCGGCAACCATGTGCCCTTGATCGCGAGCTGGCCCGCGAAAATTCCCACCGGCCGCGTCAACGCCGACCTGATCTCCAGCGTGGATTTCTTCCCCACGCTCTGCGACGTCGCCGGCGCCAAACTCCCGGCCGCGCTCGAAATCGACGGCCGCAGTTTCCTCCCGCAACTGCTCGGCCAACGCGGCGCGCCCCGCGAGGCCCACTACGTCTGGTATGCCCGCAACGGCGGCCCAACCGCGACCCACGAATACGCCCAGACCACCACCCACAAGCTGCACCGCGACGGAAGGTTTTACGACCTCACCACGGACCGCTTCGAGCAAAAGCCCCTCCCGCTGGCGACGCTCACCGGTCCGGCCGCCGAGACGGCCAAAAAACTACAGACCGTGCTCGACCGCTATGCCCAAGCGCGCCCGAAACACGTGGCAGAGCAAGGCACCCAAAATCCCGCCAAGAAAGGCGACTAGGGAACCCGGCCGCCAAGCTTAGCCCTCTCTTTCACTGGCTTAACCCTAGCCCACACTCGTCACGGCAAGCGGGTGCTGACCGGCTCCCGGAAACAAGTCGGGAACGCGGTCGGCGCGCTGTCCAGCCGGGCAAAGCGTCGCAGCGGAGCTCGAGGACCAACTTCCCTCGCCCACTGCGATTGGCCGGCGGCGGTGTTTGCCTTCACATGGACGCTCCAGGAAACCCCGAAGGTGAGTCAAAGTGTGGCATCGTCACGCCGGGGCGGCGACCGGGGTATTTCGTCATCAATTCGCCTCAGGCGCCATAGATGAAACCACGAACTTTCGAAGCGAATCAAACGGGGGCGCCGCCGATTTCGGGAACGATCTCCGAGATTCATCCGGTAGCTACAACGTAGGCGGAAAAACGTGCGTTCGCGCGTCGTCAGCAACTCCGCGGCCGCCGCCTCCGCCCCCCGGTGTAACTTAAACCACGAGCGTGACAGCCCGACCGCCAACGCTCACGGCGGCTCCAGCAGTCCGCGAATAGTCAAACACGAGAATACCGGGCCGACGAGGGCATGAAAATCCGCCGCGCCGCCGAGGAACACATGCCGCAGCGCGGCGCCATCGTGCTGCCATGGGACGCGGGCGAACTCATGGTTGTCCACCGTCACCAAGAGTTGGCGCTCACGCGCGCTCCAGCGCACGCGGAAAACGTGGGCGGCATTCGCGCGCCAGACGAAGCCAGCCGGCACCGGCACGCGTTGTTCGTGATAGTCGGAACCCGGCGTGCGCTTTGCTCCGCGAGAGGCCCACAGCAGTTTTAACGCGGTGCCGTAGCGCGGTGCACCCGCTTCGTCGGTGCCGGCGCGCAGCGTCCACAACGCGTCCTCCGCCGAGCCGCCGCCTTCGGCATGGTGGTCGCCGCGCGGGTTGGAGAACAGATTCAGAAAATGGATCTTCCGGTCCGCGCCGACCGTCCGCCCCACCGCCGCCCAGTCGAGGCCGGAGATCGTGACCTCCAATTCGCCTTCGCGCGGCGAGGGCTCCGGCAGATCGATCCGCAGAAACCCTTTCGGGGCGACCATCCGCCAGCCCGCGGCGGTGAACTCTCCGCCGCGGTTTTCGCGTGCGGCGGCGACCCCGGCGGGAGCGTTTGCCGTCAACGGATCGTGCCAGACGGTCCGGACTCCGGCCGTCGCCGCCGCGGCTGCGGCGGTCGCGGCCAGCACCGTGCAGACGACCGCCGCGGCGAAACCGCCCGTTGTCGCCGCGGCCTTCACGCCGACGCGCGGATGCGGAACCGGTCGAACTCGCGCGGCTGCAGCGTATCCTCCGGCAGCGCGTAGGCCGTGAAGGCCAGCTCGGCCGGCGAGACCTCGAACACCGCGTAGTGGTGCGTCGTGTCGTTGCGGCGCGCGATGAAGCGCTGCTGCCGGCACAGGAATTTCGAGAACACGCCGCCGCCGATCTCCGAGCGTTTCCCGGCGGGGCTGATCTTTGCGTAAACGACGCCGGTGCCGCGGCGGTAGTCCTCCATCGCGGGATCCGTGACGGTGGTTTCGTGCGGCACCTCGCGGAGCGGAAACGTGCGCTCGTAGTTCTGGTCGTGCGCGCTGAGGTGGAGATCGACGCGGTGCCGTTCCAGAATCGGCGCCACGAGCGCGGTGACTTTGAAATTCGAAGGGTGGCTGTTGCCGTGGCCGAAGATCGGCTCGTGCTGCATCACGCAAAGCCACGGCACGCCGCGGGCGCGCGCGGCAGCGAGGTCGGCGTCGAGCCAGTCCAGGTGCGGCTTCGGCAGATTCGGGCGCGGCGCGAAAAATGCCGCGACGTGGAGCGGCCCGATATCGAGGCTGAAACACTGGCCGTCCTCGGTGCCCGGCGGATGCGTGAAGCGCGGCCCCCAGTCCTCGAAGCGCTCGCGCAGCACGATCTCGTGGTTGCCGTATTGGGCGAGCAACGGCGTATCCGCGATCCACGGCTGCGCATTTTCTAACCAGCGGTCGACCGCATCGGCCACCTTCGGAAAGCGCCCGTCTTTGTCGGCATACGCGTAGTCGCCGCCGCCGAGCACGAGGAGCGGATCGTGCGTTTTCACGAGGCGGTGAAACGCGGCCGTGCCCGTGGCGTTTCCGTCGGGCCGGCCGACGAGACCGGTGTCGCCGAAAAACAGGAGCCGGATTTTCGCGTCGCGGCCCGCGGGCGCGGTGCGGGTCTCGCGCCACGCGGTCGGCTCGATGCCGGCGGTCTCGATGCGCCAGCGGTGGACGGTGGCCGGCGCGAGGCCGCGGAGCGTCGCCCGCACGATCGTGTCGCCGTTGAGCCCGGGCGAAAATGCGGCGGCCACGCGCTGCGCGCCGCTCACCAAGTGGGCCGGCGCGGGGTTAGGCCCGACGTGCCACGTGATCGACAACGTGGTCGCCGGGTCTTCGGACCACGAGGCGTGGATCAGCCGCGGGCCGGCGGCGGGGGCCGGGCGCACGGCCGCTGCGTCGGCGCCGTGGGCAGACGGCAGCAGCGCGGCGGCGGAGAGTCCGGCGGAGGAGGCGAGGAACTGGCGGCGGTTGAGCACGGCGGCGATCAAGGGTGCGGGAACACGGGCTCAAGGCGGAGGCGCTGGCGTGGCCGTGACGGCGATCTTGTCGATCACGAGGCCGGGGCTGCGGTAGCCGACCGCGATTTCGTAAACGCCGGGAGCCGGAATGAAGAAGCGGACGGGCAGATCGCGGATCGGGCCGGGCGTGTGCGCGCCCGGGCCCTTCGGCAACGACCACCAGCGGAATTCTTTGCTGTGGCAGCGCATGCCGACGGGCCGCGTCGTGCCGTCGGCGCCGTAGAGCGGCGCACCGCCGACAGTGACGACAGCGTCGTTGGTCGATTCACCTTTGAGCATTTCGCCCGCGGCGTTTTTCGTGCCGCCGGCGTGGTGGCAGCGCAGGTGCAGGTAGTATTCGCCCGCCGCGTCGAACCGCACCGCGTAGCGCATCGTCTTTCCGGATACGGCGCGGACGGCCGTGGTGCCGGCTTCGTCGATCCGTTCCCAGCCGCCCTCGCCCGCTTCGGCTTCCCAGACAGCCGGGCCGCCGCGCCCGACGACGGTCGCCGCCGCGGCGGTCGGTTGCGGATGCGGCGGCGGCAACGGGGCAGCCCGCGACGTTAGAGGGAGACCGAGCAGAACGGCGGCGGCGAAAGCGCGCGGACGGAGATGCATGGGGCGCGGGGCGATCAGAATTTGAAGCTCGCGTTGAATGCGACCATCCGCGGTGTCTGGAAAATGTAGTCGGTGACGATGCCCGTGGGCGTCGTCTCGGTGAAGATGAGGTCGTCCTTGTCGAAAAGATTCTGGACGTTCAGTTGCAGCGACACGGCGACCCGGTTGCGCATGATTTTGCTCCGGTAGCTGAGGAAGAAATCGGCGATCCAGTAGGCGTCGCCGTAGATCGTCGAGTCGTCGGTGCGGTAGCCGAGGACGTTTTTGCCCCGGTAGCGGGCGCCACCGCCGACGCTCCACGGTTTGAGCCGGCCTTCCTGGAACTGGTATTTGCCGAACACGTTGAAGGTATTCTTCCGGTTGTTCTCAGCTTCCTTGCCTTCGGCCAGCGCACCGGAGGCAAGCAGCGCGTCGATGCGCGCCAACTGGCTAGCCACCGTGTCGCCGGTGCTGGGCACGATCAGGCTGGTATTCCGCTCCCAGTTCGCGCGGTTGGCCGCGATGTAGCTGCGGGTGAAGACATTGAGGTTTTCGATTTTGCCAGTGAGCGTGCCGTAGTTCGCCTTGAGCGAGAGCCCGCGCGACAGATTCGCGGTGACTTCGAATTCGTAGCCTTCTGAAGCGAAGTCCTGCACGTCATTGAACCCCTCGAAAATTTCATTGGGCCCGCCGATGCGGCCGTCGATCGCCTCCCAAATCGCGTTGATCGGCGCCCGGTAGTTGAAGGCCGTGATGCCGGCGCGGTTGGTGGAAGCCGTGCGGTAACGCGTGAAATTCGCGAAGAGCTTCCGGTCGAAGAGCACGAACCGCAGCCCGTAGTCCACGCCTTCTGCTTCGACGTTGCCGACATTTTGCGAGGCGATGTTCAGCGCGCTTTGCGGGGAAAAATTCTCGGAGTAATTAACAATACCGAGCAGCCACGGCGTTGCCTTCACGACCGCACCGGACGTCAGCGTGTCTCCGGAAAAAGTTCCGGTCGGCCCCAAACGCCCCTCGGTTACGGTGCCCGTGCGCGGGTCGACTACCTCGACAAAGGCCCGCTGCTCCAATTCGTCGCGCCGGAGGCCGTAGGTCAGAGCCAGCCGGTCCCCGGGCAGGAAGGTGCTCTGGCCCGCGAGGAGCAGGCTGTCGGTATCCTCCTGCTGCGGCCGGGAGCGGTCACGGTTGAAGCCGGGCGTGATCGTGCCGGCGGCGCCGTTGGAATTGACGGCTACGGCCGGGTGCGCGGCCCAGGAATCCTGGTCGAAGGCACGTTTGCCGCCATCGAAGTCGAGATAGGTGCGGCGGCGGATCGCGTTGGCGGCGTTGGTCAGCAGTGCGGGCGCGCCGGTTAGCGGCGTCAAATTGACCTCGAAGAACCGGTCGGTGTTCTGCCACACGCTTTCCCGCGAGGCGAGGGCGACCCAACGGTGGCGGCCGAGCCACGGGCTGCGGGAACCGAGTTCGTAAGCGAGCGTCGCCCGCACATTGTCAATTTCGCGGCTCACGAGCGACCACTGGCCCTGGCCCTCGATGTAAAACTTGCCGAAGTTCGGATTCCGCGCGCCGCTCGGCAGCGTGCTGTTGGGATCGACGTTGAGCGCGATCTGGTCGTGCACGACGCCGGCCCGCACGTCGCGCGCTTCCGACTGCCCGTTGAACGCGACTTCGAGCATCAGATTCCGCGCCAGTTCCTGTTCGAGGTAGACGGACCATGTCGAGAAATCGAACGCGGTGGAGCTCGACGGTCCGGAGATCACGGCCTCCCAGGGCAGAATCGACGGGTCCTGGATCTTGAGCGGGCCGTTGCCCGCCGGCGTGCTGCGGCCGTAGCGCTGCCAGTTCATCCAACTGTTCGTCGCCGTGTCGAAAACAAGATACGGGTTGTTGCCAATGTTCGTGATGCCGGTCGGGTAGGTGTTGCCATTGACGGCCCGATCGTAGGCCGGACGTCCGGCCGCCACCCAGGGAGTGTAGCGGTCGCGGCCTGACCACGGCCGGGCGCGCACCTGATCGACGAGGCCGCGCTCGAATTCCGCGCGGACCGCGGTCTTGCGCCACGGTCGCCACGTGCCCGCGAGATGGAGGCGTGTCTGCTCGTAGAATTCGACCTCGCGCCACGTGTTGCGGTCCTCGTGGACGACGTTGACGCGCAAGGCGAGGTTGTCGTGAAGGCGCTGGTTGTGATCGACATGTCCGCGCCAGCTCCCGTGGGAGTCGAGTTTGACGTTGAACTCAGACGTCGTCTTGAAGCGGGCCTGCTTGGTTGACGTGTTGATCATGCCTCCCGGATCGCCGATGCCGAATAGGACGGAGTTGGGGCCGCGCGAGAAGGAAAGGCGCTCGGTGTTGTAGCTGTCGCCGTTGAGATACCAGAGGAAATAGTTGCGCGAGACAGAGCGCGCCCCGCCCGAGCGGGGCACGCCGCGGGAGACGATATTGATGTCGTTGAATTGCTGGGCGTTGCTGTTTGTCGACGAGTTTTCCTCCGCGAAACCCACGGAGTATTCCACCGCGTCGAGCACGTTATTGGCACCGATATCGGACAAGAATTCGGACGTGAACTCCGAGATCGACGCCGGCGTAAGCTCGAGCGGCGTATTGAGCCGCGTGCCTGAGAGCGTGCTGGCAGCGACATAGCCTTGGTCTTGCGCGACGTTCACCACGAAGGGCGATAACTCGACGACCGGTTCTGCCACGGCCTTGGTTCCAGCGGAGGAAGCCACTTGGCCCAATGCCGTCACAACGCCCAATCCTCCCGCCACTGCCGCCGGAACAAAGCATTGCCGTATCCTCAAACGAAGGGGTTTCATTTTCATAACAAGGTGTAATTGTTTTACTGTATACAAACATACAGAATGTCAAGCAATACCGTCCGCCGGCTCAGCTTGGTTCCGGGCGGGAGCAGACCCGGACAGCTTCGGGGCGGCATATGAACTCGGGCGAACACGGGCAGCGTGGAAACATCGCGGGGTCGCTCACCCGCGCCTCGCCGTCGACGAGGCCCGGCCGTGCCAAACGCCCCGAAGATCCTTCCGCGCCCGATTCAAATCCCGAGCAGCCTCGCCGGATTCTCCGCCGCCATACGGCGCAGGGCCGCAGCGGTCACGCCGTGGCAACTGTGATACTCGAGCATTCGTTCCCAGCACTCGGCCCAGGGCGGATTTTCAATCTGGCCCGCATCCGTCGCAAGGATGGTCGATTCGACGCCGACCGCCTCGATCGCGCGCTGGTTGGCCTTGCCGTTCGACACATACTCGCCTTTGCGGGCACCGGGCTGCGCGTAACAGCGCTCGAAGAACACCGGGTATTCCCGCCGCAGCGCCTGTTGCTGCGCTATCGTCATGCCGACCACCCTGTGTTCCGGGTGGTTGATCAGGATTCTCCGCACGCCCTCCTCCCAAGCGGCCGCTACGATGACCGCGACTTCTTCGGCGGACTGGTGCCCCGTCGCCAGCACGACGTCTGACGCCGCGACCTGCCGCAAGACCGCCAGCGCCGCCGGCACCACCCGGCCGCCCCGCACGACCTCGATCCCGTCCAACCTTCCCTCCATCCGTCGGTGCTGCGCCGCGAACAGGGTGGGCAGCCACACAATTTTTCCTCCCAGCTTTAGCGCCACATCGATCGCCGCCGGGTTGAGCCCGCCGACCGCGGGGTTCAGCGCCACACCGCCGAAGACCTCCACGCCCGGCACCGCGCTCCGCGCCACAAGCGCGCGGTCCGCCGTGAGCATGTGATGCGACTTGATCGTCACCGCCCGCGCTCCAAGGCGCTTGGCTTCGCGCGCGAGTCCAAGGTCGTCGCAGGACCGAGCCCGCACGTCGGGCGAGGTATGCACATGGAGATCGATGAGGCCGGGAATCATGAGGAGAGAACGGCAGGGTTTGCGACACGCTTGAGGTGGGCCACGGCCGCCCCGAGAAAACCGGCATCGCCGAAACTGCCCGACTGCAGCACGAGGAGCAACGGCCGACCGAGCGCGAACCCCGCCGGCACGCCCGTCGCCACTTCACCCAGCACCCAGTTGCCGTGAATCCCGAGCCGCCGGCACACTGTGCCGCTCGTGTCGCCGCCCGCGACGACCAGGCGGCTCACTCCGGCCGCCGCGACGATGCGGTCGGCCCCTTCGGAGAGCGCCGCCGAAACGGCCTTGCTCGCCGCCAGCGGATCGAGGCCGAACGCCTCGCCGAGGGCTCTGGTCTTTTCCATCGCGGCGCCGTCCTGCGCCGCCAGCACTAGCACATCGCGCCCGGCGCGCAGCGGCGCCACCGCCGCCGCGCAAACCCGCGCGATCTCAGCCGCGCATTCGGCGCCATCGAAGACCCGTGTCGAATCCAGCGTCACGGCCGTCATCCCCGCTTCGCGCAACGCCGCCGTCTGAGCGCGCGTCTGCGGCGTCAGGCTGCCCGACACCGTGAGCACGCCGGAACCGCCGGCGAGTCCTACGCCCGCGAGCGGATCGCGCCCGCCGGGCCGGGGCCAGAACGCCGGCAGTTCCTCCGCCAACGCCGAGCTGCCCGCGTGCAGCGGCCAGTCGTGCGTCGCCCGCGTGAGCGCCGCGAGATCGGCCTGCTCCACCGCGTCGACGATGCAGTAATTGCTCTCCGTCCGGCGCTCCGCCAGCGCCGCCCGCAGTGCCGCCTCGCCCGCGCGCACCGTCACGAGGTCGATCCGGCCCACCCGCCGCCGCGTTTGGCGCTGCAGAATGGCAATCAGGTCCGACTCGCGCGTCGGATGCACCGGATCGCGCGCAAAGGCCGACTGCTCGAGCCGCCGGCCGTGCACCGTGTGCACGCCGCCAAGAGTGGTGCGTCCGTTTTTCGGATACGCCAGGCTCACGACGGCGAACTCGCCACCCGCCCCATCCAGCATCGCGTCGAACTCCGCGCCGATGTTCCCGCGGAAAACCGAGCACGTTTTCTTGTGCAGCCACGTGCAGCCGAGCGCGCGCAACCGCCGCGTCGCCGCCGCCGCTTTTTCATAGGCGACGGCCCGCGGATCGAGGCGGCTGTCGGTGTCGAGCACCCGTGCGTCCGCGTCCGGCATCGGGTCTGGCGCATCGTGCGCGACCACGGCGGTGGCCCAGCCGTGTTTGGCGAACATCACGCCGATGTCGTTCGCCTCCGTCGTGTCGTCCGCAATCACGCCGATCACCGGGAGTCTCCGTTTGCGAGGCGCTCGCAGATCGCGGCAGCGACCGCCTCCGTCGTGGCGCGGCCGCCGATATCCGGCGTGAGCGTTTTGCCTTCGATCACGACGCTCCGCACGGCGGCTTCGACGCGCTCGGCTGCGCGCACCTCGCCGACATGCCGCAGAAGCATCGCACCGGAGAGAATGAGTGCGATCGGATTGGCGATGCCCTTGCCCGCGATATCGGGTGCGGCGCCGTGCGACGCCTCGAACATCGCGCCCGCCTCGCCGATATTGGCTCCCGGAGCGAGGCCGAGGCTGCCGACCAAGCCCGCGGCCAGATCGGAGAGGATGTCGCCGTATTGGTTCGAGGTAACGATCACGTCGAACCGCTCCGGGGTTTTCACGAGAGCGTAGGCCGCCGCATCGATCATGCAGTCGTCGAACGCGATCTCCGGATACTCCGCCGCCACCTCGCGGCAGCACTCCAAAAACATCCCGTCGGTGAGCCCGAGCACGTTGGCCTTGTGCGCACAAGTGACGCGCCGGCGACCGTTCTTCCGCGCAAACTCGAAGCTGTAACGCGCCGCGCGCCTCGCCGCGGGCCGCGTGGTGAGCTTGATCGCCTCCGCGCGGTCGGCATCCGCCATCCGCTCGACCCCGGCGTAAACGTCCTCCGTCACCTCGCGCATGATGACGATGTCGAGGTTCGCCCATCGGCCGGAGATCGCGCCCATGCCGCGCAGGGGCCGCGGATTCACAAAGAGCTTCAGCTCGCGCCGCAGCGCGTTGTTGAGCGACGGATACACGTGCTCGCTGCCGTCAGCGTGACGGCAGACCAAGCGGCCTTTAAGTTTCTCCACGAGGAGCGGTCCCTTGAGCGCAAGGCTGGCATCCTGCAACTGCCGCACGCTCTCCTGCGGCAACGGATGCCCGTGGCGCGCCAGCGCTGCTTCGCCGACGGCTACGGGCATCCAATCGAAAGCGAGCCCGGTAGCCTCGAGCACGCGCTGCGTCGCGGCCGTGATTTCGGGGCCGATCCCGTTGCCGGCCACCACGGCCACGCGGAGTCGTTGATTCGTTCCGGTGCTCACAGGATCGAACGCAGAAATTCCGCCGCACGCCGCGCCGCCGCCGGTCCATCCGGCTCCTGCTTGATCTCGACCGTGACCGCGCGGTCGTAACCCGCGGCCCGCAACGCAGCGACGGCCGCGCGGAAATCGATGCCGCCCTCGCCCGGCGCTTTGCGCCCCGTGTCGGCAAAGTGCACATGCAGCAATTGCCCGTCCGCCGCGACCGTCCGGAAGGCGGCGGCGATGTCTTCGTGCTCGGCCTCCAGGTGGAAGGTGTCGAGCATCAGCCGGAAATTCGGCAACCCGAGGGCCGCGACGAACTCCCGCGCCTCCGCGGTTGTATTCAGACTGTTGATAATGCCGCGGCTCTGCGGTTCGAGCGTGACCGCGACGCCGTGGCGCTCCGCTTCGGCGCACACGGCGGTGAACGCCGCGCGCATCCACGCCCACGACTGCGCCGGATTCGCCGCCGCGATTTCGCCGCGCAACTTGCCGATGTTCACCTGCGAGCCGAGACGGGCCGCAAACCGCACGACCGCTTTCGCTCGTTCGACCGCGGCCTGCCGCACCTCTTCGCGCTCCGAGGTGAAGGTCAGCCCGTCGTCGAATACGCACGGCCCCGTGCCCACGGCCACCACCGCCAACCCGCTGCGCCCGACGGCCGCCGCCCAGGCCTCGGCGTCGAATTTCGCCGGATCGGCAACAAACGGCTCGATGCCGTCGTAACCCGCATCGCGCAGCCGCGGCAGCACGTCGGCCGGCAGACCTTTCAGACCAAGAATGGACGCACGGACTTCCGGTGTGGCGACAGGATAGGCGAGTTTCATCGGGCGGGGGCCGGCTCGAGCCGGGAGAGGATCGCGCGGATCGCCGCCTCCGGGCTCGTAAGCACCGGCTTCGGCCACGCCGGCGCGCCGGCGACCGCGCGCGCCATGGAGATCTGCGCCAGCACAACCGCATCGCACTCCGGCAGGAGCGCCTCGATCTGTGCGCGCACCAACCGGTCGTGCTCCTCGGGCCGGCCGGCGTGCAGCTCCGCAAACGCTTCCGGCACGACGCGCACGGCCACATCGGCCCGGCCGCCGTTTTCCGCCGCGTAGGCCCGCAACAGCGCCGCGGTCGTCGGTCCCGCCGCAGCCACCGTGGCCACAACGCCGATCCGCGGACCGTGTTTGAGCGCGGCGCGCAGCATCGCCTCATCCACGCTCACGACCGGCACGACGCAGCGCGCCTGCACCGCCGGCAAGGACGGAGAATACGCCGAGCACGTGAGCAACACGCCGTCCGCCCCGGTTTCCGCCGCGCGCGCGACGAGCCGGCCAAGCTCCGCAGTCGCGCGTTCGGAAAGCCCTTCGCGGTCGACCTGCGGCAGCAGTCCTTCGTCGAGAAAATGCAGCAGCTTCACGCCCGGCGCCTCCCGTCGGAAAGCCGCCACCATCGGCTGCACGGCGGCGAGCGTCGCGTGGACGAGCCCGATGCGCACGTTGCCGTTCATGCCGCGACCTCCAGACGGATGCCTTCCGCGGCGGAACGGTAGCAGGCCTCCACCGCCTGTTCGACCGCGAGGTAGTCGCGCCCTTCCGTCTCGAACGGCGCGCCCGAGCGCAGGCACGCGGCGAAATGCGCCTGCGCCGCGATCGCGCTGCCGCCGCGGTAGCCGGCGGGGATCGTGTAGGCGTGTTCCGTTTCGCGGGCGCCGCGGCGCTGCAGAAAAATCCGGCCGTCTTCGTCGAGCCGCAGGTTACCCGCGTCGCCCTCGATACAGGCGTGGCCGTTGACCGGCGGCCGCACGCGCTCCGTCGCCGCCGTGCGGTCCGCGTCGAACACGGCCGTCGCGCCGTCGGCAAACTCCGCCAGCACGAGCGCGGCGTCTTCGCCGCGGATGCGGGGATTGCGTCGGCGTGTAACGCAGCGCACGGCCGCGAGCGGACCGAGCAGGAAACGCATCGTGTCGAGATAATGCCCGCCGACTTCCAGCAGGAGAAACCGTTCCATGTCGCGGAAGAAGGGCTGCAGCGGATACGGCGCCTCACCCCAGCCGTCGCCGGGCCGGAGCACAAAGCGCGCGTGCCCGGGCGCGCCGATCGCGCCCGCCGCGATCAGCCGCCGCAGTTCGCGATACCAGCCCTGCCAGCGCCAGTTCTCGTTCACCATCAGCCGCACGCCCGCGGTCTCGCACGCCGCCACGAGCTGAGCGGATTCCGCCATGTGCAGCGCGAGCGGTTTTTGGCAGAGCACGGCCACGCCCCGCGCCGCGGCCAGGCGCACGAGGGGGAGGTGCGATTCCACCGCGGTGCAGATATCGACGAAGTCAGGGCGGACCTCGCCCAGCAGCGCAGCGAAATCGGTGCCGACCCGCCCGATACCGAATTCCGTCGCCAGCGCCGCCGCGCGCTCCGGCGTGCGGTTGTGCAACGCCACGAGGCGCACGTCCGGCACCGCGCGCCACGCCTCCAGTTGGATGCGCGCGAAGTGGCCCGCTCCGCAGAACAGGCCGCGCAACGGTGCGACCGCCGTCATCGTTCCGGCGCCGCTCCTTCCCGCCCGCCGGGTCCCTTCATCAGCCGGTCCACCGTCGCGGCGATCTGCGTTTCCGCGCGATCGATGCCGTCTTCGAGCAGTTGCCGCGCTTTCTTGAAATCCTCCGCCTTGATCGCGTTGAGGATGCCGCGGTGGCTCTTCACCGAGTTCTTGTTCCAGTCCTCCCAGTCGCGCTCGAGCGAGCGGAGCACGCGGATGCGGCTCCAGATTTTCGCGAGGTAGGCCTTGATCTCCTCGTTCTCGCAGCGCGAGCAGAGCTTCATGTGGAATCGCTCGTCGAGTTCCAGAATCTGGATGAACTCGCCCATCGTGAGGCTCTCCTGCCGCTTCAGAATCGCCTCGGTT
>CALSBN010000092.1:0-17498 GCA_943373185.1 Opitutus sp. GAS368 | reverse complement strand
AAAACCGCCGATGCTCTCATCGCCGCCATCGCGCGGTCCCGGCGCGCCGAACTGTGGCGCTTCATTTACGGGCTCGGGCTGCCGCAAATCGGCTCCGTCTCGGCCAAGGACCTTGCCCGGAAATTCCGCTCGCTCGACGCCCTCGCGACCGCAAACGTCGCCGAATTCGCCACGGTTCTCGGCGCATCGACGGCTGCCGCGGTCTCCGACCATTTCAAAATGTCCGCCAATCGCGCGGTCGTCGCCGAGCTCATCGCTCTCGGCGTGCAACCCGCACTCCCGGTCGCGATGAGTGCGATCTTTGCCGGCAAAACTTTCGTGCTCACCGGCACGTTGCCGCGCCTCACACGGGCGCAGGCCGAGGAGAAGATCACGGCGGCCGGCGGCAAAGTCGCGGGCAGCGTAAGCCGCAAGACCGACTACGTCCTGGCAGGCGAGGGGAGCGGGGCGAAACTGGAAACGGCCCGCTCGCTCGGCGTCACGGTGATCGACGAGGCGGCCCTTCTCCGCCTTCTCTCGGAGAACTGAGCCCTGAATTGACCGACGGCCCTCTGCGGGCTGGCGGCGCGGTCGGCATTTCGTTTTTCTACGGACTTTCCATGGAGCTCATCTTTCTTGGCACCGGCACTTCCCAAGGCGTTCCCATGATTGCCTGCGATTGCGCCGTGTGCACGTCGGTCGATCCGCGCAACAAGCGCACGCGGGCGTCGATTCATGTCGTGATGGACGGCCTGCACATCCAGGTGGATGCCGCGCAAGAGTTCCGTCTCCAGTGCTTGCGCGAAAACATCCGCCAACTCGATCTCTTTATCCTCACCCACGGCCATACCGACCACATTACGGGCATGGATGATCTCCGGCGCTTCTGCGATCTGCTTGGCGGCGTGGGTCTGCCGGTTTACTCGACGGACGAAGGCATCAGCCGCGTGCTCGCGATGTATCCTTACGCGATCATGGAGCGGCCGGTGGTGAAAGGTTACCCGGCGTTTAAACTCCGAGAGCTTCCCGCGCTGCTCGATCTTCCGCAGGGGACTATTCAGTCCACGCTGCTGCCGCACGGCGGCGTCAACACCCTCGGCCTCGCGTTTACCGAGCGCAGCAGCGGAAAAAAGTTGGTCTACTACACCGATTGCAAACGGGTGCCGTGTGAGGCGGTGGAACTCGCGCGCGGCGCCGATTTGGTCGTGCTCGATGGCCTTCGTCCGCTGCCGCACCCCTCGCATATGAGTATCCCGGAGGCGATCGCGGTCGCCCAAGAGATCGCGGCACCGCGCACATTGTTCACCCACCTGACTCACCTGAGCGATCACGCGACATTGGCGGCCGAGCTGCCCGCCGGCATTGAGCCGGCGCACGACGGGCTGCGGATCGTGCTTTGAGAGTGATGACAAGCGCGGCGCGCCCCGTCGCCGGCGCCTAGCCCGCCCAAACCACAAGAATTCCTGAAATTCGCGCTTGATTTAATTCATACTAAATTAATGTAGTTTGAAATAGTCTTTAAATGAAGCTCTCCAAGAAAGGCGAATACGCCCTCCGCTCGCTGATCAACCTCGGCCTTGCCGCCGAGGTGAAGCGCGACTTGGTGCAGGTTTCGGAGTTGGCCGAGAGCGACCAACTCCCGGTCAAGTTTTTGGAGCAGATCATGCAGGCGCTGAAAGAGGCCGGTCTCGTTTCTAGCGTGCGCGGAAAGTTCGGCGGCTACCGGCTCGCAAAGCCCGCCCGTGAGATCACCATCGGCCAAGTCGTCCGTCTCATCGACGGTCCGCTCGCCCCCATCGGTTGCGTGAGCCAGTCGGCCTATGAGAAATGCACCTGCCCCGACGAGGCTCACTGCGGCCTGCGGATGTTGATGCTCGATGTGCGCAACGCCATCGCTGGCATCCTCGACCGCTACACGCTCGCCGACGTCGTCGAGATCACGCTTCGCAAGCTCCGCCGCGACGATGTCCCGCTCCCGTTCTCCGCCGAGGCCGAGGCCGCCCCGACGTCTGCGCGTTTGCCCGCCCGCCAAGCCCGGAAACTCGCTCGCCACGCCGGCGGTGCGCGCCTCGATGAAACCGAGGGCGTGCTCCACCAGTTGCTTGGCGAATACAGCATATGACCGCGTTTTGGATGAAGTCTTTGCCGCTCATTCTCTGCCTCTCGCTGGCGATTGCGGAGGTGCGCGCTGAGCGGGTTACGCTGCGGGTGGGCTACTTTCCCAATATCACTCACGCGCAGGGCGTGATCGGCGCGCACACGACGCGCGAGCACAAGGGGTGGTTTGAGCAACGTCTCGGCCCCGACGTCGTGGTCCAATGGTTTCCGTTCAACGCCGGACCCAGTGCGATGGAAGCGATCTTCGCCGGCTCAATCGATTTGACCTATGTCGGGCCCAACCCGGCGCTCAACGCCTACATCCGCTCCCGCGGCGATGAGATCCGGGTGCTCGCCGGCGCCGCCGAGGGCGGGGCTGCGTTGGTCGTGCATGCCAATGGTCCTTTGGAAAATCCCGCAGACTTCAAAGGTCGTCGTATTGCCACGCCTCAACTCGGCAATACTCAGGACGTCGCCGCCCGGGCATGGCTAAAGAAACAGGGTTTTAAGGTGACTCTCACTGGCGGTGATGTCGCGGTCCTGCCCGCGGCGAACTCTGAACTTTTCCAGTTGTTCAAAGCGGGAAAAATCGACGCAGCGTGGACCGTGGAACCTTGGGTTTCCCGGCTCGAAATTGATGCCGGCGGTAAAGTTTTCATCGAGCAGAGCGATGCCGTCACCACCGTCCTGGTCGCAGCGGTCAAGTTCCTCAAAGCCCGCCCGGAACTGGCCTCACGGTTTTTGGCCGCACACGTTGAACTCACCACGTGGCTGGTCACGCACTCGACTGAGGCGCGATCTCTCGTCCAAGCGGGGCTCACCGCCGAGACTCGGCGCGAGATTCCCGCCGCTCTGATGGAGCGGGCGTGGGGCCGGCTCCGCTTCACGGATAGGGTGGCCCAAGATCAATTTGCGGCGCTGGTCGGGGATGCCCAGTCGGTGGGATTTCTCCGTCAAGCGATCCCGCTGGACCGGATGTTTGGAGGTAAACCGTGAGCCTGTCGGATGAGGTTTCGGTCGAGGCACCGGCAGCCAAACTGTCGATCCGGGGCGTGCGCAAACGCTTCGTTTCCGGCAAGCGCACGGTGCATGCGCTCGATGATGTTTCGCTCGATGTAAGCGAGGGGGAGTTCGTGTGCCTGGTCGGACCCAGTGGCTGCGGGAAATCGACGTTGCTCAATCTCGTGGCCGGATTAGATCTGGCGGATTCGGGCCAGATATCCGCTGATGGCATCCCGATCAACGCCCCGGGACGCGATCGGATGGTGATGTTTCAGGAGGCCGCGCTGTTCCCGTGGCTCGATGTTCTGGGTAACGTGATGTTTGGACTCCGGCGCAAACCCGGCCTCAACGACGCGGAGCGGCGCAAGGTCGCCGAGTTCTATCTGCAGCTCGTGGGCTTGGAAAAGTTTCACCGCGCGTTTGTGCACGAGCTTTCAGGCGGGATGAAGCAACGCGTAGCCCTGGCCCGCGCGCTCGCGCCGAATCCGCGCGTGCTGCTCATGGACGAACCCTTCGGTGCGCTCGATGCCCTGACGCGTGAACAACTTTACGGCGATATTCAGCGGATCTGGCAGCAGCGAAAAAAGACCATTGTTTTTGTGACTCACAACGTGCGCGAAGCCGCGTGTTTGGGTGACCGTGTGGTGTTGTTCTCGCCTCATCCGGGTCGAATTCGCGAGCAGTTCAAAATCGATCTGCCGCGGCCCCGCGACATCAACAGTGTCGAACTCGCCCGTCACACAACGGCGATTACCGCGGCATTGAAGAACCACGTGCGGCCGGAAGCGGAGGTCGCCGAATGAAACGCGTTGGACTCGCCGCTCTTTTCTTCGCCGCGTTGTTTGTCGGCTGGGAACTGCTTTACCGATCCGGGTTTTGGTCGCCCGTGCTTTTGCCTTCGCCGCTGGTCGTGGGCCGATATTTGTGGGAAGCGACAGTTGATGGCAGTCTCCTGAGTGCGACTCTGGTTACCGTCAAACGCCTGTTCCTCGGCTATGTATTTGGCCTGCTGCTGGGCTTGCCGCTCGGGCTGCTGACGGCCCGGTTTCGGGTGCTCGCGGATACGCTCGGACTCCTCGCGTTGGGGTTACAAGCGTTGCCCAGCGTCTGCTGGGTGCCGTTGGCGCTGCTTTGGTTTGGTCAGACGGAGGCGGCCATGTTTTTCGTTGTCGTCATGGGCACGCTTTGGTCGGTCATTATTGCGACGGACAACGGCGTGCGAAACGTGCCGCCGATCTACGCCCGCGCCGCCCGCACGATGGGTTCCAGCGGGCTGCACACGTGGCTCTACGTGATCTTTCCCGCGGCGTTGCCGTTCATCGTGGGCGGGATGAAGCAAGGGTGGGCATTTGCTTGGCGCTCGCTGATGGCGGCGGAGATTTATGTCACGATCTTGAGCGGCTTTGGTCTGGGTCACCTGCTGCATTACGGGCGCGAATTGAACGCCATGGAACAGGTTATCGGAATCATGCTCGTGCTCTTGCTCATCGGCCTGCTCGCGGACAAAATATTTTTCTCACCTTGGGAGCGTTTCCTGCATCGCCGGTGGGGAACCGCGAAGTAACTTTTCACCGTCAACCAACCCATCATTCCCTCCATTCATCATGGCTAAAATATACAACGACATCACGGAAACGATCGGCAACACCCCGCTCGTGCGGCTCAACCGCACGGCTGCCGCCCACGGGGCGCAGGCTGAAATTCTCCTGAAACTCGAGTTCTTCAACCCGCTCTCGAGTGTGAAGGACCGCATCGGCTTCGCCATGATCGACGATGCGATCAAGAGCGGGAAGATCACCAAAGACACCGTCCTGATCGAGCCAACCTCGGGCAACACCGGCGTCTCGCTCGCCTTCGTCGCCGCCGCAAAAGGGATCAAATTGATCCTCACGATGCCCGAGACGATGTCGGTCGAACGGCGCAAGCTCCTCAAGATTCTCGGCGCCCGTCTTGTCCTTACCGAGGGTGCCAAGGGCATGAAGGGAGCCATCGCCAAAGCCGAGGAGCTCGCCGCCAAAATTCCCGGAGCGCTGATTCTCCAGCAGTTCAACAATCCTGCGAACCCGGCGATTCACCGCCGCTCGACGGCCGAGGAGATCTGGCGCGATACCGACGGGAAGATCGACATCCTCGTCGCCGGGATCGGCACCGGCGGCACGATCACCGGGGTCGCCGAGGTGCTCAAAGCGAAGAACCCGGCCGTGAAGATCGTCGCCGTCGAGCCCGACGCTTCGCCGGTGCTTTCGGGCGGAACCCCCGGTCCTCACAAGCTTCAAGGCATCGGTGCAGGCTTCGTGCCCGGCGTGCTCAACACCAAGATTTACGATGAGGTGGTGCGCGTGAAGGAAGCCGATTCCGGACCAGTTTCAAAGCAGGTCAGTCAGATTGACGGCATCCCGGTTGGTATCTCGTCCGGTGCGGCGATCTGGACCGCGATCCAGCTCGCGAAGCGGCCCGAGAACAAAGGTAAGATGATCGTCGCAATCGTCGCTTCGGCGGCCGAGCGCTACCTTTCGTCCTGGCTATTCGCCGACATCAACGTCGAGAGCGATTCCGTCGAGGATCTCTTCGTCGCCGCGAGGTGATTCAACCGGGAGCGAGGCGGGCTGTCAGCCCGCCCTGAATTCAGGCTTTTCGTGCCGCTCGGCGTGAAAGGTGCTTTGCCGTCGCGTCTAGCCAACCATCAAAAACCGCCATGCCTACCACCACACGTCTCCTGATTCTTCGCCGCACGATTGCGGCCGCGGCCAGTTTTGCCGCGGCTGCCTCAACCTCGGCCCAAGTCACGCCCCCGGTCGCGAAACCGGTCGAGCCCGTTGCGCTCGATGCTTTCGTGACCGTAGGCTCGCGGTTTACGCAGCGCACCGTGGTCGAGTCGGCGGTGCCGATCGACATCATCACGGAGCGTGAGATCCGGCAAGGCGGCTACACAGAGGTGGCAAAGATCCTTCAGGCCCAGATCCCGTCGTTCAACAATCCGCATCCCACCACACCCGACGGCAATACCCACATCCGCTCGGCGACCCTGCGCGGCCTTTCGCCCGACCAGACGCTCGTTCTCGTCAACGGCAAGCGCCGCCATACCTCAGCTTGGGTCAACGCCGGCGGCACCATCGGTCGCGGTGCAGTATCCACCGATCTCAACGCCATCCCATCCACCGCCATCGGCCGCATCGAAGTTCTCCGCGATGGCGCGTCGGCTCAATACGGGTCCGACGCGATCGCGGGCGTGATTAACCTGGTCCTCCGCTCCGATCTCGGCACCGCCGCGAGCGGAACCTATGGCGTCACCAAGGAAGGTGACGGCGACGTCTGGGAGGGCTCGGTTTCTTCCGGTTTGAAACTCGGCGATGGCGGCTTTTTTCACAGCACGCTCTACTACCGCGACCGTAACGCGATCAATCGAGCGTTGCCCGATACGCGCCAATTCTACTTTGGCACCAACACGACCTCCGGAGCGCTCGTCGCGAACTCTGGCGCTTTTGGCTCGGGGCTGACGCCGCCGACCACTCCGAATGTTGTTCTCGACCCCCGCGAAGCCACGGTGAACCGCAACGTCTGGCGCTACGGCGACGCGGATGTCGTCGAGCAGACGTTTTTCTTCAACGCGGCTCTCCCGCTGCGTCCCACAGGTGCGCTCGAACTTTACGCTTTTGGCGGCTACGGCCTGAGCGAAGCCACTTCCAACGCATCATTCCGTCGGCCGGCTGACATCAACAATGTCCGCGCAATCTACCCAAATGGATTTTTGCCCTTCCTCGACACCGACAGCACGAATGTTTCCCTTGGCGCAGGTCTGCGCGGCAAGGCGACGGCATGGGATTGGGACCTCAGCCAGGAGATCGGCAACAATCGCCTGAAGTATTTCATGCACAATTCGCTCAACACGTCTTATGGCGCGGCGAGCCCCACCCGGTTCTACAACGGTCGGCTTGAATTCACCCAAGCGGTGACGAACCTCGATTTGAAGCGGAACCTCGACCTCGGACTGGCGGCGCCCGTGAAGCTCGCGACCGGCGCAGAGTTTCGCGCCGACGCCTACGAGATCGGGGTCGGAGAGCTTGCTTCTTACAGCTCTGGCGGAGTGCGCATCGCTGACGGTCCCTCCGCCGGAGCGGTGGCGCCTGTGGGCACTCAGGGCAATGGCGGCGTCAGCCCGCGTGACGCACAGGATGTAGACCGCCACAGTTACGGTCTCTACGTCGACGCCGAACACGATCTGAACTCGCGGGTGCGGCTCTCGCTCGCGGCTCGCTTCGAGGACTACAGCGATTTCGGAACGACCTTTAACACCAAGGCGGCCTCGCGCGTCGTGCTCGGCGGCGGTTTGGCGGCGCGAGGCTCGTTCAGCACGGGCTTCCATGCCCCGGCGTTGCAGCAACAATATTACGGCACCACCGGCACGCGCACCGACGCCAATACGAACACGTTCATTATCTCCCGGCTCTTTCCCGTCGGTGATCCGGCCGCGCGCGCGCTCGGGGCGACGGCGCTGAAAGCGGAGGAATCTGTGAACTGGACCGGCGGCCTGACCTATGAAACGGGCGGATTCTCGGCGACGGCCGATCTTTACCAGATCGAAATCGAGAATCGGATTTTCCTTTCGAGCATTTTCACCGGCGCCCCGGTCCAAACTTACCTGACCTCGCAGGGGATCTCCGGGGTGGAAGCGGCGCGGTTCTTTACGAATTCCGCCGACACGAAAACGCGCGGCGTCGACCTGACCCTGCGTCAAAAGCTGGCGCTTGGCGGCGCGGGTAAGCTTACACTTACGGGCGGATTCAACTACAACTCAACGACGCTCACCCGCGTGAGTCCCACGCCTCCGTCCGTCGCCGCACTCGGAATTACCACGCCGCTTTTCGACATTGCCGAAAGGATTCGGGCGACTCGCGGCCAACCGCGGAACAACCTCCAAGCCTCCGCAACGTGGGATTTCGGCCGCTGGTCCGTCCTTGCCCGGGCTGTCCGCTACGGCGATTACGAGGCTGTCGCGTTGACCAATCTCGCGCCGGCGCAGGTCGCCTTGTTCCCGACCAACTCAAAGTTCCGCACCCTGCCGACGGAGACGGTGGGCGCCCCCGCCGCTAACGTTGACGTGATCGGCACCTTCTCGGCGAAGGTTATCACCGACTTGGATATTGGTTATCGGATCAATGACCGCTTCACGGTTTCGATTGGTGCGAACAACCTGTTCGACATCTATCCTCAAGAGGTGATCCGTAGCACGGCCCAACGCCTCGGGGCCGATGCGGGTGGTGTGTTCCGCTACAGCGAGTTCAATCCTTTCGCCTACAGCGGAGCCTTTTATTACACGCGTTTGTCGGTTAAGTTCTGAGTCATGCTCACTCGCCTAGGCCGGTTTCGCGCAACTTTGTTCGCTGGAGCGATCTTCACCTGCTTCGGATCGGTGCTCGCGGAGCCGCAGGCACCCGTGCGGCTCACGTTGAACGAAAATCCGTTCGGCCCCTCGCCCGAGGTGGCCAAGGCGTTGGCGAACGATCTCGGCGGGCTGTTCCGCTATGTCGGTGATGAGGCCGCGGCCATTACGGCTCAGATTGCCGCGTTTGAAGGCGTCGCGCCCGAGCAGGTCGTGCTCGGCGAGATGCTCGATGCGCTCGGCGTGCAGCTCAGTTTGCGGGGTGGACCGGGCGGCGAATTCATTTATACCGTGCCGGGCTATCCGGCGCTGGTCTATGCCGGCGCGCGGATGGGCGGAGTGGTTGTGGCGGTGCCGCTCAACGCCAAGTTGGAAAACGATCTCCCGGCGATCAGGGCGAAGGTCAACGCAAGGACTCGTGCGGTCTTTTTGATCAACCCGCACAATCCTTCGGGCACGATCAATCCGGCGGCCGAGTTTCTCGCTTTCGTGCGCGAAGTTTCGAAGCAGGCGTTGGTGATTGTCGATGAGGCGTATCTCGAATTCACCGACGACTACGCGGGGCGCACGGCGATGTCGCTCGTGCATGCCGGGGAAAACGTGATGGTGTTTCGCACGTTCGCCAAGGCTCACGGGCTGGCGGCGTTGCCCTTTGGCTACGCGATCGCGCCGCGGGCATTGGCGGAGCATTTGCGTAAGCAGGGCATGGGCTTTCCCCGCGACCAGAATCGCCTCGCGCTCACGGCCGCTTCGGCATCCCTGCGCGATACGGCGCACATGGTGCGCGTCAACGCGGCGGTGACGGCCGAGCGGGTGAAGTGGCACGCGGTGCTCGATTCGTTGAAACTTAGGCGCACGGAATCGCAGGCGAATTTTGTCTTCTTCGACGCAGGCCGACCACAGGCGGAGGTGGCGAAGGCGTTGGCAGCTGAAGGTGTCGTGATCGGCCGGGCGTTTGCGCCCTATGTGACATGGGTGCGGATCACGATTGGTCTTCCCGAGGAAAACGCCCGGGCCCAAGCGGCAGTGAAGCGGTTTTTTAAGTCGGACTCGAAGTAGGGCGCGAACCTTTAGGTCGGAGTCGGACGGGCGCTTTGCCTTGCGCGTCTGATTTCGACCAGCGAAAAAAGCACACGCCGAAGGCGGCAAGCGCGACCGCAAGGCCCACGAGTTTCATGCTGACGCCGGCGGCAAGTTGGTCTTCACCCGCCGTGAAATCGGGGAATAGGCGAGGGGCGTATTCATAGGTCGGATAGAGAACCTCGGGCGAGAAAGTGATGTAGGCAAAGACGGGCGTCATCGCGATGAGCACGCTGAACAGATAGATCATGCGGCTGCCGTAAGGGATCGGGGGAAAGGTGCGAGATGGGCTTAGCAGAGGCCACCAATAGAGGAGACCGGCGCCAAAAAACATGACATGCTCGATGATGTGCACGGTCTTGTTTTGCAGCGCCCAATCGTAAGCCCAAGGGATATGCCAGAGGCTGATGATAAGTGTATAAAGCAGTCCTGCGATCACCGGCTGGGTAATGAGCCGGATTGGCAGCCGAAGTGCGGGGCGGGATAGCACGGGTTCGACCATCCACTCGGGTAAACCGCGCAAAAACAGGATAGCCGCAGGATAAATCAGCAACTGGTGCTGGAGCATGTGGACGACGAAGAGAAAACGTTCGCCGATCTGGTCGAGCGGAGAGCCTACCGCCAAGTAGAAGATCACCAGCGAGGAGTAAAATTGGGTCGCGTGGGCGCGCGGGAAGGGCACGCCCGGCGCCAAACGTAGGCGCAGTGGACCGGCAAGCACGGCGTAGAGCCAGCCAAGGAACACCAGACCTCCGACGAGGTAAGGTTCGTTGTGCCAGTGGCGCCAGTCGATCATGGGAAAAAAAAGGCGGCCCAGAGGCCGCCGTGAGAGTGGAGCAGTTTCTTGAACGGCGCGGTGCGTCAGGTCGGCAGCGGCAAGCTGTCTTTGACGGAAAAGATCGCGAGGAGAGCCCACACCGTGCCTCCGGCCAAAACTAGTCCTATGAAAAACAGGATGGTGCAAAACGGCTTATCCCAGCGAAGGTGCATAAAGTAGAAGATCACATATAAGAACTTCACCGCCGAGAGTATGACCAAGCCGGTGACGATGATCCATTTGGCGAAGGGCAGATAAATGCCGACGATCTCGATACCGGTGATGACGGCCAAAAGCATGGCTACATTTACGTAGATCTGAAACTTGCTCTCTTCTTCGTGGCCATGGGTATGGTCCGGCGAGGTGGAAACGGGGGCGCTCATAGGTGGAAATTACAGGTATTCGATGAGGTAGACGGCAGTGAAAATCACGATCCAGACGATATCAACGAAGTGCCAGTAAAGGCCCATGGATTCGACATCAATGGCGTTGGCTTCGCCAAAATTACTCAACGCTTTGGGCTGAGCGAAGCCGATGCTTACGGCGATACAGCCGACAAATCCAGCGATCATCCAAAGGTGGCTGGCGAAATACGCCCCGGCGGTGCCACCGGTTTGCAGGGTGTGGACGACGCCCAGCACGGCGAACATTGAGAGAAGCACCGCGCCGACGATCGAGACTATGTGGAGGCAGTTCTTGAAAAACCAGCCAAAGGTGCGGCCGGCCTCGTGCGGCTGGAAGGAGCGAACATACATCAAGATCAGCCAAAACACGCCAACTGCGACGTGGATGCCGTGGGTCCCGGTGAGGGTGTAAAAGGTCGTGCCGAACATGCTGTTTGTAAGAGTCACGTTTTTGAGCTTAACGAATTCCTCAAACTCGTAGACTTGGCAGCCGAGGAAAATCGAGCCGAAGAAAATCGTGGTCAGCAGCGACCAGCGCATGCTCTTGACGTTACCTTTTTGAATCGCCGTGACCGCGAGGGCCATCATCAGCGACGACATCAAAAGAATGAAGGTCGAGAACGAGGTCAGCTCGAGGCTGAAAATCTGCTTGGGTGAAGGCGAGCCGGGTGCCGGATGCAGGCGGTAGATCAGGTGCGTCGAAATGAGCGCGCCGAAGAACATGCAATCCGAGGCGAGAAACGTCCACATCATCAGCTTCTTGTTAGGAATGCCGGTAGATGTGCTCGGATCGTGGTGGTGGTCGATAGTGCCAGCGGCGGCGTGACTGCTCATAAGTGGGAGGGCGATAAGGGGACAGGAGGAGGCGGGTGCGAACTCAGTGTTTGGCCGGCTTTTTGCCGCTGGTCTCATCTCCGTCATTCTCGGGATGCAGATGATAGCCACCGTTTCCTTCGAGAGCCCAGAAATAGATACCGGCGAGCATGACAACGCCACCGATCATAGTGATGCCGATCTTCTTGCCCCAAAATCCGGGTGTCGGGTCGTTGTCGATAACGGAGATTCCGATTCCGGCGATCAACATCCCGAGGCTCGCGACAAAGGGATAGATCGATTGATGCGGCATATGAATGCCACCGTGAGCAGCTTCTTCCTTGGCATGTGCTGCATCTTCTTTGGCGATCTGTTCCTTGTTCTGCTTCATATACCAGAACGCGTCGCGCGCGTGGACCGTTGGAATCACGCGGTAGTTATACTCGGGCGGGGGATTGGGTAGGCTCCACTCAAGGGTGCGTGCATCCCAAACATCTTTGCCGACTTTTTCGCCTTTGAAGTAGGTGTAAACCATCACGGCGAAGTAGATGAAGATGCCTACACCGAGGATAAGCGCGCCGACGGTGGCGATATAGTTGGCAGGGTTCCAACCGAGATTGCTGTCGTAGGTAAACGTGCGGCGCGGCATACCGTTAAGGCCGAGGAAATGCATCGGGAAGAACGTTATATTAAACCCGGCGAAGATGACCCAGAACGAGAGTTTACCCCAAAATTCGCCAATTTTTCGGCCGAACATCAGGGGAAACCAAAAGTGGATTCCAGCAAGCAACGCGAACATCGATCCGCCGATCAGCACATAATGGAAATGAGCGATGACAAAGTAGCTGTCTTGTTGTTGTGCGTCGGCCGGGGCGGCCGAGTGCATCACGCCGGAGAAACCGCCGACCATAAACATCCAGACAAAACCGAGGGCGAACATCATCGGAGTGCGCATGGAAATATGCCCACCCCAGAGGGTGCCGATCCAGTTGAATATCTTGACGCCGGTCGGAACGGCGATGGCCATCGTGGCGAGGGAGAATGCCGCAGTTGCGACCGTGCCCATGCCGGTCGTGAACATATGGTGGCTCCACACCGAGAATCCAAGGAAACCGATGGAAGCGCCGGAAAACACGACGATCGGATAGCCGAAGAGCGGTTTGCGGGAGAAGGTCGGCAGGATTTCGGAGATGATGCCCATCGCCGGGAGAATCAGGATGTAGACTTCCGGGTGGCCGAAAACCCAGAAGAGATGTTGCCAGAGGATCGGCATGCCGCCGCCGGAGACTTCAAAGAAACTCGTGCCGAAAAGGCGGTCCATCATAATCTCGACCAATGCAACGGTGATGAAGGGGAACGACAACACGATGAGGAACGCCGTGATCAGAGTCATCCAGGTGAAGACCGGGAGACGCATCATAGTCATGCCGGGAGCCCGCATATTGATGATTGTGACGATGAAATTCAGTGAAGCGGCGATCGAGGCGACACCGAGCAACTGGAGCCCCATAATCCACATGTCGACCGAGTGGTCCGGCGTGTAGGCCTTCGAGGTCAGCGGAGCATAGCCCGTCCAGCCTGCGTCGGGTGCACCCGCCGTCATAAACCAACCGAGGTTCAAAATGATGGCCCCGGCAACAAAAGTCCAAAGCGAGAAGGCGTTGAGGCGTGGGAAAGCCACGTCTCGGGCGCCAATTTGGAGCGGCATGATAAAGTTAAAAAACGCCGCGGAGAGCGGCATGACCGCGAGGAAGATCATCGTCGTCCCATGCATCGTGAACATCGTGTTGTATTGCTGCGCGGTCAGCACGGTGCCGTTTGGTGTCATCAACTGCAGGCGGATGAGTAGAGCCTCAAAGCCACCGACCAAGAAAAAGAACAGCGCGAAGATCCCGTAAAGAAATCCGATTTTCTTGTGGTCGACGGTGGTAAGCCAGCTCACTAAGCCGGTTTGGGCGGTGGGCCGCCAAAAGACTGCTGACTTGGTCTCAGTCGCGACGTCTTTGACTTGGAGATCTGATTTGAGGATGGCGTCCATGGAAGAAGATTACTTGAGGCTCTGAAGATAGGCGACGAGAGCGACCTCGTCCTCGTTGGTGAGTTTGATGTTATTATCGATGTAGCCCTTGGCCATTTTGTTGCCGGGCTTGACCGATTCGGGGTTGTGGATCCAGCGGTGGAGTTGCTCGGTGTTGTTTTCCAGCAGCCCTCCGGCGAGGGTCGAGCGGGATCCGAAATGAGTGAGGGTGGGACCGCTGATTCCGGCGAAGCCATGGCCCCGGACTTCGTGGCAGCTTAAGCAGGCTTTTTCTTTAAACAGAGCCTTGCCCTGAGCGATCAACGCCGGGTTCTCGCCCTTTTCGGGAAATTGGTGGGCCTTCCACGCATCCAAGGGAGACGTATCGTATTTTGCGGTGATGCCGGACTCGTTTTGCTTGAACGTGCGGAGCGAAGCAAACTGGGCTTTGGGTGCGTCTTGGGTTGCGACCCGGGGCGGGGCAACGTCGCGCGCAGGGGCGGTTTGTTGGCTTAACCAGTCGTTGAAATCCTTCGGCCCGAGGGCAATTACCCGGAAACGCATGACTGCATGGGAGTCGCCGCAAAATTCGGCGCATTGGCCCCAGTAGTAACCGGGCTGGTCCGCTTGGAGCCAAAGGTGGTTGGCGCGGTTGGGGATCATATCTACTTTACCGGCAAGTTTTGGCACCCAAAAGCTGTGGATGACGTCGACCGTGCGCAGGTTGATGCGGATTGGGCGCCCCGCCGGGATCACGAGTTCATTGGCGGTGGAAAGTGCTCCCGCTCCGGCGATTTGTTCACTCGGATAGTCGAATTTGAACCACCACTGGTATCCGGTTGCGGTAACTTCGTAAGTGTCGGCCTTGCGATCTTCGGGCACATCGTAGGTATACCAAATCGCCTTGAGGGTCGGTATCGCGATGATCACCAGTGCCAGCACCGAAGCGCCGATGAGCCCAATCTCAATCAGTGGGTTGCCATGGCCTTGCTCGGGCGGAACAGCTTTTTCTTCTTCGGGCGTGCGCGCCTTGAACTTGATCGATGCGTAGGCCAGCACCGCGCCGACCAAAATGAAGATCACGAGCGTCACCCAGCAGGTGACGTAAAAAACGTCCAACTGAGACTTCGCGACCGGTCCTTCGACCTTGATGGTCGATTGGTGGCCGTCCATCCGCCAGAAATTGAAGTCGCAAGCGGAGAGCAATGAAACCGCTCCGACTGCAAGAACCGCGCGGCTCCAGCGGGCGGCGGATGAGAGGATTGTGGCAAGACGCATAGAAAGATTTAGCAATTTTCGAAAAGTCCCGGGTTGGCGGCAAACTCTTTCTAGAGTTCGTCAACCCACCGGCGATTCAAGTCATAATTCTGCAAGTAAGCGAACGTGGTTGGGGTAGCCGGGACTGCAATGCGGTGCGTGATGGTTTCGTTACGTATTAATCGGTCTTCGTTGTTCATAAGTTAGGCACGTCCGTGATACTCGCGAAATCATGATGCCAACTCACGGCCCCAAGTGGCTCCGCTACTTTTAATGATTCGCGTTTGCCAGCGCCGAAACAGGCGTTGAGGGTCGCAGGGTATGAAAAATTATCTCATTCTAGCGACAACTGTTTCGGCTTTGCTTGTTTCCGGCTGTGGCCAAAAAGAGGCCGCCTCCACTCCGGCTTCGGCTCCTGCCGCCGCACCGGCTGCCACGGCTCCGGCATCCCCCGCTCCGGCCACTGCCGCCCCGAGGGTCATCGAAATCACCGCCGGTGATAACATGAAATTCAACATCACCGCAATCGAGGCGAAGCCCGGCGAGACGTTGAAAATCATCCTCACGAACATTGGCCAAATGCCAAAAGAGGCGATGGGTCACAATATCGTCATCCTCAAAAAGGGCACCGATGTCGCCGCCTACGTCACCGCTGCGACAACGGCGAAAGCGACGGATTTCCTTCCTCCGGCACTGCAAGACCAAGTTTTGGCGCATTCCGAGCTGATCGGACCGCGCAAGTCATCGGAGTTCTTGTTCAAAGTTCCCGCTGAGACTGGCGACTATCCTTATGTCTGCTCGTTCCCGGCCCACTACATTGTCGGCATGAAGGGCGTGATTACGGTCAAATAATCTCAGCCAAATAACATAAAGGCCGCGCTTCAATGCGCGGCCTTTTTTTTGGCGGTCAGAGACCGAGGGCGACGTGCGTCTTTAGCTTACGGACGGCCACCATTGGTAGAGAAAGAAGTAGACGAGCACGCCGGTGACTGAGACGTAGAGCCAAATGGGAAACACGATCCGCGCCCATTTTTTGTGACGCTCGAACTCGCCCTTGAACGCCAGTGCGAAGGTGCGTGGGACAAGGTAGGCGATGGCGATCGCCAGAATGACGTGGGTGATGAGCATCACATAATATACGGTGCGGATCGGGCCCTCCCCGCCGAACTGGGTATGAACCGCTTCGCCCGCCCCGGCCGCCATACCTTTGAGGATCTTGTGGCCCACGTAGCCGACAAGGAAGGCGGCCGAGACGACGCCGGCGCTGATCATGGCGAAGCGATGGGCCGTTTTTTGGCCGGTCTTGATGAGGACAAAACCGACCGAGATGAGGACGGTGGCAAGAGCGTTGAGCGAGGCGTTGATCGCCGGGATGTCGTTGATCGTCATTGAGCGTTGGACTTAAAAATTGATGATGCGATCGGCGACAAGTGCTCCGAGAACGAGCGGCAAGTATGCGATTGAGCAGTGGAAAAGCCGGCGGGCCGCGACATCACGACCCTCGGCGCGAAGAAACAAAACGGCGCATGCGACAAACCCGACGCCGCCGGCAAGGGCGACCGCGCCGGACCACGGCGTGGCGAAACCGAACGCCCAAGGCAGCAAGCTCACCATGACCAAGCCGAGGGTGTTGGCGAGGGACCATGCGGCTACGAAACCGCCCTTTTCATCGCGCACGGGAAGCATCGGGAAATGGACCGCCGAATAGTCGCGTCGGTAGGTCCAGGCGATCGCCATGAAGTGAGGGATTTGCCAAAAGAAAAGTATACCGAAGAGAATCCAACCGAGTTCGGAAACACGGCCTTCGGCGGCGGTCCAGCCGATAAGCGGCGGCAACGCACCGGCAATCGCGCCGATTTCGGTGCTCCAGCGCGACCAACGTTTCGCCGGCGTATACCAACCAAGGTAGGCGATCATCGTGAGCAACGCGACGCCCGCGCAGAGGTAGTTCACGCGGGAGAACAAAATGAAAAGCGCACCGACGCACATCAGCCCGCCCAACACGAAAGCCGAGCCGGTGGCGACTTTCCCGGTTGGAATCGGCCGTTCGGCGGTGCGTTTCATCTGCGCGTCGGTGTCGGATTCGAGCCATTGATTGAGCACCGCCACACCACCGGCCGCGAGCGAAGTCCCGAGCGCCACGAAGATGAGCTGCGAGGTGCTAAATACCGGGCGAGCCGCGGCGTAGGCCGCGAGCGCGGTCAGGACCGATAGCAAACTCAACCGGGGCTTGGTGAGTTCCAGATAGTCGGAGAATTTGGCGGAAGGTGCCGCGAGGGCGGGATTGGCGGTCATAGGCGGGAGGCGTTGGTCTCGGAGGATTCGATGGCGTCGCGATGGGCGAGGCAAGCGAGAGCAAAGGCAGTCGCGAGGGTGGCCGCGCCGACGATGACGTGGGCCGTCGTGATATCGGGACGGCGTTGGCTCCAGATGATCGACGCTCCGAGCAAAATCTGAACCACGAGCAAGGCGAGCAGTCCGTGCGCCAGATTCCGCAGAAGAGTCGACGCCGCCGAATCGCGGCGCACGCGCAGCCACAAGATCAATATCGCGACGGTGAGAACGACGGCAATCACGCGGTGGGCGAACTGAAGGGCGACGCGATAGTCCCAGTTCGGCGGCAGAATCGCGTGGTCGGCGGAAGAAAACGGA
>CALSBN010000091.1:0-17663 GCA_943373185.1 Opitutus sp. GAS368 | reverse complement strand
GCAAGGCATCACCAACTCCGCCAACCTCGAACGCATCGAGGTGCTCAAGGGACCGAGCTCCATCTTCTTCGGCGCCTCCGATCCCGGCGGTGTCATCAACGTCATCACCAAGAAGCCGCTCGCCGAACGCTATGGCTCCGTGCGCCTCGGCTTCGGCGACAACAACTACAAGTATGCCGAATTCGACTTCAACCAGCCGATCATCGAAAAGACGCTGCTCTTCCGTTTCATGGGCTCGCAGCTCGACACGGATGGCTGGCGTAAATTCTGGCACGACGAGCAGACGTTTCTCAGCGCCGTCGCCGAGTGGAACCCGACCGCGACCACGCGGGTGACCGTCGACGCGCAACACCGCAAGCAAGACGGCATCCAGGAACGCCTCGGCGACGTGTTCCTCACCACCGACCGGCCGGCACCTTTTACGCAGCAACTGCTCACCGGGGCGGCCCTCGCGCGCTCAATCGAGCTTGGCGCCCTCACCCCGACCGACACCTACGAGGACGAAGCGAACTTCTACTCGATCACCGTCACGCAAAAGCTGGGTGATCGCCTGCTCTTCAGCGCCGTGCACGGTGCCAGCGACAGCAATCGTCTCCAACGCACTACCGTCACCCGCAACCGGATCGCGGTGAACGACAACTTCTCCTATTTCGACCGCCCCGGCATCTCCGCGATCGGCGCGATCAACCGCACGTTCAACCTCAACGTGCTCGCCACCTTAGACGTGGTCGGCACCAAGCATAAACTCGTCGCCGGCTGGGACCGCTCCGAGATCGGCAACAGCGAGCGGCTGTTCGCCTGGGCCAACAACAGCCCGTTCACGACCAAACGCTTTCTCTTCGATGCCGGCACCGAGGCGGATATCTTCGGAGTGCGCCGCTATCCCACCCTGGCGGAGATCGGCACTCCCGGCGGCCCCGGCGCCGTCGTCAACAACCCGTGGAGCAAACCGGCCTGGGAACAGGGCGCCTACCTCACCGATCAGGTCTCACTCTTCAACGACCGCCTCACGCTCCTGTTCGGCACCCGTTGGAGCGATCTCCGCGCCCAAGGCCGCACCGCTTGGACGCCGCAATACGGCGCCACCTTCGCGCTTACCCCCGAGCTCTCGGTCTACGCTCTGCACTCGGAATCATTCCGCCCCAACGGCCGCTCGAGCACGATCGATCCCACCTCACCGTTCTTCCCCCCGGAAAACGGTGTCGGCGACGAAGCCGGCCTCAAATTCAACCTCCTGCGCAACACCCTCACGGGCACCGTCGCGGTGTTCCGCGTCGACAAGAAGAACGTCCGCCGCGTCAACAGCGGAGCCGCCGTGCTCGGTATCAACGGGGCCTCCCTCACCGATGGCGAACGCTCCGACGGCTTCGAGTTCGACCTCGTCTGGACGCCCATCCGCAACGTCAGCATCATCGCCGCCTACGCGCACACCGATGCCCGCATCGCCGCCGACGTGATCAACACCGCCAGCTCACCCGATCTCAACGGCGACGGCCGGCCCGACACCCTGGGCCTCCCGCTGCGGGGTAACTCGCCCGACTCGTGGAGCCTCTGGGTCAAATACGACTTCACCGCCAAGCCGCTCGACGGCCTCACGCTCAGTGCCGGCTACCAGCGCCGCGACGGGCCGATCCCGCTCGACGCCTCGTTCGCCCGCAAGTTTGCCGTGGAGGACGGCTACAGCCGCCTTGATCTGATGGCCGGCTACGCCACGCGCGTCTTCCAACGCCGCGTGAAATTCCAGGTCAACGTGGACAACGTCACCGACGAATTCTACGCCGACAAATCCCTCGGCTACGCCAACCCCCGCACTTGGCGCCTTTCCGCGACGACAACGTTCTGATTCCATCCCTATCAAGCACGATGATTTCATCTTCTCTCCGCACAACCGCGCGATCCCTCGGCTTCGGCCTGCTTGCGTCCCTCGTGACGCTGCTGGCCTCCACGGCCGCTACCTCTCACGCGCAAACCGCGACAAACACCGGTGCCGTCACCGGCCGCATCCTCAATCCCGCTTCGGGCGAATATCTGCGCAACGCGCAGGTGCGCGTCGTGGGCGGTCCATCAACCGCAGCCGGCGACGGCGGCGTCTTCCTTTTGTCCGGACTCGGGGTCGGCGAGGTCACACTTGAAGTCGCCTACACCGGCTTCCCGACTGCGACGGCGCGCGTGCAGGTGGTCGCCGGCACCACGGTCAGGCGCGATTTCGAGCTCAGTGCCGCCGCCGGTCCGCTCACACTGCAAGCGTTCACCGTCTCCAGCGGACGCGAGGGGAACGCAAAGGCGATCATGGAGCAGCGCAACTCGATGGATATCACCAACAGCGTCGCTTCCGACGTCTTCGGCGAAGTCGCCGAGGGCAACGTCGGCGAATTTCTCAAGCATCTTCCCGGCGTGGATTTCGACGGCACCGACGGCACGGTGCGCTACATCTCGCTGCGCGGTCTCGGGTCGGAATACGCCGGCGTGACGGTGGACGGCATGAATTTCCCCAGCGCCGATGCCAATGTCGACGCGGGCCGCGCCTTCAGTTTCGAGCAAGTCTCGCTGAGCGCGATGGAGTCGATCGAGGTGTCCAAAACCATCAGCGCCGACGTCGACGCGAGTTCCCCCGCGGGCACGGTCAACCTGCGCTCAAAAAGGGCCTTCGACCGCGCCGGCCGCCGCGTCTCCGCCTCGACTAGTATCACCGCGCAGTCCGACGAGTTGACGCTCGGGCGCACCTACGGGCCCGGGGATGACCGGACCATAAAACTCTTCCCGAGCGTCCAGCTCGAATACTCGGATATTTTTTTCAACAAGCGCTTGGGTCTCGTCTTCGGCCTCAGCGAATCCAACTCCTACATCCAGCGCGCGCCGACGACGGTGACCTATAACTTCACCCCCACAGCCGCCTCGCCCGCACCCATCGCGCTCACCGCGATCCGCGTGCAACAAATCCAGCAGACGGTCGAACGTTTCGCCGCCTCCTTCACCGCCGACTTCAAGGCCACGCCCCACCTCGTGCTCTCGCTCGGTGTGATGTATAACCACTCCGATGTGTGGTCCGGCCAGCGCGCCGTGACGTTCAACACCGGCGCGCGCACCACGCCGGTCGCCGGGGCGGATGCGCTCACCGACTTCACCACGACGGCCAACGGCAACGTTACCGTCGAGCCTCAGGCCATCGCCAAAGTAGGAAACGGAAAGTCCTTTTCACCCCGCTTCGAATACAAGCGCGGCGACATCACCGTGGAGGGCCGCATGATCGTCGCGGACTCGGACAGCGGTTACGACCCGATGAAGTATCGCGACTCCGTCTTCTCATCCGGGGTGCGCAGCCTTGCGGGGGTTCGTTTCAGCGCCGCGCGCTCCGCACTCCACGAGGGTGATTGGCGGATCACCCAGACCGCCGGCGCCGACTGGAACGACGGCGCGTTTTTCAGCTCACCCGCCATCATCCTCAATGACGGCCGCACCGCGAGTAACGAGATTCGCACCGGCGAAGGTGTCGTGACCTACCGCATGCGCTCACCGTTTCCGATCGTTTGGAAAAGTGGCGTGAAAGTAAAACGCGAGACCCGCGATTCAAACAACTCCCGCGCGTCGTCGTTCTACAACTACACCGGGCCCGGTGCCGGTGTCGGTGCCATGCGCGACCTCCGCTCGGGCCTCGATTTGGATTTCAGCCAGCAGAACCTCTCCATCGCCTCCACCAGCGGAGGCGGCGTGTTTTTGCCCGATGTCATGAAGATCGCATCCACGTTCCGCTCGAACCCGGCCTTCTTCACGCCCACGCAGACCGCCACGGATTACTACAATGCGAACGTCGCAAACTTGCGGAACTACGAGGAAGAAGTCCGCTCGGCCTTTCTCATGGCGACGACCAAAATTGGCCGGCTCAATCTCCGCGCGGGCCTCCGGCGGGAGGAGACGTTTACCGATTCCCTCGAGTTCGATGCGCGTTCCAACCGGGAAGTGACCGCCGCCGGCTTCCCGGTCGCGGCCGGCCGCGCGACCACGATTCCCGGCATCCAGTATCAGTTCCTTTCCCAACCGCGCGTCAGTCGCACCGGCAACTACGCCAACCTGTTTCCCAGCGCCTCACTGAAATACAACATCACTCCCGCGATGGACCTGCAGTTCGGTTTCAGCACGACGGTGCAGCGTCCGCGGTTCGGCGATGTTTCCGGCGTCTGGCTGATCGACGACGACGAGCTGATCATTCGCGCCCCCAACGTAAACCTGAAGCCCGAGACTTCGAAAAATTACTCCATGCGGCTCGCCCGCTACTTCGAGCCGATCGGCACGGTTGCGATCAATTTTTTCCAAAACGACGTCAGCAACCTCCATCGCAACAACAGCCAAATCAGCGGCGCGGATTTCAATCCCGGCGATCCGACTTACGACGGCTACACCTTCGTGACGACGTTGCAGAGCAGCAACAACGTCCGCCTGCGCGGCATGGAGCTGGAGTATAGCCAGAGCCTCTCCTTCCTGCCGGGACCGTTCAAGGGCCTCGGGCTCCGCGCCAGCTACACCCGCAATTACGCCCAAGTGATCGTGGCGAATATGTCGCCACACCTGGTAACGGCCGGGCTCAGATACTCGCTCGGCCGTTTTGGTTTCCAAGCCAACGCCAACTGGGCCGACTCGCGTCCCATCAACACTGCCAACACCCGCTATCAACGGCAGCGCATCAACCTCGACGTGAGCGGCTCGTATCGCTTCGCGCCGCGCATCACCGGGTTTTTCTCGCTGCGCAATGTGCTCAACGACCCCTTCATTCGGATGGAGCGAATCGGCACCAATCCCGCCGTCGCCCAGTTCTACCAAAAATTCGGCGTCACGACCACGGTGGGCGTGCGCACCACGTTCTGAGTCGCCTTCCGATCACCCCGCCCGATTCATCCTTCATCCCACCCAATCATTATGAAACGCCGCGATTTCCTCACCGGCCTCGGGGCCGTCTCCGCCGCCACCGCCACCACCGCTCTGGTTGCCGCCGATCTGCCCAATCCGCCCCGCACCATCGACACCGATGTGCTCGTGATCGGCGGGGGCACCGCCGGCACGATCGCCGCCATCCAAGCCGGTCGGCTCGGCGCCCGCACCATCCTCGTCGAGTCCGGCAGTCAGCTCGGCGGCACCACGACCACGGGCGGCGTCGATTTTCCCGGCTTGTTCCACGCTTGGGGCAACCAAGTCATCGCGGGCATCGGTTGGGAACTCGTGACCGCTACGGCGGAAATGAACGACGACGATCTGCCCGACTTCACCAAGCCCACCGGCAGGAGCCACCCGCGGCATCAGGTCAGAATCAACGGTCAGCTTTACGCCGCGCTCGCCGAGGAGGCGGCCGTGAAGGCCGGCGTGCAATTGCGTTACTACGAGTTCCCTCTCTCGGTGATTCCCACCCCGACCGGTTGGCGCGTGCGGCTTGTCGGCAAAGGCACCAACGTCGACGTGACGGCGAAGCAATTGGTGGATTGCACCGGCAGTGCCTCGGTCGTGGGCCTGGCCGGCCTGCCGCGCCTGCGCGAGAAAACCACCCAGCCCGGCACGTTGATCTATCGGCTGGGCGGTTGGGATCCGGCGGCGGTCCAAACCAGCGCACTGGAAGCGCGCGCCAAAGCCGCCATCGCATCCGGAGAGCTCAACTCGCTCGACATCCGCGGCAACATCACCGGGTTTCTACGCAACCGCGCCGACAACGCGATGCACGTTTCAGGGGCCGACTCCAGCACCTCCGAGACTCACGCCTCTGCCAACATCCTCGGCCGGCAATCGGTGTTGCGCGTGGTCCGTTTTCTAAAGAAAGACCCCGTTTTCGCGTTTCTGAAGATCGAGCGACTGCAACCGGAGACCGGCGTGCGGGAGACCTATCGCATCGTCGGCGAAACGACCGTTACCGAGGCCGACTACCGCGAAGGTCGCGTGTTCGCGGACGCCGTGTCGCACTCGTTCTATCCGATCGACCTCCACGTGGACGGCCGCATCGTGCCCGATCACTTGAAGGAGGGCATTGTGCCCACGGTTCCACGCAGCGCACTCATTCCCAAAGGCAGCAAAAATCTGATGGTCGCCGGTCGCTGCATCAGCAGCGACCGAATGGCCAACTCCGCGCTTCGCGTGCAGGCGTCCTGCATGGGAATGGGCCAAGCCGCCGGCGTCACTGCCGCCCTCGCCGCGCGCTCAGGCACGACCCCGTTGCAAGTCCCGCTCGCGGATATCCGCAGTGAACTTGCGCGCCACGGTGCCATCGTGCCGAAGACCGCATAGCCGGACTGCATTCACTCCTCCGCTCCGCCCTGCTCGTTCTCCTAGCCCTCACCGACGTGACCTGAAAACGCCGGGCCCGCTTTTCCGCGGACCGTGCAAACACGGCCGGCCGGCGGCGGGGTTTCGCGTTGCGGGCCGTGATGATCCCGTTTTCGTGACCGCATGGTGCTCGACAACGCATTGCTCGAACACGCGCGGGAGGCGGGGATCGATCTCGACTTGATCGACACAAACTTCGCCCTCCGGGTGGAGGACCGTTGGCAGCAACACGACGGGGCGCTGCGGTTCATCTTGATATTGCAGGAGGCCAAAGCTGCCCATGACGCCGGACTTCAGCCGACTGATCGCTAAGCTGACGGACTCGGGATTCGAGTTTGTCATGATCGGTGGCTATGCCGCGGTCACTTACGGATCGTCGCAAGTAACCCGCGACCTCGATGTCTGCGCCGTTTTGACGAGCGAAAACATCGAACTTCTGCGCAAAGCACTCGCGGAGTGGAATCCCCGCCATCGCATGGCGCCGGAGCGGCTATCGTTCCTGAAATTCCCCAAGGCCGGCGAACCCTTGCACAAACACGGTCTTGAACCGGCAGGCAATGTCGGCACCTTTCCGCACGTGAGCACCGTCACCGAAATTGAGCACGCGATCGAGCGCCTTCCCGACGCGGAAGTGGCGAGACTCGCCGCTTGGCTCGCCGCGTATCGGAACCGCCGGACTTCCGACGGGAACGGCACCCATCACGATCTCGATACCCTGATCGGTTCGTGGCGCGAAGACCCGGCGTTCGACGCCGCGATCCGGGCGTTTGACCAAGTCGACACAGAAGTCTGGAAGTAGATGAACGTCGCGCTCGATACCAACGCCTACAGCGACTTCCTGCGCGGCGTGCCGGTTCGGGTCGAAATCGTCCGCCGCGCGCCCCGTATCTTCATTCCTATCATTGTGCTTGGGGAGCTGCGCGCCGGATTCGCCGCCGGCAGCCGCGAGGAAGCAAATCTCGCGACGTTGCGGCAATTCCTGGCGAGCCCTCGCGTGACGGTCCTGTTGCCGGACGACGCAACCGCCGAGCATTACGCCCGGATCTTTCTGCAGCTCCGTCAGTCGGGTGCGGCCATTCCGACCAACGACCTCTGGATCGCCGCATTGGCCCTCCAGCATGGTGTGGCGCTCTGCAGTTCCGACGCGCATTTTCAACGCGTGGCCGGACTCAACCTTTGCTGAACCGCCCGCCAAACGTGGGCTGGTCGTCGAGTTTCCGGTCAAGCGATACACCCGTCCCAAGTCTACCTTCCGCCGCCCGCTCGCGTTCACACCCGCCCGCGCCTTTTCTCCTCGCTCCCGCCCGCCGCGAAATCCTCGCTAACGACCCATCTGGTTCCTCACTCCTCCCCATGCGCTCACTCCTCCGCTCCGCCCTGCTCGTTTTCTTGGCCTTTTCCGCCGCCCGCGCCGCCACGCCCGCTCCGCGCTTTGAACTCCGCGACGGTGACCGCGTCGTCTTCCTCGGCGACACCCTCGTCGAACGCGAGCAATCCTACGGCTGGATCGAGCTCATGCTCACCGCCCGCGCCGCCGATCGCTCCGTCACTTTCCGCAACCTCGGCTGGAGCGGCGACACCCCCACCGGCACGTCCCGCACCGGCCTCAGCCTCCTCCAAGCCGGCCGCGAGCCCGCCGACGAGGGCTGGATCCAACTCCAGCAACAGATCACCGACGCCAAGCCCACCGTCATCTTCGTCGGCTACGGCATGGCCAACTCCTTCGACGGTTCCGCCGGTGAGCAAAAATTCGCCGCCGATACCACGCGCCTGCTCGACACCCTCGCCAAACTCGTCCCCACCGCGCGCCTCGTCCTCCTGAGCCCGGCACGTCACGAAACTCTCGGCAGCGTCGCCGATCCCGCCGCGCACAACGCCGCCCTTGCCCGCGTCTCCGCCACCCTGCGCGATCTCGCCACCGCCCGCGGCCTGCCGTTCTTCTCGCTCTTCGACGCGCTCGCCACGCCCATGGCCGCCGCCACCGCGCCCGCCGCCAAGCTCACCGACAACGGCATCCACCTCAACGCCGCCGGATATCGCGCCGCCGCCTTCGCCCTCGAGGATTTTCTCTTCGGCTCCGAAAAGTCCGCCGGTCCCGCCGGCTCTTGGCGCACCAGCCCCGCCGCCGAGCCGCTCCGCCCGGCCATCCTCCGCAAGAACGAGTGGTTCTTCCACCGCTCCCGCCCCGCCAACATGGCCTACATTTTCGGCTTTCGGAAAAAGGAGCAGGGCCAAAACGCCGTCGAGGTCCTCAAGTTCGACGCCTTCATCGCCGCCGAGGAGGCCCGCATCGCCCGCCTCCGCTCCCTCGACCCCGCCGCGGTTGCCGCCACGCCGGAAATCCCCGCCCGCGTCGGCAACCTCGTCGCGAAATTCATCCCCCAGCCCACGCCGAAGTTCACCATGGACGACGCCCTCGAGGTCACCCTCTGGGCCGAAAATCCCCTCCTCAACAAACCGATCCACATGAGCTTCGACCCGTCAGGTCGCCTCTGGGTCGCCAGCTCCGAGGTCTATCCCCAGATCGAGCCCGGCCAGGCCGCCTCTGACAAAATCATAATCCTCGAAGACACGACCGGCGCCGGCCGCGCCGACAAAGCCACCGTCTTCGCCGACGGCCTGCTCATTCCCACCGGCGTCGCCCCCGGCGACAGCGGTGCCTACGTCGCCCAGAGCACCGAGCTTCTCCACCTCCGCGACACCGATGGCGATGGCAAAGCCGACCAGCGCCGCATCGTCCTCAGCGGCTTCGGCACCGAGGACACCCACCACAACGTCCACAGCCCGCGCTGGGGTCCCGACGGCCGCCTCTATTTCGCCCAGTCCGTTTACACCCGCACCCACACCGAGACGCCCCACGGCGTCGTCCGCCTCGCCGCCGGCGGCATCTTCCGCTTCGACCCGCGCGACCAACAGCTTTCCATCCTCTACCGCGGCTGGGTCAACGCCTGGGGCCACCAGTTCGATACCTTCGGCGAATCATTCGTCACCGACGGTGCCGGCGGCGCCGGCATCAGTTGGGGCGTCCCGGGCGCGACCTACCGCACCCTCGCCCCCGCACGGCGCGAGCTCCAAAGCATCAGCCCCGGCAACTATCCCAAATTTTCGGGCATCGAGATCATCCGCAGCGCTCATTTCCCCGCCGACTGGCAGGGCGACTTCATCACCGCCGATTTCCGCGCCCATCGCGTCGTGCGCTTCAAGGCCTCCGATCAAGGCTCCGCCTACGTCACCCGCGAATTGCCCGACGTGATGCGCTCCACCGACTCCAGCTTCCGCCCCCTCGACGCCAAGCTCGGGCCCGACGGCGCCCTCTACCTCGCCGATTGGAGCAACCCGATCATCCAACACGGCGAGGTCGATTTCCGCGATGTTCGCCGCGACAAAGTCCACGGCCGCATCTGGCGCATCACCGCCAAGGGCCGCGCGCTCGTCCCGCGTCGTGACTTCGCAAAACTCGAAAACACCGCGCTTCTCGACGCCCTGCTTTCACCCAACAGCTACGACCACGCCCAAGCCCAACGCGTGCTCGTCGAGCGCGGCGCCGCCCGCGTCGCCGCCGATCTCGCCGCGTGGACCGCCGGCCAGACCGAGCCCCTCGCCCGCTTCCACGCGCTCTGGGCGCACGAAGCGCTCAACCTTCCTTCGCCGGCACTGCTCGCCGAACAACTCGCCGCCACCGACCCCAGCCGCCGCGCCGCCGCCATCCGCGCGCTCCCCGTCGCCGATTCCCTCGCGCCGCTCACGAAACTCATCGCCGACGAAAATCCCCGCGTGCGCCTCGCCGCCGTCCGCGCCCTCGGCCAGCTGGGCACCGCCCGCGCCGCCGAGCTCGCCCTCTCCGTGCTCGACCGCCCGATGGACCCGTTCCTCGACTACGCCCTCTGGCTCACCGTCAACGAACTCGCCGCCCCGTGGCTCGCCGCCGTCCGTGACGGCTCTTGGCCCATCACCGGCCGCGAAGCCCAGCTCGCCTTCGGTCTCAAAGCCGTCGAGCCCGCCCTCGCCGGCGACCTGCTCGCGCAACTCCTCTCGACCCGCCCGCTCCCCCGCGATGGCTCCGGCCCGTGGCTTGAGCTGATCGCCACCGCCGGCAGCGCCCGCGAGCAACGTCTCCTCTTCGATGCCCTCCTCGCCGGCAATTTCGACGCCACCGCCGCGCCCCGCGCTCTCGCCGCGCTCAACGACGCCGCGCGCCTCCGCAAAATTCTCCCCACCGGCGACCTCGCCCCGCTCGCGACCCTCCTCGCCGCACCCGCGACCCGCACCGCCGCGATTTCCCTCGTCGGCGCGTGGAAACTCCAGCCGCTCGCGCCCACGCTCGTCCGCCTCGCCGGCGAGCCCGCCACCTCATCCACCGATCGCGCCGCAGCTTTCAACTCCCTCCGCGATCTCGGCGGCGCGCCCGTCATCGCGGACCTCCGTCGTCTCGCCCGCGAGTCCACGACACCCGCCGTCCGCCGCGAAGCCGTCGTCGCCCTCGCCGGCACCGATCTGGCCCAAGCCCTGCCCGACATCTTCAACGTCCTCGCCGCCACGACGGCCGACGCCGACGCCACCGCCCTTTGGCGCGCGCTGCTCTCCATCCGCAACGCCGGCACCCGCCTCGCCGCCGAGGTTCCCAAAACCAAACTCCCCGTCGAAGTCGCCCGCGCCGGCCTCCGCCCCGCCCGCGAAGGCGGTCAGAATCAAGCCCTCGTTCAAGCTCTCATGAAAGCCGCCGGCCTCACGTTCTCCGACGTGCAGCTCACCGCCGCCGAACTCCAAGCTCTCGCCCGCCAAGCGGCCACCAGCGGGGACGCCGCCCTCGGCGAACGCATCTACCGCCGCCCCGAACTCGCCTGCGTCGCATGCCACGCCATCGGTGGCGCCGGTTCCAAAATCGGTCCCGATCTCACCAGCATCGGCGCCAGCGCGCCGACCGATTACATTATCGAAGCGCTGCTTTATCCGAACGCCAAAATCAAAGAAGGCTACCACGCCGTCGTGCTCTCCACCAAAGACGGCCGCGACCTCAGCGGCATGATCGCCCGCGAGACCGCCACCGAGGTTTTCCTCCGCGACGCCGCCGACCAGGAAGTCTCCGTCGCCACCCAAAACATCGCCAAACGCACCAACGCCGGCTCCCTCATGCCCGCCGGCCTCATCGACGGCCTCGTCCCCGAAGAGCGCCTCGACCTGATCAAGTTCCTTTCCCAACTCGGCCGCCCCGGCCCCTACGACGCGGCCCAAGGCGGCGTCGCCCGCCTCTGGAATCTCTACCTCATCGTCAGCCGCAACCAAGCCATCGGCATCGAACCCGTGATCCGCGGCGATCCCACACTCGCCGATTGGATCCCCACGTTCTCGCTCGTGAGCGGCGCCCTGCCCCGCGACCTCATCACCGCGCCGTTTCCCACCTTCGTTAACACCCGGGGCCTGTTCGCGGCCACGCGCTTCGAATCCGCCAAGGGCGGCACCGTCACCTTTAACCTCACCGGCACCGCAACCGCCGCTTGGATCAACGGCCAACTGATCAAGCCCGGCGCCACGTTTACCGCCGCCGTCAAACCCGGCGCCAACGTCCTCGTCCTCCAACTCGACGAAAAAAATCTCCCCGCAGAAATCGCCCTCCGCTCCGCCGACGTCACGTTCCTCACCAATTGACAAGGTAGGGACGGGACCTCCGGGCCCGTCCTTCCCATGCTCATCCCGAGATCGCGCCCAGAGGTCGCGATGCTACCCATACCCACCCTCCCCGCCGACGCCCTTTCCGGGCGCCGACGCCACTCCAACATTTCGCCCACGCCTCAGAACCGCCCGTTCACTCCGGCCGTCACCGTGACGAAGTTGATGATCGTGCGGCGCGTGCGCTCCTTGTAGCCGATATACCAGCGCTGCGGCTCGTTCAGGACGTTGGAAATGTTGAGCGTGAAACCGAGGTTGGGGCGATACTGGTAGCCCGCCGTGACGTTCAACGTCTTCATCGAGTAGCGGTATTGGTTCAACGCCGGCGACAACACGCTGACCGAGGTCGGGTGCTCGCCCGTGAAATTGTAGAGCAGGCTCGTGTTGAACTTCCGATAGCGCCAGCTCAGCGAAGCATTGGCGACCGAGGGGATGAAGTTCGCGATGTCGCGGCGCCCGAAATACACCTCAGGTGTCGTCGCCGTCGGCGGTCGGCCCAAAATCGGCGTGCCGCCCGGCGTGACCGCGCTGCCCACGCCGTGCTGGTTGGTCCAGCTGTAATTGAACGAAGCGGAGAGCCCTTTCAGCGCGCCCGGCAGAAACGTGAACTGCTGGCTGTAGGCAAACTCCCAGCCCTGCACGTAGACCGTGCCCGCGTTTTGCGTCGTGCGCTCCGTGTAGCCTTCATACTCCCCGTTGTAGCCGTTGTCGGGCCCGCCCGCGATGATGCCCCGGTCCAGATACGCGACGAGGTAGTCCCGGATCGTTTTGTGAAACCAGCCGAAGGTGAGACTGCCCACCGGCTCGAAATAGTATTCGAGCGTAAAATCCCAGTTCGCCGCCCGCTGGGGTTTCAAACCCGCGTTGTTCACCGTAAGAACCTGGTTCGCGACATTCGGCGTTTCACCCGGCAGCAGACTGCCCAACGGCGCCCGCCCGTAACCGGTCGACCAGCTCGCCCGCGCCTTCAGGTTGGGCCGGATGTCGTGGAACGCGTGCACGCTCGGATAACTCTGGGAAAATTTACCGGGCAAGTTGCGGTAGTTAACCCCGTAGTCGCGATTGGCCGACCCGACGGGGTCCGCCACCTGTTGCGCGGCCGTGCTGAGCACGCGGGAGCGGACCCAACCCCAGCTCTCCGTGCGCAACTGCTCGAAGCGCACGCCGGTGAGGTAACCCGTCCGCCCCAGCAAGCCGTCCCGGCCAAGCCGGCCTTGCGCCATGAGGTAGGTGGCGGGGATCCACTCGGTGACGCCGTTGGTGCCGATGAATTTCTGGCTCTCATGGAAGTAGAGATCTTCGTTCCACAACGCCGGGTTGGCCGGCCGGCCGTCCTGCGTGATGCCCTCGGCCTGCCAGATCGGAATCGCCCGGCCGGTCTTCACGCGATCATAGCTCAGATAGCTGGCGTCGGGCGCGAACCGGAACGTCGGATCGTAGGCTGCGGCGGCCTTGGGCACCCAGCGGTGCCGGTCTTTGCCCCACACGTCCAGCTGGAGCGAGCGCCAGTGGAAACCGGCCTTCAACGCCGTTGGCGCCGAGAGAAAGGGCAGTTTGTAGCGGGCATCGAAACGGAACTGCTTCTGGAGTTGATCCTGCTCGTTGCGCGCCCGGGTGAGACCGTCCGTCGCCCGCGGGAGGTAGTTGTTGGGATTGGTGAAATCGGGGCCTCCGTTTTGGATGAATTTCGGGTGCAGTTCGTTTTCGCGTTGGTCGAGGATCCAGCCCGCACCACCGAAGAACACCGCGCGGCCGGGCACCTGCGCCGCCGGGTCAAAGAGCCGCATGTTGAGCTGGCCGCCCCGGCCGGTTCCGTTGTTGAGCGTCGTGCGGGCGATGCTCGCCGCGTATTCGAGCGTGAGATTCGGGTAGGTATGCTCGCCGGTGAAATCGACGCGGCCCATGCGCACGTAGTAGTTGAGCGGCCCGTCCATCTGCACATCGATGTTGTTCGTATTGGTCCCCGCCGCCGAGGTGCTCGGGATGGCGCGCACCACGGTGAGCCGGTCGGTAAACGCGCCCGGCACGATGCCCGTGGTGGCGCTCGGCACCTGCGTGTTGCTGTTGCCCGAAGCCGCGGCCGTCACGCGCACCCGGCGCCGGAGCCGCTCAAAATTGTCGTTCTCCGTCACCGAGAGGGAAAATTTCGTGGTGGGCGACCACTTGAAATCCGTCTTCAGCGCGATGCTCTGCTGCTTTCGGTTGTTGGCGTTGTCCCACGTCTGGTAGTTGAACACCGGCGCCGGCCCGTTGCTGATGTTGGTGCGGTCGAAGATCGTTTCGAAACCGCCGACCGCATTCTCGGAATAGAAAATGTTCACCGAGGTGCCGAGGTTGCGCGCCTCGCCGAACACGCTGAACACCTGCTGGTGCGTCAGGTTGAAAATCGGGTGCGAGCGATGCTGCGAACGCAGCGGCGTCTGCTCGAAAAACGGCGGCGCCATCCGCACGCTGAAATTGTAGGTGGTGCGGCTGTCTTCCTTCATGCTGAAGGTCGAGCGCGTCTTGAAATTGATCGTGCCGCCGAGGGAATCCGCACCCTTGTCGGGCGTCTGCCCCTTGATCAGCTCCATGCCCTCGAACATCGCGCCGGTGATCGACTGGAGTTCAAAGCTCCGGTTGGTGCCGAGCGTCGTCAGCGAGCCTCCGTCCACCGTCACGTTGTTCAGCGTCGGGTCCATGCCGCGGATGTTGAAGCGATAGGCGAGGCCTTCGTCGGTCGGGCTGCCCGCCACGCCCGGCAGGCGCATCACCACTTCGCCCGCACTCATGTTCGGCAGATAGCCAAACGCATCCATCGCGATCACGTCCTTCACGTTGTCGGCATTCTTCTTTTCCGTGATCATCGCCGCGTTGCCCTCGCGCTCGCCCGTGACCTTGAACGAGCTGAGCTTGTAGATGCCCGTCGTGAGCTCGAAGTCGCGCACGGCGCGCTCGCCCGGGCTGACGACCACCGTCACCCGCGAGCTGTCGAGGCCGATGTAGGTCACCGTCACTTCGTAGGTGCCGGGCGGCACGTTGGGAATCGTGTAGCGGCCGGCATTGTCTGTCAGCACGTTCACCCGCAGCGACGGCACGGACACCGCCGCGCCTTCCAGCGTGTTGCGCGTCGCGGCATTACTGACCGCGCCTGCGATCGCACCGGGCGCTTCCGCCGCCTTCACGGTGAACAAAGAAAACAACATCAGAGCCACAAGCGCGGGCCGCGCGGTGCCCGCCCAAAGGGCTTGGGCCAAGGTGTGAAGCCGGGAGGAAGACCAATTCAGATTCATGGACAATTTGGGGTAATCGACGCCACACCGAGCAGCTTCCGTGGGGACGGAAAACACGACGGGGTGAGTCGGGGTTGAGCAGGACCGGACGGGGGAAAACTGACGCCAAAAAACTCCGAATCCAAACCGCGCAAAGCAACGTCTAATTCTGTGACGAAACCCCGCCGCCGCCCTGTGAGGGCGCGCCTCGTGCGCGCCCTTCCGACTGTAGCAAAACCGACCGCCGGTCGGTTGCCCGGAGCCCGATCACCGCTCGCACCTACAACCCAACCCCAGCCGCCCTCACCCTGTAGAGGCGCCGCTCGCCGTCACCCTTTCCGCCTGTAGGACCTACCCATCCCCGTAAGCCGCCCGCGCCGCCGAGTGGCTCGCCCACCGCGGCCTGCTCCGTCGGCCCTAGGCCATTTGGAGCGCCGAACTGGTCAACCTGGCCGCGGTTTCACTCACCACCGGCGCCGTCGTCGGATCACAATCCTGCGGCAGCCCGAGCCACGCCAACGCCTCGGCCATCTTCCAAACCACGAGCGTCTCGGCCCCGCCTGCGAGGTCCCGGTGCGCCGCCAGCATCCGGCTCACGCCATACTGTTCGCTGGTGGCGACCACGACCGCGAGCCGCCCGCGGCAGTGCGCCACGCTCCGCGTCGCCAGTTCGCGAATCTCCGCCGCCGAAAGGTTCATCGCGGAGACCGGGCGGTAGTCCAAAATCTGGTCAAATTCCGGGCGGAACTCGGGCGTCCGGGCGAGGCGGGTCAGGATCTCCAGGCAACCGGCGAACGTGACGAGTCCGCTCTCCTTCAAAAAAACCACCCGCCGATCTGCATCGATGTGGACTTCGACGTTCATGGGGAAAGCCCCAGAGTTTTTTCCCGTCCCATTCCCCCGCCAACCGCCCAAACGTAACAGAATTGCAAGAATTCGTCCCCGCCTCACAGCGGCGCGGAATTCTTCGGGTCGGCCAACAGCGCCTCGAACCCCTGATCTTCGCGCACGTTGTCCCAGATCGGATCGACCTTCAGCATCGGGACCGTGAGACCGCTCGGCACACGCAGCAGCTTGGCTAGGAGTTCGCAACACTCCCGCGGGCGATTGAGGTATGCATAGAATTCGGCGAGTTGCACCTCGCGGATTCTCCGCTCTCTAGGCGTCACGTCGGCCGAACGCGCGTTGACGTAACGCAGGAACGTGGCGATCGCCGCCTGGGAATCGCCGAGCCGCGACAACGTCACCGCCTGGCGAAAGTCGCGCTGGGAGGCATCGAGCTCCGGCTGGGCGCTCGTTTCCTCCAACCACGCTTTCGATTCCTGCGCGGACTGTCGGGCTTCCGGCTCGCGCTGGAGGCGGCGCAACACATCGCAGCGCTGGATCAGGCGTCGATGCCGCTCGTCGATCAGCATGTTCTTATTGTTGGCGAGCGCGTCTTCGAGCTGCGCAAGCGCTTCGGTCCAATGTCGGCCCCGCATGAGCCACTTGATCCGCTCCATGGGGAGGCTGAGATGTTCGGCTGAAGGCACCAGTTCGCCGTCGAGCCGGAAGCGGCTGTCGCGGCTGCTCTCCGTGGCAGCGCGTTCGCCGCACACGCGACGATACTCGGCAGCGGCGGTCTCGAACTCCGCGGGCCGCCGCAGCCGAGACAGGAGTATCAACTGCGCGCCGCGATACCCCGCGTTGAAGGGATCGAGCGCAATCGCGCGCCGATAGGTGGCTTCGCAATCGGCGGTCTGGGCCAAGGAGGAATAAACCCGGCCGAGGCGGGAGTAAGCGGCCGAGTCATTCGGCAGCGCCCTCACCGCATTTCGGGCATACGGCAACGCCCGGGCCGGATCGCGCTCAAACGACATGTAGTAAGCCGCGAGCGCGTCGTCGCCGGCGCCGCCGGGCGCCAGACGAGCGGCGGTGTCCGCCCAACGCCGCGCATCGCGCCGGAGCTGCTCCCGTTCTTCCGGAGTCTTCCGCGCATCGTCGTGAGCCCTGCTCATCACCATGACAATGAATCGTGCCGCCGACACAAACGCGGGATCCAAGGCCAGCACCTCCTCGAGCGAGGCCATGATTGCTTTAAGCGAATCGCGGCCCGCGTCTTTGCCCCATTGCTCGTGCGCCTTGAGGAACAGGTCGTAGGCCCGCGCATTTTTCGTCATGTGCTGGGCACCGGCAAACGTGCCCTTGCGCTCGCGCGCCTGCAGCACCCGCGCCACTTCGTCGGCGATGTCAGCTTGGATCGAGAGAACGCCTTCACCGAGCTGGCGGTTGTAGGTCTTCGTCCAAAGCAACTCCCGGTCGCGCGCCCGCCGGAGTTCAAGGACGATGCGGACGTCGTTGCCGGCGCGGCGCACGCTCCCGGTGACGACGTTCGCGACCCCGACCTTTTGGGTCTTTACCGCCAGGGGTTCGGGACTCGTCATCAACTCGATCGCGGCGTCGCGC
>CALSBN010000090.1:0-17943 GCA_943373185.1 Opitutus sp. GAS368 | reverse complement strand
TATTGCTCCAGGCGGATCACGCGATCGACGGCGAACGGTATGCCGACGCCGAGGAAGACCTCGCGACCGTGTTGAGCGTGAATCCGGATCAGCCCGATGCGTGGGCCCTGCGGGCGGTGTTGGCGCACCTGCGCAACGATCCGGCGGGCGAGGCCTCGGCCCGGGCGGCGGCGCTGCGCGTGTGGGCGACCAATCCGCGTGTGGATTGGCGCATCGGCGAGAAACTCTCGAAGAAGTATCGCTTCGCCGAAGGCGCGGAGCGGCAGCGACAGGCCCTGCAATTCGACAAAACCTATCTGGCGGCGAAGGCGCAGCTCGCGTCGGATCTGCTTCGATTGGGAGAGGACGCCGAAGGATGGCAGCTCGCTCAAGAAGTGCACAAGGAGGATGGCTACGATGTGGAAGCGTTCAACCTCGTGACGCTGCAGGACACGATGTCGAAGTTTGCGACCCTGCGGAACGAGGACTTCGTCGTGCGCATGACAGCGCACGAGGCGGCGGTTTACGGGCCGCTGGTGATGGATCTGCTGGGCCGGGCGAAGACGGCGCTGGTCGAGAAATACGGGGCCGAACTCATCGCGCCGACCACGATCGATATTTTTGCGGACCCGAAAGATTTCGCCGTGCGGACGTTTGGGATGCCGGACATCCCGGGATTTCTCGGCGTGTGCTTCGGCCGCGTGGTGACGGCGAACAGTCCGGCGTCGACGGCGAAGTCCAACACAAACTGGCAGTCGGTGCTGTGGCACGAGTTTTGCCACGTGGTCACGCTCCAGCTCACCAAAAACAAAATGCCGCGGTGGTTGAGCGAAGGGATTTCGGTTTACGAAGAGCGGCAGGCGAATCCGGCGTGGGGTCAGCACATGACGCCCGTTTACCGGGACCTCATTTTGAAGGAAGGCCGCGAAGGATTGACGCCGGTGCGCAGCATGAGCGCGGCGTTCTTGGCGCCGCCGACGCCGGAGCGGCTGCAGTTTGCCTACTATCAGGCGTCATTGGTGGTGGAGTTCCTGATCGCAAAGCACGGACTCGAAAAGCTGCGCGCCGTGCTGCGGGCCTTGCGGGATGGAGACGATATCAACCGTGCGCTGGCGCGTCATATCGCGCCGCTCGACGAGATCGAACCGGCGTTCGTCGCCTACGCCCGCGATCTCGCACGAGCGATGGGCCCGGGCCTGAACTGGGATAAGCCCGAAAAAGAGCTGTTTCGCGCGGATGCCGCCGTGCAGTTGCGGGTGTGGAGCGCGCTGCGGCCGAAGAATTACTGGTTGGAGCAGCGGCGCATCCTTTCGCTGCTCGACGACAAGCAATGGGCGGAAGCGAAGACCGCGCTCACGGCGTTGTTGAACGATTTTCCCGACCAACGCGGCGACGACAGCGCGTTGCGGATGCTGGCGCGGGTGCAGCGGGAGCTCAAGGAAACGGCGGCGGAGCGGGAGACCTTGCGGAAATGGGCCGCGATCGACGGTGAGGCTTCGGACGCCTATCTGCGGCTGGCAGAACTGGCGGCGGCGGAAGGCGAGTGGCCCGAGGTAAAACTGAACGCCCGGCGCTTTTTGGAAATCAATCCGCTCGTGCCCGCGCCGTGGCGCCTGCTGGCCAAGGCGAGCGCGGCGGGCCCCGATGTGGCGACGGCAATCATGGCCAACCGGACCCTGCTGCGGTTTGATCCGGCCAATCCCTCGGACGTTCACTTTGAGCTGGCGCGGTTGTTGCAAAAAACGGGCGACCCAGCGGCGCGGCGGGAAGTCTTGCTGGCCCTCGAAGACGCGCCGCGGCACCGGGCGGCCCTAAACTTGCTATTGGAGATCGACGCGGCCCGGCCGGCCGGGTCGCCCCCAACCCAACCATGAGGAAAGCTCCGCTGATCGTCGTCTGCTTCGCCTTGGGCTCCGGCCTATTGCTGGCGCAGCGATGGTATGGCGAGGGCAGCGGCGTCGATGAGAACACGCGCACGGCGCGCGAAGTGGCTTCCCATAGCACGGGCACGCCGGAGTGGAGCAACCGGCCCGGCTTCGAAAAGGACGTGTTTACGTTTGCGCGGATCCGCTACTCCTCGGGCGGCGGTCGATCGTCTTTTGCCGGGGGATTTGGTCAGCGGTTCGGTGGCCGGCGTGGCCGGGCGAATTCCTGGGCCATCGACACGCCCGACAGCGATCTCAATCTCTCCTATCGCCTGCAACAGATGACCTCGATGAAGGTCGATCCCGATGGTCGCTATCTGCGCCTGACGGACCCGGAACTCGCCGAGTTTCCGTTCATCTACATTGTCGAGCCCGGCGGCCTTAACCTCAGTGACGAGGAGGTGTCGGCGTTGAGACGTTATCTGCTGAACGGCGGGTTCCTGATGCTCGACGATTTTTGGGGCGCGGCGCAGTGGGACAACATGGCCGGCGAGCTCAAAAAGGTGCTGCCCGAGCGCACCTTTTCCGAGCTCCCGATGGACCACCCGATTTACACGGCGGTTTTTCAGATCAAGGCCAAGGGACAGGTGCCGAGCGTATATCTGGGCATGCAGAGCGAATACGACCCCGATCGCCGCACGTGGGAGGATCACGGGCCCGACAGCGAGCAGGTGCACCATCGCGGGCTGTTCGATGACCGAGGCCGCCTCATGGTTTTGGCGTTGCACAACACCGACAACGGCGACGGTTGGGAGCGCGAAGGCGAGAGCGACTACTACTTCAAAAACTTCTCGGAGAAAATCGCCTATCCGCTCGGGATAAATGTGATGTTTTACGTGATGACGCACTAGCATGATGACCCCGCGCAAAGCTTTGAAAATTACGGCGACCCTGCTGCTTGCGGCCGGAGGCGTGGCGGGTTTCGCCCAGTTTGGCCCCAACGATCCCAATCGCTTTCGTTTTGGGTCCGGCGGCAGCGGCGGTTACGGCGGACGGGGAAATTATTATTCGCCGATCATTCGGACCGAGGGCGGAGTGTTGGTGGACGAAGACTCGGTCCGCACCGCTCGCGAGACAGCACCCAACAGCACGGACACGCCGACCTGGATAAACCGACCTGGTTTTGAGAGTGATGTTTTCACGTTTGCCCGCGTGATCTTCAAATCGAAGGACGACTCGGGTTACTTGGGGACTTACAATTGGGGGGCCGGGCCACACCTGAACTGGTGGGTAGATTTCCCGGACGCCGATTTGAATTTTTCCCTCCGGCTCCAGCAAATGACGTCGATCCGGACCGATCCCGACGGCCGGGTCTTAAAGCTCACTGATCCGAATCTGAATCACTACCCGTTCCTTTACATGACGCATCCGGGCTACATCAAACTGTCCGATGCCGAGGTGACGGCTCTGTCCCGATACTTGCGCAACGGCGGCGTGTTGTTGATTAACGATTTTTGGAGCGCGCTCGAATGGAAGAACTTTGAGACCCAGATGCAGCGGGTTTTGCCCGGACGGACGTGGACGGAGCTGGATACCGATCATCCGATCTTCAACTGCGTCTACAAAATCGAAGGACCGATGCAACGGCTACAGGTGCCAACAATGCAGTTCTGGGACCGGACCTTTGACCCGAAAGACCCCAACTCGCGGTTGCAGCGGGTGGACCGGGGCGAGGGCTCGGAGACGATGCGCGTGCGCGCTTGGCACGACGACCGGCAACGCATCTCGATCCTCGCGATCCATAACAGCGACGTCGCCGACGGCTGGGAGCGCGAGGGCGAGTATGAGGATTATTTCAAAACGTTTTCCGAGAAAATCGCCTATCCGTTGGGCGTGAACATCGTCTTCTACCTGATGACCCACTAATGAGCATTGCCCCTCCTCCCGTCCTCGTCCCCGACGCCTTCCAAGCCGAGCGCGCCGCCGTCGAACAACTTATCGCCGGCCGCGCGCGCATCGACGCGGAGCTGAGCAAAGCGATCGTCGGCCAACGCGCCGTGATCGAGCAGATCCTGCTCGCGCTGCTCGCGGGCGGGCACGTCTTGATCACCGGTGCTCCCGGTCTGGCGAAGACGCTGCTCGTGAAGTCGATCGCGCAGATCTTTCACCTCAAGTTTCAGCGCATTCAGTTCACGCCCGACCTGATGCCGGCGGATATCACGGGCACCGAGATTTTGCAGGACGGGGAAGGCGGACGGAAACTCGCCTTCGTGCCCGGGCCGATTTTTGCGAATCTGGTGCTGGCCGATGAGATCAACCGCACGCCGCCCAAGACGCAGGCGGCGCTGCTCGAGGCGATGCAGGAGCACCAGGTCACGGCCGCGGGCGTGCGCCATGCGTTGCCGGAGCCGTTCTTTGTGCTCGCGACGCAGAACCCGATCGAGATGGAGGGCACCTACCCGTTGCCCGAGGCGCAGCTCGACCGCTTCATGTTCAACGTCGTCATGGATTATCTGCCCGAGGATGACGAAGTGCGCGTGATCTCGCAGACCACCGGCGGCAAGCCCGCGGCGATCGAGCCGCTGTTCACGGGCGAAGATGTGCTGCGGTTTCACCAGCTCGTGCGGGCCGTGCCGGTCGCCGACGACATGGTGCGCTATGCGGTGCGGCTCGCGGCGGCGTCACGGCCGCGGCAAACGGGCACGCCGGATTTCGTCAACGACTGGGTGAGCTGGGGCGCGGGCACGCGGGCGGCGCAGTTTCTGGTGCTCGGCGCCAAGGCCCGGACGCTGTTGCAAGGCCGGGCCTATGTGACGGTCGAGGACATCCAGGCGCTCGTCGCGCCGGTGCTGCGTCACCGCGTGTTGCTCAACTACCGCGCCGAGGCCGACGGCATTCGCGTGGAAGAAGTGATCCGCCGCCTCGTCGCGGCCGTGCCGGTGCCGGTGAAGGCGGCGTAAGGTTTCGCGCTCACGATGGCCGCCGCAAATCCGCCTCCCGCGCTCGCCGCCGGCACGCTCATCGAGCCGAAGGCGCTCATGGGCATCCGTAGCCTCGAGCTGCGGGCGCGGGCGGTCGTCGAGGGGTTTTTGCACGGATTGCACCGCAGTCCGTTTCACGGGTTCTCGGGGGAGTGTACCGAGTATCGGGCCTACACGCCGGGCGACGATCTGCGCTACCTCGACTGGCGCGTGTTTGCCCGGAGCGACCGTTACAACATCAAGAAATTCGAGGACGAAACGAATCTGCGGTGCCAGCTCGTCGCGGACCAAAGCCAGTCGATGACCTTTGGCTCGGGCGGTCACACCAAAGCCCATTACGCGGCCACGCTCGCGGCGACGCTCGCATATTTTCTCCATCTGCAAGGCGATGCGGTGGGGCTGCTGACCTTTGACGAAACGGTGCGGGATTTTCTTCCGCCGCGGCAGCGGGCCGATCACTTGCGGCTGCTCATGCTCGCGCTGGAAAAACCGGCCGGCGGCCGGGCGACCGATCTGGCGGCGCCGCTCGAACGGGTGGCGCAGCTCACGCGGAAGCGCGGGTTGGTGGTGCTCATTTCCGACTTTCTCGCGCCCTTGGATCAACTTGAGCGCAGTCTTTTGTTGCTGGCGGCGAGCGGGCAGGAAACCGCGGTGTTTCAGGTGCTCGATCCGGCGGAGCTCACCCTCGCGTTCGAGAGGCCGACGCTGTTTCAGGACATGGAAACCGGGCGCGAAGTCTACGTCGATCCGGCGGCGGCCCGCGCGGGCTATGTCGAGAAAATGACCGCGCACCTCGCGGCCGTGGCCGGAATCTGCGAAAAACTCGGCGTGGCGTATCAGCGGGTGACGACGGATCAGCCGCTGGAGCTGGCGCTTTTCGAGTTTCTTGAACAACGCCGTCGGCGGAAAACCCGGGGCCGCGTATGAGTTTTCTGACACCGCTCTTTTTGTTGGGGGGACTCGCGCTGGCTTTGCCCGTGATTTTCCACCTGATCCGGCGGACGACGCGGGAACGCACGGTGTTCAGCTCACTGATGTTTTTGCTGCCCACGCCACCTCGGCTGACGAAGCGCAGCCGGCTGGAGCATTGGCTGTTGTTGCTGCTGCGCTGTCTGGCGCTGGCGCTGCTGGCGTTGGGTTTCGCGCGGCCGTTTTTTAAGGAAACGACCACCAACGATGCGGCGGGTCCCGGTGCGGCGCGGCGGATCGTGCTCGTGGATACCAGCGCGAGCATGCGCCGCGCTGGGCTCTGGGACGAGGCGCAGGCGCGCGTGGACCGGGAGCTGCGGGCGACCGGTCCGGGTGATCAGGTGGCGGTGTTCGCGTTTGCCCGGGAAAGCCGGCCGTTGCTAAGCTTCGGCGATTGGACGGCGACGCCGCCCGACGCGCGGGCGGCGCTGGTCAAAGCGAAGCTGGCAGAAGTCTCGCCGGGCTGGGGGGCGACGAACTTGGGCGCGGCTCTGATCCGCGCGGCGGAAGCGCTGATCGATACCGAAGGGCAGGCGTTGACCGGACCGAGGGAAATCGTGCTCGTGAGCGACCTTGCGGCGGGAAGTCACACGGAAGTGTTGCAAGGCTACGAGTGGCCGAAGGGTGTGACGTTGCGGCTCGAGACCGTGGCGGCGAAGGCGGGAACCAACGCGAGCGTGCAACTGCTCGCCGATCCGACGGACGGCGACCGGCAAACCGCCGCCGCGGTGCGGGTGCGCGTGAGCAATGCGGCGGACGCGAAGCGCGAGCAGTTTTCCGTGGGCTGGGTGCCGGCGGCGGGCGGGGCGTTTATGGGCGCGCCGGTCGAGACGTATGTGCCGCCGGGGCAGAGCCGGATCGTAACGCTGCCGGTGCCCGCGGGCGCCGCGCAGGCGATCGCGCTGCGGGGTGACGACGAGGATTTTGACAACACCGTGTTCGTGATCCCGCCGGTCGCCCAGAAGATTTCGGTGGCTTATGTCGGCGGTGAGTCGGCCGACGATGCGCGTCAGCCGCTATATTTTTTGCGGCGGGCGTTGCCGGCGACGCCACGCTTGGCGATGGCCGTGACGCCGGTGCCGCCGGGGGCGGGCGTGCCGGCGGACGCGGCGTTGGTGGTGGTGACCGATGCGCTTTCGGCGGGCCAAGCGACGGGGCTGCGCGAGCAGGTTTTGGCTGGAAAAATCGTGCTGGCCGCGCCAAAGAGTGTGGCGGCGGCGGTCGCGCTCGCGCCGCTGCTCGGGTTGGCGACGTGGCCGGTGGAGGAAGGTCGGCCGAAGGGCTACGCGATGCTGGCCGAGATCGATTTCAAGCATCCGCTCTTCGTGGCATTTGCCGATCCGCGCTTCAGTGATTTTACGAAGATCCACGTGTGGAAGTATCGTCGGCTCGATTTCTCGGCGCGGCCGGAGGCCCGGGTGTTGGCGAAGTTCGACAACGGCGACCCGGCGATTGTCGAGGTTCCGGTCGGCAAAGGGCGCGTGGTGGTGCTCGCCTCGGGTTGGAACACGGAAGACAGCCAGTTGGCGGTGTCGTCGAAGTTTGTGCCGTTGCTCTACGCTTTGCTCGAGTGGAGCGGGGCGTTGGCCGCGCCGGGTGCGCCGCAGGCCGTCGAGGAAAATTTGGCGCTTTCGGCCGGCCCGAATGAAGCCGTGGTCGTGACCGGTCCGACGGGTCAGGCGACAACCCTGGCGGCGGGAGCCAACCGCTTCACGCCACCGCAGCCGGGGATTTACCGTTTCGAAATCGGGGGGCGCACGGAAGTGCAGGCGGTGAATCTCGATCCGGTGGAGGCGCGCACGTCGCCGTTGCCGACGGATGAGTTGGAGCGTTTGGGTGCACCCGTGGCGCGGACCAAGCCGAGTGCGGTGAGTCCGATCGGGCAGGAAATGGCGCTGCAAGGAGCCGAGGCCGAAGGGCGCCAAAAACTCTGGCGCTGGTTCGTCGTGGCGACGTTGCTTTTTTTGCTCGGTGAATCCCTTTTGGCCGGTCGAACCGCGCGCCGAAGCGTGGCGACCCCGGCCCCCCTCACACCATGAATGCTTTTCTCACCGCCCGCCTTCGCCGGGTCATCCGTCGGCACCAGTGGCTCCGGCTCTCCTATCGGCTCGCGCTGGTCTGGGCGATCGCGGCGGCGGTGGGCCTCGTGGTGCTGATCGTGCAGGCGCAGTTCGGTTGGTCGTCGCTCTATTCGTTCCCCGCGATCGCGGCGCTGGCGGCGTGTGGCGCGATGTTGGTGGTGTGGCGCAGCGTGCAAGAGCGGCCAAATATCCGGTCCATTGCGCATACGATCGAGACGGCGTATCCCGAACTGCGCGGATTGCTGCTTACGGCGGTGGAACAGTTGGAGGCCGAAGACGGAGGCGAGGGGAGTTATTTGCGCTACCGGGTGCTCCAGCAGGCGGTGGAGCACTGCCAAGAAACGGGCAACTGGCGGGCGGCGGTGCCGACGTTGCGGGTGCGGGCCGCGGATTTGGTGCACGGCGCGGCGGTGGTGCTGTTCGTCGGCACGTTTTGGGTGGGGCGCGAGAACTGGCGCAAAGAAGGCGGCGGGGTCGGCTCGACGATTTTTGCGGCGCGGGGCCTCACGGTCAGTCCCGGCGACACGACGTTGGAACGGGGTGAAAGCCTCGTGGTGCTGGCACGATTTGGTGGGGCGTTGCCGGCCGGGGTCGAACTTGTCGTCAACGACGGCAGCGGACCGGCGCGCACAATCTCGTTGGTAAAGAGCCTCGCGGACCCTGTCTTTGGTGGGACGGTGCCGGATGTCGCGACGGATTTCGTTTACCGCATCGATACCAAGGGCGAGCGTTCCCGGGATTTTAAGGTCACGGTGTTCGAGTATCCGCGGCTCGTGCGGTCCGACGCGGAGTTGGTGTTCCCCGGTTACACCGCGCTGCCGCCCCGCCGGATCGAAGACACGCGCCGGGTGAGCGCAGTGGAGGGCACCCAGCTCAGCGTGACGTTCCAACTCAACAAACCGGTGGCCACGGCCAAATTGGTCGCGCGGGGCAAGGAGAAGACGGAGATTCCCCTCGCGGTCGTGGAAGGGAAGGCCGTCGCGACGCTGTCCGGATTCACACTGACCGCGACGCAGAGTTACGACGTGAAACTCACGGATACGGAAGGGCGCGAGAACAAGTCCGCGCCGCCGCTCGTGTTCGAGGTTTTGCCGAATCGCACGCCGGAGCTGAAACTGATCTCGCCCCGGGGAGATGTGCGGCCGTCGGCGCTCGAAGAGATCGCGTTTGAAGGCACGGTATGGGACGACTTCGGCGTGCCGGCTTACGGTCTGGCCTACACCGTAGCCGGGCAGGAGACGGAGGTGATCGAACTTGGCCGGACCGTGGCGGCGAAAGCAAAGCAACCGTTCGCGCATTTGGTGCGGTTGGAAGAACTCAAAGTGAAGCCGGACGATTTGGTTTCCTGGTATCTGTGGGCGGACGATATCGGGCCGGACGGACTGGTGCGGCGGACGACGACGGACATGTTTTTTGCCGAAGTGCGGCCGTTTGAGGAAATTTTCCGCGAGAGTCAGGAGATGCAGGGTGAACCGCCGGAAGGGCAGGCGGGGAGCGGCGAGCAAACGAAGAAGCTCGCCGAGCTGCAGAAGCAGATCATTGCGGCGACTTGGAAACTGCTCCGCACTCCGGGTTCGGGGACATTTGGGGCCGACGTAACCGTCGTCACGCAGTCACAGGCGCAGGCGTTGCAACAGGCGCAAAGTGAAGCCGAGAAAGCCACGGGCCCCCGGCGGCAGACGCTCTGGCCGGTCGTGATCAAGAATATGGAGAACGCCAAGGGCCAGTTGGAGCTGGCGGCGAAATCGCCCGAGGCGCTCAAGGCGGCGCTGACGGCCGAGCAGGCGGCGTATCAGGTGTTGCTCAAGCTGCAGCCCCGTGAAACCAGCGTCACCAAGAGCCGCAACCGGGGCCAGAGCGGCGACAGCCAAGGCGACCAACGGGAACTCGACGGCCTCGACCTTGATCAGTCGGATAACCGCTATGAGACGAAGCGGCAGGCCAATTCGCCGCAGAGTCCGGAGCGGCGGGAGCAAAACCAAGTTCTGAACCGGTTGCAGGAGCTGTCGCGACGTCAGCAGGACGTGAACGAGCGGCTCAAGGAGTTGCAGACGGCGCTCGAAGCCGCGCGCACCGCGCAGGAAAAAGAAGAAGTGCGGCGGCAGTTGAAGCGGCTGCAAGACGAGCAAAAGCAGATGGTCGCGGACATGGACGAAGTGCGGCAGCGGATGGACCGGCCGGAGAATCAGTCGGCCATGCAGGAGCAGCGCGAGCAGCTCGACCGCACGCGCGCCGAGGCGCAAAAAGCCGCGGACGCGGCGGGTAAAGGCGAAGTCTCGCAGGCCTTGGCGGCGGGCACCCGGGCGCAACGCGACCTGCAACAGATGCGCGACGAATTGCGGAAGAGCAGTTCGAGCGAGTTCTCCGAAGACTTGAAACAGATGCGGAACGAGGCCCGTGATCTCGCCCGTGAGCAGGAGGATATTTCGAAGAAAATCGCCGGCCTCGACGATCCGAAGCGGAAGACGCTCGGCGAGGCGCCGGAAAAAGACGCCGCGCTCAAACAGCTGGCGGAACAACAAAGGCGCATGGGCGAGCTGATCAACAAGGCGACGCAGATCTCGGAACAGGCCGAGAACTCGGAGCCGTTGTTGTCGCGTCAACTTTACGACAGCGTGCGCCGGATCGCGCAGGACGACGGCAAGGCGGTGAAAGACACGCGCCAGGAGTTGCTGGAGCAGGGCAATCTCACGCGGAGCTTCAACGAACGCCTCAAGGAAGCGGAGAAACGCGAAGGCTCGGGCAAGGCCTTGGAGCTGACGAAGGACCTGTTGCAACAAGGTCTGTTGCCCCAAGCCGGCCAGGCTGGACGGCGCGCGGCGGCCGGGATCGACGAATTGAGAAAAGGTGTGGAGCGGGCGGTGGAGAACGTGCTCGGCGATGACGGCGAGGCGTTGAAACTCGCGCGCTCGGAGCTGGAGCAAGTTACCGAGCAACTCACCCGCGAGCTCGCGCAAGGCCAACCGGGCGAAGGGCAACGCGGAGAGGGTGAGCCCAAAACGCCGTCGACCGACGCACCTGGTCAGCCGGGCGAGGGGCGCCAAGCGAGCACGGAGCCGAATCCCAACGGCACGCCGTCGAGCGAAGCCACCGAAGGCCAATCGGGCGGACAACCCGGCGGGCAGCCCGGAGAACGGCCGGGTCAAACTCCGGGCGACCGCGGGAACCGCGAGGGCCAGCGTTCCTTGGCGGGTGGCGGAGGCGGGCGCGAGCGCGGCGGCGCGCCGGGCGTTGATCGCTTGGAGGAACTGTTGCGGGGCGACCGGCGTCCGGGTGCGCCCGGACAGGGCTACGGCGGACCGATCACCGGGGATGATTTCGGGGCGTGGGCGGACCGCTTGCGCGATGTCGAAGAACTGGTGGACGAACCGGCGTTGCGCGACGCCGTCGCGAATGCGCGCGAGCGGGCGCGCCTGATGCGCCAGGAGTTTAAACGTGATTTGAAGAAACCCGACTGGGCGGTGGTGCGCTTGCAGGTGTTGCAGCCGTTGCTCGAAGTGCGGAAGCGGCTCGGCGAAGAGCTGGCTCGGCGGGATTCGAAGGATGCCCTTGTGCCGATCGACCGCGATCCGGTGCCGGGGCGTTATTCGGAGTCCGTGCGGCGTTATTACGAGGAGCTGGGGAAGTGAGGATCGTTAACCCAGCAGAATTCCGCCTGCAGGCCGACGCACCGGGCGCGGCGCTCGGCGGTGGCACGGGCGTCTCGCCCGTGGTTTCGGAACACGGGCAAGATGCCGGTGCCACCCAGACGCCCCAACACGGATGATGATCGCGGCGCTGACATTTTCCGGAGGACATTGGCTTTGGCCGGTGGTCGTGTTTTTGGCGGTGGCCGGGCTCGCGGTGTTTTGGAGCTACCGGGCGGCGGCGGGGCTGGGCGGCTGGCGTTGGGCTTGTCTGGCTTTGAAGATTTTGGGCCTCGCGGCTTTGGCGGCGTGTCTGCTGGAGCCCTTGTGGACCTCGGAGCGCGCGCGGACGGGGGCCAATCTCTTCGCGGTCGTGGCGGACAACAGCCAAGGACTGCAAATTAAGGACCGGGGCGACGCGGCCACACGCGGCGAGGCGTTGCGGGCGTTGTTGGACACGCGGGAAAAGGACTGGCAGGCGACGCTGGAAAGCTCGTTCGAGCTGCGGCGCTACTTCTTCGACACGCGGCTTCAGTCGACGACGGATTTCCATGAGTTGGTTTTTGACGGCCGGACCACGGCGCTGGCGGGCTCGTTGCGCACGTTGAAGGAGCGGTTCCAAGGCCGGCCGTTGGCGGGGGTGCTTTTGCTCACGGATGGGAACGCCACGGACCTGAGCGGCGTGGCGTTGCCGGACCTGTCGGGCATGCCTCCGATTTACCCGGTCGTGATCGGTCGGAGCGAGCCGGCGCGCGATCTGGCGGTGCAGCAGGTAAACGTGAGTCAGACGGCGTTTGAGGACGCTCCGGTGTCGATCCAAGCGGAAGTCGCGGCGGCGGGCTTGCGGGGCGAAGACGTGGTGGCGACGTTGACCGATCAGGCAGGGAAGGTGGTGCAGGAACAGACGCTCACGGCGAAGAAGGACAGCGATACGCTGGCGTTTCGCTTTCAGCTCAAACCGGAGCAGAAAGGATTGTCGTTTTACGAAGTGAAGGTGGCGGCAAAGCCCGGCACCGTGGCGACTCCGGCCGAAGCGACGACGCTCAACAACCGGCGCGTGATCACGGTCGATCGCGGGGAAGGACCGTATCGGATTCTCTACGTGGCCGGCCGGCCGAATTGGGAGTTCAAGTATTTGAACCGGGCGGTGGAGACGGACGACCAAGTGCAGTTGGTCGGGCTGATCCGCGTGGCGAAACGGGAGCCGAAATTTGATTTCCGCGGGCGCGCGGGGGAGACAAGTAATCCGCTGTTCCGCGGGTTTGGAAATCAGGCGGCGGAGGAAGTGCAACGCTACGACCAGCCGGTGCTGGTGCGTTTGAACACCAAGGACGAAGTGGAACTGCGGGCGGGCTTCCCGCGCACGGCGGAAGAGCTGTTTGGCTACCACGCGGTGATTTTGGACGATGTGGAGAGCGAGTATTTCGCGCCGGAACAGGCGCAGCTCGTGCAAAAATTTGTCGGGGAACGGGGCGGCGGTTTCCTGATGCTCGGCGGGATGGAGTCGTTTCAGGAGGGCAATTACGCCCGGACGCCGATTGGCGATTTGCTGCCGGTGTATCTGGAGAAACCGACGGAGCAGACGGCGCAGGCACCGGTGAAACTGGAGTTGTCGCGGGAAGGCTGGCTGCAGCCGTGGGCGCGGTTGCGGGACAACGAAGCCGACGAAAAAGTGCGGCTGACGGAGATGCCGGGATTTCAGGTTTTGAACCGGGTGCGCGGAATCAAGCCGGGCGCGAGCGTGATCGCGACGGTGCGCGACGAGCAAGGCGGGGAGCTGCCGGCGCTCGCGGTGCAACGATTCGGCCGGGGGCGGAGTTCGGCCTTGATGGTCGGCGATATGTGGCGGTGGGGCATGAAGGATGCGGCCGCGCGGACGGATATGGACAAGGCGTGGCGTCAGCTCATGCGCTGGCTGGTCGCCGATGTGCCGCGGCGCGTGGAGCTGGCGATCGAGCCCTTGGCGGGAGATGCCAACGGCGCGGTGCAGTTGCAGGTGCGGGCGCGGGATGCGGGCTACAAGGCTTTGGACGAGGCGAGCGTCACGGTCGAAGTCGAGGCGATCACCTTTGGCGCAGACGCGACCGCGGCGGCGGCCCCGATCCGGCTTCAGGCCGAGGCGGTGGGAACTGAGCCGGGATTCTTTCAAACGACGTATGTGCCCCGCGCGACCGGTGGCTATCGGGCCCGGGCGATCGTGACGAATGCGGCGGGGGCCGAAGTCGGTCGGGCCGAGGCGGGTTGGAGCACGGATTTGGCGGCGGAGGAATTTCGTTCGCTGACGCCCAACGTGGCGCTGCTGGAAGAACTCGCGAAGAAGACCGGCGGCGAGGTGATCGCCGCGGGCGATTTGGAAAAATTTGCCCGCAGCCTGCCGGCGCGGAAGGCGCCCGTGATGGAGACGCGGCTTGAGCCCCTGTGGCACACGCCGGTCATGTTCATGTTGGCGCTGGCGTGTTTTCTGGGGGAGTGGGGCGTGCGGCGTTGGAAGGGACTGCCATGAGTATTAAGAATGAGGGGAAGTGTCGAAGGGCGGTGAGTAGAATGGTAGGGACGGCTCTCCGAGCCGTCCGTCGAGATTGGGCGGCGCCAGGGGAGATTCGCGGACGCCTCGGAGAGGCGTCCCTACCGCGATCTGCGCGGTCGGGGCTGATCGGGCGCTGGCTGTTGGGCGCGGGGCTGAGCTGCGCGGCGGGAACTTGGGCCGAAGCGGCAACGGCGGAGCAGCGAACGGTTTTGATCGTCTTGGGGGCCGAAGGTGAGGCGGACTACAAGGCGGGTTTTGCGGCGCAGGTGCCGCTTTGGGAAAAGGCGGCGGCTCAGGCGGGCGCGAAGCCGATCGTGATCGGCGCGGCGACCGAGACCGAAGCGGAAACCGACTGGGCGCAGATCAAGCGGACGCTGGAGGCGGAGCCGAAGGCCGGCACCGGTGAGCTCTGGGTCGTGATGATCGGACACGGCACGTTCGACGGGAAGGAATCGAAGTTCAATTTGCGCGGGCCCGACTTGGCGGCAGGCGACTTGGCGGCGTGGCTCAAGCCGTTCGGGCGACCGCTGGCGGTGATCAACACGGCCTCGGCGAGCGCGCCGTTTATCGGGAAATTGTCCGGGCCGAACCGGGTGGTGGTCACCGCCACGAGGACGGGCAAAGAGCAGAATTTCGCGCGGTTCGGTCCCTACTTGGCGGAGGCGATCGGCGACGCGAAAAGCGACCTCGACCAAGACGGACAGACGTCGCTTTTGGAGGCGTTCCTCAGCGCGTCGGCGCGGGTGAAAGAGTTTTACAAGACGGAAGGCCGGCTGGCGACGGAGCACGCCCTGATCGATGACAATGGCGACGGATTGGGGACGCCGGCGGAGTGGTTCCGGGGGACGCGGGCGACGAAGAAAGCGAAAGACGGCGCAGAACTTGACGGCACGCGCGCCCGGAATTTGCCGCTCGTGCGGAGCGACGCCGAGGAGAAGCTCACGCCGGAGCAACGCGCGCGACGGGATGAATTGGAGCTGGCTGTGGAGGCGTTACGGGAGACCAAGTCCAAAGCGGCTGAGGCCGATTACTACCGCGACCTCGAGCGACTCATGTTGGAGCTGGCGCGAGTGTATGCGCCGGCGGTGGCGAAGTAGGGGAAGGAAGAAATCGAGCGGGCCGTCGGCAACTAACCGTGGCTGGCGCGGGGGTTTGGGTAGTTGTGGGAAGTAGGGTAGGGGCGGGTGGGCGGAAATTTGGTTCCGGGTGGCTTGCTTTGCGGCGGGGGTGGGGCTCCTTCGGGCGTATGGCGGTCACTCCCACCCTCGTTTGGTTTCGGCAGGATCTGCGGTTGCAGGATAATCCGGCGCTCGCGGCGGCGGTGGGGCGGGGCGGCCCGGTCGTGCCGGTGTATGTTTTGGACGATGCGGCGGACGGAAATTGGCCGATGGGCGGGGCGGGGCGGTGGTGGTTGCACCACGCGCTCGCGGCGCTCGACGCGAGTTTGCGGGAGCGCGGATCGCGGCTGGTGATCGCCCGGGGCAGCGCGGCGGAAGTCTTGCGGGAATTGGTGAAGGCGACCGGTGCGGGCGCGGTGTTTTGGAATCGGCGTTATGAACCGGCGGTGATCGCGCGGGATGCCACGATCAAGGCCGAGCTGACGGCGGGCGGGGTCGAGGCGAAGAGTTTTTGCGGCGCGGTGCTGTTCGAGCCGCACACGATTCAGAACAAGCAGGGCAAGCCGTTTCAGGTGTTTACGCCGTTTTGGAAACACTGCCTGACGTTGCCGGTGCCGCCGGCGGTTAAGTTTGCCGAGAAGACGATCGTGGCGCCGGCAACGTGGCCGAAATCGCTGGAGCTGGCGGAGCTGGAGTTGCGGCCGAGAATCAATTGGGACGGGGGGCTGGCCGCGACGTGGCAGCCGGGCGAAGCGGGGGCGGCAGCGCGGTTGAAGACCTTTGTCGTGCGCGCGATGGACAACTATGCGGACGCGCGAAATTTGCCGGACCGCGACGGGACCTCGATGCTCTCGCCGTGGCTGCACTTTGGGGAAATCGGGCCGCGGCAGGTGTGGGCGGCGGTGGCGGCGGAGTCGAAGGCGTCCGGGGTGTTTCCGTCGAGCAACGGGGCGCGGGTTTTTCTGAGCGAGATCGGGTGGCGGGAGTTTGCCCATCATCTGTTGTTTCATTTTCCGCACACGCCGGAGCGGCCGTTGCGGGCGGATTTTGAGAAATTCCGATGGGCCGAGGATGCGGACGGGAAAAAACTGCGGACGTGGCAACGCGGGCAGACCGGCTATCCGATCGTCGACGCGGGGATGCGGCAGCTATGGCACACGGGCTGGATGCACAATCGCGTGCGCATGGTGGTGGCTTCGTTTTTGGTGAAACACCTGCGGCTCAACTGGACGCACGGCGCGGCGTGGTTTTGGGACACGCTGGTCGATGCCGATCTCGCGAGCAACACGCTCGGCTGGCAGTGGAGCGCGGGGTGCGGGGCGGATGCGGCGCCGTATTTCCGCGTGTTTGCTCCGGTGCTGCAGGGGACGCGTTTTGATGCCGACGGCGACTATGTGCGGCGGTGGGTGCCGGAGCTGGCGAAGTTGCCGGCGGAGCACATTCACGCGCCGTGGGAGGCGCCGGCGGCGGTGTTGGCGCGGGCGGGAGTGGAGCTCGGGAAGAATTATCCGGGGCCGATGGTGAACCACGCCAAGGCGCGGGATGAAGCGTTGGCGGCGTTTAAGGCGCTGCGTGGCCCGGATGTCGTGGTCGGAGACTGACCAAGCAGTTTTATGATCAAACCGGTGCGGAATCTGGTGGTGGTGCTGGGCGACCAATTGGACGCGGAGGCATCGGCGCTCGACGGTTTTGACGCGAAACAGGATGCGGTGTGGATGGCGGAGGTCGCGGAAGAGTCGGAGCACGTGTGGACGAGCAAACCGAGAATCGCGGTGTTTTTGGCGGCGATGCGGCACTTTCGGGATGCGCAAAAAAAGCTCGGGCGGCGGGTAAACTATGTGGAACTGGATGACGCCGGAAACACGCAGACCTTAGCCGGCGAACTGGCGCGCGCGGTGGGGGAGTTGAAGCCGGAGCGGCTCATCATGACCGAGGCGGGCGAGTGGCGGGTGCAGGAGGCGATGACGGCGCTGGCGAAGAAAGTGAAGCGACCGCTCGACGTGCGGGAAGACCTGCACTTTTTCCAGACGCGGGCGGATTTTGCGGCCCACGCCGAAGGCCGGAAGATGCTGCGGATGGAGTTTTTTTACCGGGAAGTGCGGCGGAAGCACCGCGTGTTGCTCGACAAGAAAGGGGAGCCGGAGGGCGGGGAGTGGAACTACGACCACGACAACCGCGGGGCGTTTAAGAAAGGCGGCCCGGCCGCGGAAAAACTGAAGGCGCCGTTGCTGACCCAACCCGACGCGACGACGCGCGTGGTTTTGGCGCTGGTGGAGAAACGGTTTTCGAAACACCCGGGCGAGCTGAAGGATTTCGCGTGGCCGGTGACACCGGAGGCGGCGCGGGCGACCTTGGCGGACTTCATCGAACATCGGTTGCCCAGTTTCGGGCAGTTTCAGGACGCGATGTGGACGGACGAGCCGTGGCTGTTTCACTCGCGAATTTCGACGGTGATGAACCTGAAACTGCTCAACCCGCGCGAAGTCGTGGCGGCGGCGGAGCGGGCATTTCGTGATGGGCAGGTCCACCTCGCGAGCGCCGAAGGATTCATCCGGCAGATCCTCGGGTGGCGGGAGTATGTGCGGGGGATTTACTGGCTGAAGATGCCGGCCTACGCGGGGCTGAATGCGTTGGGCGCGAAAGAGAAGTTGCCTGACTTTTATTGGACGGGGAAGTGCGAGATGAACTGTCTGAAGCAGAGCATCGGGCAGACGCTGGAATACGGCTACGCCCACCACATCCAGCGGCTGATGGTGACGGGGCTTTATACGCTGCTGCTCGGAGTGGAGCCACAGAA